>SECN01000015.1 GCA_004173515.1 Myxococcaceae bacterium | reverse complement strand
GGGCGGGCCGGCGGGGGGAAGGCGTCGCGGATGGCGACGACCAGGCGGTTGACGTCCACCAGCGTGTCGCCGATGGCGGGGGCCATCGTCTCCCAGAGGGACAGGTCCGCGCCGTCGTCGGCCTCGGCGGTGGTGGGCTCGTACTTCACGACGTTCAGGTGGCCCAACCGGTCGATGGCGATGGCCGCCGCCTGGTAGACCTTGCGCAGCCGTGCGGCGAAGTCCCGATCCATCAGGGACTCGAGCAGCGTTTCCAGGCGGGGAGGCAGGGCATCCTGCGGGGGACGGTTCTTCGGCGCGACCATGGCGCGCCACCCTAGCCCACCCACCCCCGTGCGCGGCAGAAGGTGGCGGGTCGGGACCTTCCCCGGGCTTTCCGGCGTACAGTGGCTCAACGGGGAGAATGCATGACAGTGCGCAACCATCGCAGGCGGTGGGTGACGGGGGGGCTGGGGCTGTTGGTCGTGGGGGGAGGGCTGCTCTACATGGCGTCCGGACGGTGCCTGTCCGCCTGGGCCTTCCAGGGCGTGGAGATCGCCCGCTGCCCGGATGGCAAATTCCGCCAGACGGCGGGGCTGTCCGCCCAGGGACTGGCGCGAGGCGCCTCCAGCCGGGTGTCCGTCTGGGCGGAGGCGCACGCGGTGGATGAAGACGGCCAGGCGCTGCGTGGGCGCGTGGGCCGGGGCAGCGCCGAGCTGTTCCTGGTGGACGCGGCCGACAAGCAGACGCCCCTGCCGGTGGACGCGAAGTCGAGCTGGAAGCGCGACGGCGACGGTCCGCTCAACGCGGCGGTGACGCTGCCCCAGGTGCCGGATGGCGACTACCGGCTGCGCGCGCGCATCTCCACGCCGCTGGGCACCGACACGGTGGACGCGCCCCTGCCGCTGTACGCTCCGGCGCGGGTGCGGGTGCTGACCGACCGTCCCCTCTATGAGCCCGGGCACCGGGTGCGCTTCCGCGCGGTGGCGCTGAAGGCCCGGGACCTGTCGCCGCTCGACGGACGGCCGGGGACGTGGCTCGTGAAGGACCCCACCGGCGAGGTGGTGCTGGAGGAGCGCGCGCCCGCGGGTGCCTGGGGCGTGGTGGCCGGGGACCTTCCGCTGGACCGGGGCGCGCCCACGGGCGACTGGACGGTGGCGTGGACCAGCGGTGGCGCGTCCGGCGAAGCCCACTTCACGGTGGAGCCCTTCACGCTGCCGCGCATGCGGCTGGAGGCCCGGAGCCCGAAGCCCTTCTGGCGGGCCAACGAGACGCCGGAGGTGACGGGCGAGGTGGCGTACGCGTCCGGGGCGCCGGTGGCGGACACGGACGTGGCGCTGGAGTGGAGCCATGCGGGCGCGTGGCCGCCGCCGACGGAGTGGCTCAAGGGCGAGCTGCCGAAGAAGGCGCGCACGGACGCCGCGGGCCGCTTCCGGTTGACGCTGCCGCGCGTGCCCGCGGACCTGCGTGGACAGTCCACGCTGAGCGCTCGCGTGGAGGCGAGAGATGCCACGGGCGAGCCGGTGCGCGGCGCGGTGTCGCTCCTCTTGTCCGAGGACGCGCTGGCCGTGTCGGCGGTGACGGAGCTGGAGGACGGGCTGGTCGCGGGCTTCAACAACCGCGTCTACCTGCGCGCCACCACCGCGGCTGGCCGGGTGCTGCCGGGCGCGGAGGTGACGGTGACGCGCGCGTGGGACCCCAAGGACCCGGGCGTGAGCGCGGTGGCGGACGAGGACGGCGTGGCCGCCTTCCAGTTGGACCCGGGCCCCGCGGTGAACGTGGTGGTGCCGCCCCTGCCGGTCCGGCCCAAGCCGCGCCCGCCGCCAGTGTCGCTGGCGGCGTCGAGCGACCTGCTGAACGACCGGGGAGGCCAGCAGCTCGCGCTCGCGGATCAGCTCGCGCTGGATCGCCTGCTGCCCGCCCTCCACCCCTGCGCCCGCTTCGTCACCCCCAACACCGGGGCGGGCGGCCGGGTGTTGCTGTCGGCGCGGGTGGGCCCGTCGGGACAGGTGCTGGACGTGGCGGGCGCGGAGGAGGGCACGGGCACGTGCATCGCGTCGGTGCTGCGGACGCGCGGCCTGACGTCCGGCGCGGAGCGGATGCTGGTGCTCCAGTTCCACGTGTCGGATCCGGGCCTGCCCACGTTGCAGTTCACCGTCCAGGAAGCCTCCGGGGACACGGGCGCGATGGAGGCGGCCCTGGCGGTTCCCTCGCTGGATGCGCGCGCGTGCCTGCCCTCGGACCTGTCGTCCTCGTCCCTGCTGCCCGCCGTGATGACGTGGCGGCAGGTGCGCGGAAAGCGGGACGTGGCGCTGTCCTGGCTGCCGCTGGCCTCGGGCGGCTCCGGGCTCGCCGCGTCGGTGCTGCCGTGCCTGAAGGAGCGCGTCTCCCGGCTGCGTCTGGCCGCGGAGTCGGAGGAGCCGGTGGCGGACGGCTCGCCGGTCGGAGGCTCCATGGGGGTGGTGCGCTTCACCGCGCAGCCCGGGTGGAGTGAAGGGCGCACCCTCCAGCCCCGGGCCACCACGTTCCTGGGCTACGAGCTGAAGGTGAAGGCGAAGTGGGACGGCCAGGACGTGGGCGACACGAAGCTGGTGCTGCGTCCCGCGAGGCTGCCGTCGCTGCGCCTGCGCGCGACGCCGGTGCTGGCGAAGGCGGGCGAGGCCGTGAAGGTGGAGCTCTTGCGCGGCCCGGGCTTCGTGGGCGAGCTGCCCCGGACGCTGGAGCTGGTGGCGGGGAACACACGGCTGAAGGAGAAGGTGGACGCGCCCTCGCGCTCGGCGCGCTTCACGCTGCCCGCGGACTTCGAGGGCTGGGCCCACGTGGACGGCGTGGCCGCGCAGGCGCGCGTGTACGTGGCGCCGCGCGCGCAGCTGGCGGTGGAGGTGTCGCCGGACAAGCCCGCGTACGCGCCCGGGGAGCTCGCGCACCTCCAGGTGCACACGGTCGTGGACGGCAAGGAAGGGCCCGCGGCGGTGGGGCTCTTCGGCGTGGATGAGACGCTCTCGCAGCTCGCGCCGCTGCCGGGACCGGATGCGCTGGAGGGACTGCGGCCCGCGCCCACGGTGTCCTCTCCGGCCTTCGGGGTGCTGGACGGACAGGCGCTGGCCATGGGGCGCATCCGGGGCGCGAACGCCGCGGCGGCGGCGCTCCTGCGCGTGACGGAGGTGCCGAAGCCGGAGGAGCTGGAGCAGCGCGTGACGGCGAACGCGACCAGCCCCTTCTCTCCGGACGCGGAGCTGACGGAGCCCTTCTACGCGGTGCTGACGGAGCTGCATGCCCGCACGCGCAAGTGGGAGGAGACAGCGCCCCAGGGCGAGACGTTGGATCCGCAGGGCCTTGCCCGGCTGTGGAAGGAGTCGCTCGCCGCGTGTGAGCAGCGCGGGGAGAAGGTGACGGATGCGTTCGGGCGCAGGCTGCGGCTGTCGCGCCTGCCCGCGGACCTGTTGTCGCTGACGGATCCGCGCGCGGTGGTGGTGAGCGGCACGCGGTTGCCGGAAGACGTCGTGAACTGGGGCGCGTGGGTCGCCCAGGAGTCGCCATGATTTCGCGCGGATTGAAGGTCGGGGCCCTGGGCTTCGTGTTGGGCGTGGGGAGCGTGGTGGTCCTGGGCCTCATGGGCGACAGCGTGAGGAAGCTCTCCGGTTCGTCCGCCGCCGCGCTCGCGGGAAGCGCGGAGCCGCCGATGGAGGAGTCGGCGCTCCGGCGCAAGTCGATGAAGTCCTTCGGCTCGGCGTCCTACGACGACGAGGGCGGACCAGGCTCGCGCGGAGGGGGGCCGGGCGGAGGCGGCATGGCGGCGCCCTCGGTGGCTGCGGCGCCCATGATGCAGAAGGAATCCGCGGACGCGTTCGCCGAGGCGGAGCAGGACGCGCCCTCGGAGCCGGGCGCTAATGGGGCGGCCGCGCCCACCCGCGCGTGGTTCCCGGAGACCAGGCGGGGGCGGTGACGTCCTTCGCGGGCACGCTGCCCACCTACGTGGATCCGGTGCTGCCGCCCTTCCTGCGCGCGGGCGACACGGTGCGCCTGCCGGTGCAGGTGGTGAACACCACGGACAAGGAAGTGGTGGCCGCGCTGAAGGTGGACGTGCAAGGCGCGCAGGTGGAGGCCGGCTCGCGCACGGTGAAGGTGCCCGCGCGGGGCAGCGCGGTGGAGCTGGTGACGGTGAAGGCCCAGGGCGCGGGGCCGGTGACGGTGCGGGCCACGCTGGGCGGCGCGGACGCGGTGGTGCGCGACTTCGACGTGTGGGCCACCGGTCAGCCCGTGGTCGAGACGCGGGGCGGCTCGCTGGCGGCGCCGCGCACGCTGTCGCTGAGCGTGCCGGCGGACGCGCAGGCCGGCAGTGAACGGGTGCGGCTCCAGGTGTACCCGGGCGCGCTGGGCGTGGTGCGCTCGGAGCTGGCGTCGGTGGAGCGCCGGCCCTCGGACGTGGCCTCGGATGCGTACGCGCTGCTGCTCGCGGGACAGGCGCCCGCGCTGTTGCAGGCGCTGGGCGAGACGCCGGACGCCGAAGCGCTGAAGGCCCTGGCGCAGGTGGCGGGGCAGCGGGCGCTGCGGGCCGCGCGCGCGCCGTCGGTGGAGGTGGCGACGCGGCTGGCGGAAGGGGCGCTGGCCCACCCGGGCAACCCGGTGCTCGCGCGGCTGGGCGAGCGGCTCGTGGAGCAGGTGGCGAAGGCGCAGCGGCCGGACGGCACCTGCCAGGGCGGTGAGGGCTGGCCGCTCCAGCGCCTGCTGGTGGCGACGGCGGACTGCGCGCGCACGGTGCGCGCGGCGGTGGGCACGGACGCGGGCAGGCAGCGGGCCTCGGCCTTCACCGCGCGCTCCGCGGGCGTCTTCGAGCGCTACCTGCCGCAGGTGAAGGACGGCTACACGGCGGCGGTGCTGCTGGCGGAGGGCGCGGTGACGGGCGGCGTGGCGGACGCGCTGCGCACCCGCGTGCGTGAAGCGCTGAAGCAGGGCGCGGATGGCACCGCGTCGCTGTCGGTGGAGCCGGGCACGGTGCGCGCGGACGGCGAGGAGCCCTCCGTCGCGGAGGCCACGGCGATGGCGGTGCTCGCCCTGCAGGGCGATGCGAAGGCGCCGCTGGCGGACCTGGGCGCCTTCCTGCTGGCGCGCTACTCGCCCGGCCAGGGCTGGGGGGATGGGCAGGCGAACCGCGTGGGCCTGCGCGCGGCGCTGGTGCTCTTCAAGGCGCCGCTGCCGTCCCAGGTGCGCGTGACGCTGGAGCGCGACGGGAAGGTCGTCACCGAGGGCACCTACGACGCCAAGGCGCTGCGCGAGGTGCTGGCGCTGGAGGCCGCGGCGCCGGGCTCGGCGGGGACGCACGCGTGGACGGTGCGCGCGGAGCCCGCGGTGCCGGGGCTGGGCTTCTCGCTGGCGCTGGCCGCGACGGTGCCCTGGAAGAACGAGGCGAAGGGCGGCCTGGAGCTGGCGGTGGACGGGCCGAAGGAGGCCCGGGTGGGCCAGCTCGCGGAGATGCGCGTGGTGGTGGGCGCGCCCGCGTTCATGCCGCTGGTGTTCCAGCAGGAGCTGCCGGCCGGCGTGCAGGTGGACCCCGCGAGCCTGGAGGCGCTGGTGTCCTCGGGTCGCATCGCGTCCTGGGAGGTGCAGGACGGGCTGCTGTCGCTGCGCATCGCCCCGAGGACGGAGGGCGCGGCGCCGGTGCAGGTCGCCTTCCGGGTGTTGCCCACGCTCGCCGGGACGTTGCAGGCGGGCGCCTCGCGGCTGGACGTGCCCGGTCGGCCGGGCGTCACCTCGTTGTTGCCGCCCACCACCTGGGCGGTGCGCTGAACCGCGGCGGGGCCGGGGCACCCCTCCCTGGAGTCCGTGGGAGGTGGACCCGGGTCCCATTCAGGGTCATTCCCCACTCACGACGTGGGGGCCGTTTGCGTCCTCCGTGTTCGCGGGCGAGGGAAGTTGGCGCGGGGGCCCGGCCCGGCGAGCGCTCCGGTCGCAGTGCAATCGCGGCCCGCATGCGTACACTGCAAGGCACACGGCAGGCGTGAGCTGAGCGGCCGCGAGAGGACACGGATGGAGCTTGAAGGCTCCGAGCGGGAGGAACTCACCCACGCCCTCCTGGGCGCATTCGCCTCGGTGGAGGATCTCCACCGGATGGTCACGGTGAAGTGCGGTCGGGAGTTCGCGCCCCCCATGGAGCGGGAGGGCGCGGCCCGGGCCCGGGCGCTCGTGCACACCGCGGAGACGGAAGGGTGGACGGACGTCCTCGTGCGCGGCGCGCAGGCGGCGGCGCCGGGGCATCCGCGCATCCGCCGCTTCCTCCAGTCGTATTTCTCCTCCGTGCAGCGCAGCGTGTCCGGCAGCGCGTTGGCGCGCATCGTCCAGGCGGCGAGGCAGCCGATGACGCCTGAGGCCTGGAGGGACCGTTTGACCCTCCTGTCGCGGCGGGTGTGCCGGGTGGAGCTGGACGGAGGCCGCGCGCTGGGCACGGGCTTCCTGGTGGCGCCGGACGTGGTGCTCACCAACTCGCACGTCATCGAGCACCGGCTGGTGGAGGCGCTGCGCGTGCGCTTCGACCTGAAGGTGCTGCCGGACCGCATCGCGGTGCACCCCGGCCGCGTGTACGCGGTGACGGCGTGCCTGGCGCAGAGTCCGCACAGCCCGGCGGACCTGATGCATCCGCGCCCGCGCGAGGCCACGCGGGACGAGCTGGACTACGCCTTCCTGCAGATTCAGGACGCTCCGGGCGAGGACCGGCTGGGCGACCATTCGCGCGGCTTCGTCCCGCTGCCTTCGTCCCCCATGCCCTTCACCACCGGCTCGCTGGCGCTCGTCGTCCAGCACCCCAAGGGCCGGCCGATGCAGGTGGCGCTGGACACGTTCCAGGCGCTCAACCGTTCGCGCACGCGCATCACGTACTGCACCAACACGCACCCGGGTTCGTCCGGTTCGCCGTGCTTCACGCAGGACCTGGAGCTGGTCGCGCTCCACCACAGCGGCGACCCGCGCCCCGGCCACGAAGCCGCCGAGGACGACGAGGGCATCCCCCTGGAGACCATCCGCGCCAGCCTGCCGTCCGGCGTGTTGCGCCGCCTGGGCTGGGGCTGACACACGCGCTGTTGGAATGCGGGGCCGGGGGAGGGGACTGCTATCGTCCGCGCATGGGCCTTCCCGCTGGGAGTCGCAGGACCGTGACCCTCTTCCCGCGCGCGGGATGGGGCCTGACATGGGCGGTGCTCTGCCTGGCGCCGATGCTCGCGTTCGCGACGCCACGCTTCAACGTCGCCGGGGTGAACGCCAACAACGAGGTCCGGCTGCGCACGTCCACCGGCCGCGTGGAGACGGTGCTGCGCGTGGACCTGCTGCCCGCGTCTTCCGCACCCGGCGGTCCGGTGTCTCCGGGCGAGGAACCGGCGGGCACGCGGGTGACGGTGCTGGTGGATCCCCTGCTGGCCACGGACGGCACGCAGGTGCCGGTGACGGTGAAGGTGGGGACCACGGAGGGCGCGACGGAGGCGCCCATCTCCGAGCGGCAACCGGTGACAGTGACGCTGTCGGCGGACCTGCCCGCGCCCGGTGAGTACCGGGGCCGCGTGGTGTTGTTGGGGGACGGCGTGCGGGAGGTGGCGACGCTGCTCGTCCAGCGCGTGGCGGTGGCCCCGACGGTGCAGTTCTACCCGGTCGCTCCCGCGCGCGGCTGGACGCTGGGGCCCTTCTCCGGCAAGGCCACGGTGCGGCTGACCTTCAAGGAGACGGCGGGCGTGGGCGGCGCGGTGGGGCCCGCGGCGGTGGTGCAGTTGGACCGCAAGGAGGGCGGCGCGGGCAACGGCGCGGCGCCCGTGCAGGCGCAGGACGCGCACTGGTCCTTCCGGGGACACGCCGCCACGGGCGATGACGCCAGCGCCGGTCCGGACGGGAGCGCCAGCCCGGGAGGCGTGTTCCAGGTGCCCGCGAACGGCACGGGCCTGCTGAACCTGGACGTGGAGGGCCTGCCGGAGTCCGGCGAGTACACCGGCACGGTGCGGCTGCTCGTGCCCCAGGGGGCCCCTGTGGAGCAGACCTTCACCGTCTGGGTGAAGACGCCGGCCCTGTGGGGCGCGTTCCTCATCTTCCTGGGCGTGGTGACGTCCGCGGCGGTGCGCTTCTACGTGCAGCGCGTGCGCCCGCGCGTGTCGCTGCGCAGCCGGGCGGAGGCGGCGCGCCAGAAGTTGCAGGAGCTGGTGCCGGCCCGTCCCCTGGAGCGCGAGGCGGCGGTGGCCGCGTCGCTGCGGCGTCAGGTGGACGCGCTGCTGGAGAACATCCAGCGGCCTCTGAGCGGGCTCGGGGAGCAGGACTCGGTGCTGTCGCTCTTCGAGGCGCGCCTACAACTGTTCTCGCTCTGGTCCGTCCTCCTGCGCCAACTGGAGGGGCTCAAGGGCATGGTGCTGCTGGACTCGGAGAAGAAGCTCAAGTCCGTGGAGACGCTGCTCCAGAACGACCAGGCCACGTCCGCGGACTTCACGGAGCAGGCGCAGTACCTGCGCACGCTCGACCTGGAGGGGGTGGCCCGCGCGGTGCTGGCGTCGCGGCTGGAGGAGCTGGAGCAGCAATCCCAGACACTGGTCTCCCAGCGCGGGGACGACGCGGTGAGCCGCCGGCTCCAGGGGGAGCTGCCTTTGTATGTGTTGAAGGCGCGGCAGCAGCTTCCGGGCACCGACCTGGAGACGACGCGCCGGCTGGTGGACACCGCGCGCGAGGCGTTCCTCGAAATCCTCCTGTCGGACCTGGAGGGGTCGCTCTCCGGCAGGGAGCTGCCGGGCGGCTTCACGCCGGAGGAGTGGACGGAGCTGCGCACGCGCGTGGCGGAGCAGCTCGCGAGGGCGCGCGCCCGCAAGTCGGCCAGCGTGGACGAGGCCTTCCTGTACTACCAGTCCGCGCAGTCGCTGTACCTGCGCGCGCTGGTGGACAACCTGGAGGAGGCCCTGGCCGCGGCCCGGCTGGAAGGAGGCGGGGACCTGAGCACCCAGCTCGACTGGGAGGCGGACGCGGATGCCCGGCTGAAGTCGGCGCGCGCGCACCTGGACCAGGGGGAGACGAACCTGGCCACGCCCGACTACCGCGCCGCCCGCGAGGCCTTCGAGCGCCACGCGACGCTGCGACAGAAGGCCGCGTCCATCGGCACCCGGCAGACGGTGCTGGAGCCGTTCCAGGACGTGACGCTGGACCCCTTCTCCCAGAAGCCCGCGGAGGCCCCACCGCCGCTGCCCGGCGCGCCCGCCGGCGGCAACATCACGCCCCTGCCTCCGCCGGGAACCACCAGGACGGGCACCGACGCGCTGGTGAACCTGGACTGGATTCCCCTGCCGCGCTCGGGCGACTTGTGGAAGGTGGAGCTCGCGGTGCTGGGGATGATGTCCATCATCGCGGTGCTGCTGGGGCTCCAGTTGCTGGACGTCTTCTCCCCCACATGGGGCGGCTCCGGCGCGTGGATGTCCGCCTTCCTCTGGGGCTTCGGCCTGCACCAGGTGGGCAACGCCACCTTCGACGGCCTGTGGGGCATGGTGTCGAAGCTGGAGAAGTAGCGGCGCGCTCAGGCCTTCTTCCGGCTCCGGATGGCGCGCGCGGCCAGCGTGTCCAGCAGCCCCGGGGCCACGAGCTTGAGCACCATCCCCACGCGGCCGGTGAGCGTCATCACCACCTCGCGCTCGCGGCGCTCCATGGCGCGCAGGATGATGCCCACGCAGGTGTCCACGTCCATGGTGGCGCCCGCCTCGTCGCGGGGGCTCTCTCCCAGGGGCCGGCCCTCGGCGCCTAGCGCGTTCGCGCGGATGCCCGTGGCCACGAAGCCCGGGGACACCACGAGCACGTCGGTGCCGGTGCCCAACAGTTCGATGCGCAGCGAATCAAAGAAGCCCTGCATGGCGTGCTTGCTGGCGGCGTAGCCGGTGCGCGTGGGCACGCCCGTCTTGCCCGTGAGCGACGAGATGGCGACGAGCAGTCCCTTGCGCGCCTTGATGTGCGGCAGCGCGTGGAAGGTGCAGTACACCGCGCCCAGGTAGTTGATGCGCATGAGCCGCTCGAAGAGGCCCAGGTCCTTCACGTCCTCGAAGCGCGAGTGCATGGTGATGCCCGCGTTGTTGACGAGCACGTCCACGCCACCGAACCCGGCGACCGCGCGCTCCACCAGCCGCTGACACGCCTCCGGGTCCCCCACGTCGGTGGGCACCGCGAGCGCCTTGCCCCCGGCCGCCTCGCACCGGGCCTTCACCCGCTCCAGCGCCGCGCCGTCGCGCGCGGCCAGCGTCACGTTCGCACCCCGAGCGGCCAGGGCCACGGCCAGCGCCTCGCCGATGCCCGAGGAGGCACCGGTGACAATCACGGACTTGGTTTGCATGGACCGCATCCTCGCTCAGCCGTGGGCGCCGAGGAACCGCTCCATGAAGTGCAGGCCGCCGATGAGGAGCAATCCACACAGGAAGCCCACCACGCGCTGGCGCGAGTCCGGGCCCCGGCGCAGCTCCGGCAGCAGGTCCACCGCGCCGATGTAGAGGAACGAGCCCCCGGCGATGGCCAGCACGGTGCCCTGGAGCGAGGGCAGGTGCTGGGTGCCCACCAGCACGCCCGCGGCGCCCAGCGCGGCGGTGAGCTGCACGGCGCCCAGCGCGACGAGCGACTTCGCCTTGGACCAGCCCGCGGCGCGCAGGAGCGCGTAGTCGCCCACCTCCTGCGGCAGCTCGTGGACGATGACGGCGAACGCGGTGGCGAAGCCCGCGTTGGGGGACACGAGGAAAGCGGCCGCCACGGCCGCGCCATCGCCGATGTTGTGCAGCGCATCCGACGCCAGCAGCGCCGCCGGCAGGGTGGGCGCGCCGTGCGCGTGCGTGTGCCCGTGGGCATGGCCATGCGCGTGCCCCGCGGCGGCTTCGGCGTGATGGTGGTGATGGCCCAGCGCCCACTCCAGGAGCGCCAGGGCGACGAAGCTGCCAAGGGCCCACGTGAAAGCGGCGTCCCCGCGCGCGGCCACGGCCTCCGGCAGCACCTCCAGGAAGACGGCGCACAGCAGGGTGCCGGCGGCGAAGGCGACCAGCGCGGGCAGGCGGCGCTGCAACCAGCGCTCGGACAGCACCCCGCCCGCGAGTCCGGCGACACCGTCCAGCCCGACGGCGATGAACACGAGCAGAACGGTCTGGGAATCCATCAGGCCATCAGCCAGGCCAGCAGGGCCTGGGCACTGTCCACGTGGACGAAGTGGCCCGCATCCGGGAGGAGGGCCACGGGGCAGCCGGCGGCCTCCAGGCGTCGGGCGTCGGCGTCCGGTACGTACCGGCTGCGTCCGC
This sequence comes from Myxococcaceae bacterium, assembly GCA_004173515.1. Lineage (GTDB taxonomy): Bacteria > Myxococcota > Myxococcia > Myxococcales > Myxococcaceae > Corallococcus. The sequence goes on along the minus strand of SECN01000015.1, from coordinate 35,607 downwards.
CCCGGATGCAGCGCAGGGGCGGGTGGACGGGGCGCTCCACGGCGGGCCAGAGGTCCTCGACGTTGACGCGCTTGTGCAGGCGGAAGAGGGCCTCGCGGTCGAACCTCCAGCGCACGCCGTCGCCGTCGGGCACCAGGTTCATGAGGAGCCAGTCGGACAGGCCCTCCGAAAGGCCGCGGCCGGTGAGGTCCGCGCGCAGGCTGCGGCGGTTGTCCGCGCGGGGCGGGGCCTGCATCAGGATGTCCAGGACGAAGCCGCTCTCCGACAGGTCCAGGGGGACGGGCCCGGGGGCGATGTCCAGCAGGGTGACGCTGCCCACGCGCTCAGGGGCGTGGAGGCTGGCGGCCAGCGACACGCGCCCGCCCAGCGAGTGGCCCACCCAGTCGACGGCGCCGGTGAGGCCCTGGGCATCCAGCGTGTCCACGACGTCGCGGGCGAGCGTGGACAGGTCCGCGTCCGGAGGCAGGGCGGGGGAGGCGCCGTGGCCGGTGAGGTCGGGCAGGAGGATGCGGCGTCGGGGGTCCGCCTGGGTCCACGCAACCGCGAGCGAGCGCAGGTTGCGACCGCTGCCGAGGAAGCCATGCAGCAGCACCGTGGGCACATCCCCCGTGCCGACCTGAAAACTTTCGAGCACCACGCCACCACCACCTTGTCCGCGTGCCTTGACCCCAGGGCACGTCGTGCCGCTTCATACCGCGAACACCCATCCCGTCGAGGTGAACCCGGTGCCTTCCGTCTCCTTGTTGTTGCTGACGCTCGCCGCCAACCCCGCCGCGCCTGTCACGCCAGCCCCCGCCGACCCGAAGGTGGCGGTGGCCACGGTGCTGGACGACTGGCACCGCGCGGCGGCGGCGGCGAACGAGGCGCGCTACTTCGCGCTCTTCACGCCGGACGCGGTCTTCATGGGCACGGATGGGACGGAGCGCTGGACGGTGGACCAGTTCCGCGTGTGGTCCAAGCCGTTCTTCTCCAAGGGCAAGGCCTGGAGCTTCAAGTCGGTGTCGCGCAACGTGTTCCTGTCGAAGGACGGCCAGACGGCGTGGTTCGACGAAGCGCTGGACACGCCCAACCTGGGCCCGGCGCGAGGCAGCGGCGTGCTGGTGAAGGAGCCCGCAGGGTGGCGCATCGCCCAGTACAACCTCTCCGTCCCCATCCCCAACGACCTGATGGGTGAAGTGACGAACCGCGTGGCCACCTACACCAAGGCGAAGGCGGTGCAGAGCACCACCCCGGCGACGCCCGCCCCCAAGACGACGACGCCCGCGCCGAAGCCCTGAGGGTTTGGCATGGATGCCATTGAAGCCGTCCAGCGGGTCTATGCGCTGATCGCCGAGCGTGAAATCGCATCGTCGATGCAGGCCTGCGTGCTCGCGCAGGCCTCGCTGGAGGGAGCGCGGGGCAATGAATTGCTCGCGCTGCAAGAAGCCATCGTGGACTCGCTGGACGCGATGCTGATCGAACTGGGCGAGCACGGCCTCCAGAACCAGGCGCTGTGGGAACAGACCGTGACGGGCGGCGACCTCGACGTCGCCGGAATGGGCCGGGATTGCGCGACTGCATGGCAGGAAGTGACGCGCCTGCGTGCGGCTGGCTTTGAGAGCCAGGCGCTGACTTCACCGTATGTCGGCGGTTGGATGGACCCCATCGGCTCGCGGGACTGGCAGAACAAGATGCGACTGGCGGTGGCGCATCGCGATGCGAAGTGGGTCGACCGGATCACCCGCATGCTTCGCGATGGCGAAGCGCAGGAATGACGCCGGGTCCGTAGGGCTGTGGTCCGAGCAGCCAACCCGATGTCCATTGCGATGTGATGGCATGCCCTTCTCCGTTCCGCCTGTTGAGTGATATTCTTTTGCGGGGCATGCCGAATCTTGAGAATCTCAGTCCTTTCCATGCAGTGAGCCTGCCCTCCATTGATAAGGAGGGCAGGGAAATTCTGCTCATCTGTGTGGCAGGTCGCTTCGACGTACCCGCCGCAGGTCGTCCTGCCTCTATCCTCAGGCCAAGTGACGAGCAGCGCCCACCCGTGATGGAGGATACGTATTGGGGAAAGCCAGGGGCCACCAGCCTTCACCATGAAGGACAGACCGCATATCAACGACTGGGAACAGACATCTACGTCTCGGGGCACGCATGGGCTCCTCGCGGTAGGCCTGTCAAGGACATGCTCGCCAGCGTGCGGGTGGGACCCTGTCAGAAAGGTATCCACGTCTTCGGAACACGTGTGTGGTACCGGGGCGTCATCGGGCTCAAGTCCTCGACGCCACTGCCTTTCGAATCCATGCCGCTGCGGTATGAGCGCAGTTTCGGGGGCATGGACAAGGACTCGGTTGGAGACGCTCCCTCCTATGAACCGCGTAATCCGGTAGGTATGGGACTGTATGGCTCGGAGAAAGGGGCCATTGAACAACCACTCCCAAATCTGGAGGACCCCTTCCACCTGATGAGCCGTCCAACGGAGCGGGTGGCTCCCGCAGGCTTCGGTCCCATCGCGAGGAGCTGGCAGCCGCGTTTGGGACTCGCCGGAACTTATGATGAAGCGTGGGTGGAGCGAACCGCTCCGTTATGGCCACGGGACTTCGACCTGCGATTCTTCAATGCCGCGGCACCGGGCCTCATCGTCTCGTCAGGGCTGCGGGGAGGTGAAATGGCCGTGCTTTCCGGCCTGTCGCCCGATGGACAGATTTCATTCCCTCTTCCCCGCCACCGGCTGATGGTGAAGACCGTCTTTCGCCACCGGGTCGACCGGCGGGAATTGATGATGGACGCGGTGCATATCGAGCCTGACGATGGCGGGGTGACGCTCATCTGGCGCGCTGCCATCCCTGCCCACCGGGAACTTTCCCTTCACGAGTACTGCCTTGTCAGAGAGCTTGAGTCTTGGGAGGCATCACCCACGTGAACAGGCAACGGCATGGAATGGATGAGACGGTCGTGATCAGCGCTGGGCTTTGTACGCCGCTCGGGCTGACGGCCCCGTCCACCCTGCGAGAGATGGCTGCGGGGACCGTGCGTTTCTTCGAAACAGACGTCCTGGATTCTGCGGGTGAACCGGTTCGTGCCTCGGTGCTGACGCTGTTGGATGGCAATCAGTCGCGGACAGAGCGAATGGTGTCGCTGGCGGTCACCGCACTCCAGGAAGCCTTGAGCCCGGTGTCCGGGGCGGGTCTTGAGTCAGTGCCGCTTCTGCTGGCGCTGCCGGAGCCGGACACTGGGGCTTCGTTCGAACTGGAAGTGCTGAGGGAAGAACTCATCACTGCGGCGGCCCCGGTGCGATTGGAGGTCTCCGCGAATTCCTTGCGCCGCGAAGGTCGAGCTGGCTTCTTCGCCGCGCTGGTTGAAGCTTCCCGGCTCTTGAAGGCGCGCAAGGCGCTCCATGTGCTGGTGGGCGGAGTGGATTCGATGTGTGACCGCGTGTCCCTGGCCCATCAAGCCCGCATGGGTCGAAGCCTGGGACCTGGAACACGGGATGGTACCCTTCCGGGGGAAGGCGCTGGTTTCTTCCTCCTTACGACGGTGGAGGCGTCGCGCCAGCGGCGCTGGGTGGCTCAGGGCCGTGTGGTGGGCTGCTCTCTTGCGCGAGAGCCGCACTCCTTCCTTCAGCGTGAACCCAACAGGGCGGAAGGGCTGACCGACGCTTTCCGGCAACTCAGGTGTGATCCCGTCGCAGGAGTCCGGCGGGTGGATCACATCCTGTCATGTCAGACGGGGGAGACCTTTTGGGCCCAGGAGTTCAACTCAGCCTACCTGCGAAATGCCTCGTTGATGCCGGAGCCCCTGACATTGACTCAGGTCGCGGAGAGCCTTGGAGATGCGGGTGCGGCGGCAGGAGCCATCCAGTTCGGGTGCGCGCTGCACCTGCTGGACGGATTTGAAACGGCCTCGGGGGAGGTGGGCCGCGTGCTGGTCTATGGTTGTTCTGACACAGGGCATGTCGGAGCATGTGTTGTCGAGGGGGCTTCGTGAGCAAGGTCTACGTCAACGGTCGAACCGTGGTTCACAAGGGAGATGGGCAGGTCAACACCTGCGCGGTGCCAGACGTGTGCAAGACGCCGTCGCCGGCCGGTCCCATCCCGGTTCCCTATGTCAACGTGGCGCGGGATGGAGACCTCGCTCAAGGAAGCGCTTCCGTGGCCCTGGAAGGCAACCCGATTGCCCTCAAGGGTTCGAACTTGAGCACGAGCAGCGGAGACGAAGCCGGGACTGTGGGAGGCGGGCTGATTTCCTCGAAGACCCAGGGAAAGATGACCTGGGCCAACGCCAGTATCGACGTGAAGATCGAGGGCAAAGGCGTCGTCCGGTTCATGGAACCCACCCAGCACAATGGAAACACATTCAATAGTGCCTTCATTCAAAATGGCGGTACGGGCTTCGCCTATGGCGATGACCGCGACCCCCTGGGCCCCTGTGAGCTTTGCAAGAAGCCCCGGGAGGAGCACAGGATCCTTGAGCACTCGACAACCAAGGCCAGTGCTCAGGCGCTGGTGAAGAAACTTGAGGAGAAGAGGGCGCAAGAAGCCTCCCTCCAGCAGATGTTAGCGCTTCTCAAACTCCAGGAAGAGCTTCAGAGGGGTGGCCTCCACAGGGCGCTGTCATCCCAGATCAAGGCACTCAGTCATCAGGTCGGCCAGGTCCGTGTGCTCAGGAAGGGGGGCGGCTACATGGTGGGGGTTCTGCTCTGCCGGTGTGGTGGAGAGGTCCATGCGGCGATGTCGGGTGCGGAAACAAATGGATTCAAGGCTGCCGTGGCGGACCTGGGATGGAAGCTGGCGGGCCCGGTAGGCTCCCCGCTTGAGAATGGCAACGGAGTCATCTCCGCGGAGGATGAGCAGCGACTGAGGAACAGGGCCGCGACCCTGCCAGGGATCAAGAACAACCCCTTTGGCGCGTGTGTGGCCCCCAAGCTCATCCAGTCCATGCAGAAGGCCGGTCACAAGCCACACCTCATGACCGAACAGTTCTATTCACCTGTGACTTCCCAGGCCAAGAAGGTCCGCGTGCGGTATCGAAAGAATGGTCGAACGGTCCAGCATCAGTTCCGGGATGGAGACACGGTTCCCTCCTGCCGGACCTGTCAAGAGGTGCTCCCCGGATTGCTGTGCGGCGAGCGCCCTTGTCCGTGACGAAATGAGGAGTCATGCGCACATGATCCAGGAATTCATCGCACTCGTTGAACGCTATGAGCCGGACTATTCCCTGAAGATCCAGGGCGCCAGTCTTGAAGAGATACGTCACCTGGAAAAACTGGTGGGACGGGGGTTGCCCGCTGGCTATCACGAGTTTCTTGCGCGCCTGGGCAAGGAGATGGGCGGGGTCGAGGAGGGAGTGGACTTCCGTATTGAAAGCATCATCGATTTCTACACGGGTGGCGAGTGGGTGCCTCCTCAAGATTACATTCTCTTCGGAGTCCAGGAGGATGATCCCTACCTCGATTACTATCTGGAATGCCGTGCCCCACTTGAGGAAGATGCTCCCGTCGTGCGCTTTCCCAGCGAGGGTGAATTCTCAAAGGAAAACTATTTCCATCCCTGGTCCCATTCCTTGAAAGATTTTCTCCTTTCAATGGCTTTCTCGAACAAGCGGATGAAGGAGTTCGACCTCCAACGGCTCCTGAGCCCTTCTTCGGGGGTCCGCAGTCGCGAGCCAGGTGTCATTTCAGACGGCATTGAGCTTGTCCGCACCCTTGAGGAGAGAGCCCGACTCCTCGGCTTCGAGCGCGTCGCCAGCACCAGTGGCTGCTACCGGTTCTATGATCAGCAAGACTCAGCCCTCTATGCGCGGCTCGACGACTCGGGTGGCCTCATGGGCGTGACGGTCGCGGCGCGGAGACCCCGGGAACTGGAGCGGCTCAGCGATATCCTCAGCAACAAGACCTCGTTGGTGGCTTGAGCCGGGCAGCGCAGATTTGCCCTTACGGTATTCCCATGACCCGCTCCCTGCGAGAGCATCCCTCTGCCTCGGAGTTTCTCCGCGAATTCCAGGACACCCACCTCTCGGAGTTGAGCTTCCTGCTCGCGCAGCGGCGTCGCTTTCTGCACGAGCCCCGGGTGGGATGGCCTGACATCGAAGCCCTGGAGGTGCGCATCCTCCGCCATGCCGAAGCGATGTGCGTGGGGGGCGAGGTGGCTTTCGCGTGCGCGAAGGAGGCGCTCGCGAGTGATGATCCAGATGAGCTGACGGCAGGGGCCTACGCGCTGGCCTTCACGGAGGACGGAATCCGGGAGGTGTTGCGCGGCATGGCGGAGGCAGACGGCCCACTGCTACCGTGCTTCATCGAAGCCCTTCTGCTGGTGCCCCACCCCCATCTCTCCAAGCAACTGCCCGGCCTGCTGTCTTCGTCTCGTCCGGAGGTTCGATCCTCCACGGCTCGTATCCTCGGACATCGCAAGGATGCGCAGGCGGCGGGTGCGCTCCTTCCCCTCCTCGATGATGCGAGCGCGGAGGTTCGTTCCGCCACGGCTCTCGCGCTTGCGGAATTGGGTCACCTACCCGCGCTTCCCCTGATTGAGCAAAGATTGAAACAGGTGGGCGCGGTGGAACTGGATGGGTGGCTCCTTGCGGCACTGCGGCTCGGGTCCTCCCGTGCACTGCCTGCGTGTCGGCAGGCCGCTCGAACCGTGAGTCCGCTCTCCCCAAGAATTCCCTGGCTTCTGGGGCTGTCCGGAGATGCTACGGACCTCGGTCTGATGCGTCAGCTCTGCCTCCATCCGGGCTTGTTGTGTTCCGCGCTGGACGCGTTGGGCATCCTGGGCGTTCCCGCAGCGGTGCCGCTCCTTCTCGAGCACCTGGAACACCAAGAGCGTGGCGTCAAGGAAGCTGCGGCCCGGGCCCTGGAACTCATGACCGGCGCCGGGCTCACGGAGGTGCTCCGGGTCCTGGATGATGAGGACATGGCGGATGAGGAAGGTTCCTGGCATGAAGTGAGGCAACCGACCACCCAGGCCACGACGTGGCGCGCATGGTGGGCGCAGCATCACGCCCGTCTGGAAGGGCTGACCCGGCTGCGGCGTGGCCGACCCTACAGCCTGGATTCATGCATCGAGGAACTGGCCCATCCGTCCTGCGCCTTCGATGTGCGAGCCCGCGCTGGATTGGAGATGGACATTCGTTCGGGGGAGGTCGTCGGCTTTCAACCGGACTGGCCCATTCGCCGACAGCTTCAAGCGATCGCGCATTGGAAGCGACGTTGAACTCCATCAAGGACGGGTCTTGCCGCTTGTCGCGCGAGCAGGGCCCGCCGGAATGACCGCATGTCTGTCTTCACGGCTCAACGCCAGTGATACAGGAAGGACGCGCTGGGAACGAAGGCGGGAGTGTCCTGTCCCTGCAGTTGCGTTCCGGCGAGGACCCCCAGGTCCACGGACCACCGGGGCCCCATGAGCCGCGCGCCCGCCGTCGCGAAGGCGAACGCGTCGGCCATGGCCCGCACCGGTGAGATGGCGACCTCGCCGGCGAGCCCCCAGTGCTCCCCCACGCGCAGGAAGCCCCCCAGCATGGGAAGCACCATCAGGCCCCCCTCGTTCTCGGCCCAGGTGTAGATGGGCTGGACCGTGAGGGACAGGTTCGCGTCGCCCGTGCCGTAGGTGAGGGTGCCGTAGGTGGCGACGGCGTTGTGGAACCCCAGCGAGCCCGCCAGGTCGCTGTCGTAGGTGCCGCCCTGCACGCCGACCGCCAGGTGCAATTTCTCGGTCAGCGGCGTGGTCAGCTTGATGCCCCCGAGGAGGCTGAAGAAGGAGGTCTCTGTGAACATCAACTGGAAGGGCGTAGCCGAGGCGAAGTTCACGGACACGCGCTCGCTCAGGCCCACCTCCGCGACGGTGGCGAAGAGCGCCTGCTGCCCGATGAAGCCCTCTCCCGCATGCAGCGGCAGCGCGGTCGAACCGAGGAGTCCGCGCGTGCGGCTGGGATTCTCGAACCAGGCCCCGGACGACGGGAGCTGGGGGGCTTCCTCGACAGGCTCCCCGGCGCTGGCGGCGCCAGGGATGGCCAACCACAACATGAGCAGACAACTGAGACGTGGTGCCATTGTTTCCCCCTCGTGGTGGTGCGCCCCTTACGCAACCACCATGCCAGGGAGTTCCAGCTCAGGAAGCGGTGGAGCCGCCTCCCGCCGTGCTCAGCGGATGCCTGACATGCGCGTCATGCCGTCACGGATTCCTAGCGAGGCATCATCCAGCCCGAGGGCTGCACGTCCTCGAGCCCCGTGAGCCGGTCGAGCGTCATCACCTGCACCCCGCTGCCCGTGCTCTTTCCGAAGCCGGTGCTGGTCAGCATGAGGTCCTCGCCCTTCTCATTCTGGCCCATGAAGATGGCGACGTGGCCCTGGTCCCCGTTCTTCCCCGTGGCCGGCCAGAAGACGATCGCGCCCTCCGGCATGTTCGACATGTCCGTGTACAGGCGTCCCTGCCGCTGCGCCTCGTAGAGGGCCGTCGCCGCGTTCGGCTGGGCCAGGATGGGGTCTCCCAGTCCTGCCTGGACGGCGGTGTCCGCGACGAAGCTCAAGCATTGTCCGTCGTAGCGTGCCGGGTCCGCCGAGTCCGGACCGAAGTTCTCCTGGTTCGCCTCACCGGCGGTCGTCATGGCCGGCGCGGCGTTGAGGTCCGGAGAACCGGCGGGGGCCTGGGCGAGTGGCGGCGGAGGCGGCCCCGGGATGTTGAGCGGCTGTCCCACGTAGATGAACTTCCCCGAGCCCTGAACCAATCCCTCCACCCCCGGGTTGACGTCCAGCAGGGCCTGGATGCTCACCCCCAGTTTGCCCGCGATGACCGAGGCGTTGTCGTCGGCGACAACCGTGTATTTCTCAAGGGGCGCGGTGGTGTCGGGAGCGGTGACGGCCGTCGTCGCTTCAGTCGGGGCCTGCGTCGCCACCGGCGTGGCGACGACCGGGGTGGGCGTGGCCGCGACCGGCGCACCCTGCGAAGGCGTGGCGCCGGACGGGATGTTGAGCGTGTCCCCGATGTTCAGGAACCTCCCCGAGCCGCTCACCAGTCCCAACGCGGTCGGATTGGCGTCGCGCAGGGCCTCCAGGCTCACGCCCAGCTTGCCCGCGATGGCGGAGCCGGTGTCGCCCTCCTTGACGGTGTACTTGGGGGCCAGGTCGACGGCGGGCATGACGGTGACGACGGGGGCTTGCCCGGTCAGGTTCACGCCCTGCTTGTGGCCCGGCTGGGACTCGAAGGTGTCCGTGGCGGCCGGCTTCGGCGTGGGGGTGGCCGTCTGGGTGGCGGCGGGCGGTGGCAAGGTGGCCGCCACGGGCTTGAAGGTGGTGCGCGACGCGTTGGCGCCGGAGTTCGGCTGGATGGTGCTTCCCATGAGATGTCCCCCTCGGGTGCTGCGCTTCGTGTCGAAGCAGGGGCATTGTCTGGGAACACCGGGACGCGGTGGAGTTAAGCCGGATTAAATCCGACCCCCTGCCCAGGGTGCCCTCGGACCCAATTCCTTGCACCTCTCACGGTTTTGACATCCGACTCGAAGCGTCCCTATACGCCACCTCGGTAAAAGCAACTTTCGCTGAATTCCAGGTGGCATGGTGCGTTTGAGATCCGGAAGCTTCGCGGTGGTGTTCATCTGTCTCGTGGGGCTCCTGGGTTGTGACGCCGACAGGGCCTCGGAGGAGGGCGCTGGTGGGTTCCTCGCCCAGGCCGAAGCGGCCCTCGACGGGGGAGGCGTGGTGCAACTGGAGTCGAACGTGCTGAAGGGCACGGTGCGGCTCACCAATGCGAACCCGGAAGTGCTGGGGATGCTGGCGACGGACATCTGGCGCCTGAACTCAGGCACGGTCACCCTGGTGAGCACCGCGCCCTTGAACGTCAACGCGAGCACGGGCTCCGTCGTGTCCATCAGTCCCTCGGAGTACCGCTTCGAGTTGCTGGTCGAAGCCGGAGCCCGAGGCGAGCTGGGCGTGGTCTACACCGTCAATGCCACCCGGGGGCACTACAGCTTCCCCAGCCTGCCCGGAGTGACGGTCCGGCCCGTGTCGGTGCAGCCCGCGCCCACGGAGATCGCCATCCAGAGCTGCATCGGCGTGGTCGAGTACCGGTTCGGCACGGACGTCACCTGTCAGACGCCCGCGCCGGTTGAATCCGCCTCCGTTTCGGTCGAAGGACTGACCCTCCACTCCCCCTCTCCGGGGCTCTACCGGAGCTACATCACGGGCGGCACGAACCGGTCCGCCTCCATCGTCTACCACTCCAACACGCCCACGGGCCCGGTGGCGGGCAGCTTCCCCGTGCAGGTCGCGGCCGGCTGCGATGAGGTCGTGCGCACGTGTGTTCCCGTGGGGACCCCGGCTCCTCCCGCTGTCGGCAACGCGACCGGGGCGTTCGAGATCCACGGTGAGACCTCCATCTACAAGAAGAGCGTCTCGTTCACGGGCGTCGGCACCCGGGTCCAGGACCTGCCCGGCCCGTGGTCTCCCGCGAGCCAGCCGGAGAGCTGGTGGACGGTGCCAAATCTGCCGGTGGGAACCTATACGGTGGATGCCCTGGCATACCTGCGTACAGGCCGGCGCTTCACGGTCTACGACGCGCCCAATCTTCCGGGCACCGTGTCCGTGTCGGAAGGGCAGACGACCCCGCTGACGCAGCAGGTGGGTGGGGTGACGCGTCACGCGTATGACATGCACCCCGCGTATTTCTATGGCGCGGTCCGGCTGGTGGATCCCTATGTGCGTCAGCATCCGGGGGCCTGGAGTTCCCTGCAGGCGCTCTTCTTCGAATCCGACGTCGACACCAACGGCGATGGCGTGCCGGATTACCTCTCCATTGCAGACAGGAGCACTCGCCTCGGGGCGGGCACGGTCGGCGGCTTCAGCTACACCGCCTTTCCTGGCACCTTCAATGCGAGTCAGGGGGAGCTGGTCTCCGACTATGAGCAGGTATTGCCGGCGCCCTACGACCTGCCGACCACCTGGACCCAGGGCTCCATCTTCTTGAGCTTCTGGTCCGAGCCGGCGAACAGCGGCCCCTTCACCACCCGGCCTGGTTTGTATGACCCGGCGCGCTTCCGCTCCGGCCTCCTCACCCTCAGGCCCGGCGCTGCCAGTGCATACATCGCCACGCTGAATCCCGGACAGCGCTTCCGCATCGACCACGAGTATTGTTTCAACGAAGTGCAGGTACAGTACGCCCCCAGCCAGGGACGCATCTACAATCCCAGGGCGGTCGTGATGGGAGGGCTCTTTGGTGGCAAGGACTGGCGAGGCCAGACGATGTCCTATACAATCGGAGCCAGTTTCTACGGAACCCCTGCGGTCTCGGGTCCCGGGATCAACCCTGCCCTGTATGCGGAGTCCCAGGGGCAGGTCTCCCTGACGCTTCCCCAGGGCACCTTCAACCTCATCCCCATTGCCAACCTGGTGAGCGATTCAGGCGCCATCAACAGCGCCACCTTTTCGACCATCGGTTTGACGCTGGGCTGTGGACAGCGGCTCAAGCTGGTCCCCCCTCTGGCCATCAGCCTGTCCTCGCTGGGCGGGTGTGCCACTTCGGATTCCAAGCAGGTCTCCGGGCAGGTGAAGAGCCAGCCCGCGCAGGTGGACCGCATCTGGTACCGCCTGAACGGTGGTCCGGAGGTCACGCTCTGCACGAACTGTGGCACCGACCCGACCTTCTCCTTCAACGTGTCGTTGCAGGCGTGCGACAACAGCATCCAGGTCTTCGCGCACACGGAAGGGATGAGCGAACCGGCCAGCGTCATCGAGCAGCTTGTCTGGGACGATGTGTCGGACGGTCCGAGCTGCCCCGGCTCCTTCTGTGTCAACCGTCCCCCGGTGGCCCGCTGTCGCAGTGTGGATGTCCCTGCCAACGGGACATGCGGCGGATGGGCGTCGGTGAATGACGGCTCCTACGATCCGGACACGGGCGACACGGTGAGCTGTGTCCAGACCCCGTCGTCCGTGTTCCCGCTGGGTTCGCACCCGGCGACGCTGACGTGCACGGACAGCGCGGGTTTGAGTTCCTCGTGTGCAGCAACCGTGACGGTGCGGGATGAAACGCCCCCCACCATCACGTGCCCCGCCCCCATCGTCGTCGAGCGCACGGGACCGGACGGCGCCACGGTGACGCCGGGCGTGGCCACCGCGAGCGATACCTGTGCGCCGCCCCAGGTCACGGGCCCGGTCGCGGGCACGTACCCGGTAGGGACCACGACGGTCACATATACGGCCAAGGACGCCGCAGGAAATCAGGCCAGCTGCACCTCCACCATCCAGGTGACGGACATCCAGTTCACCGACCCTCCGGACGTGACGATGTGCAACCTGCCGCGCTACACGCGGGAGACGACGCTGATGGCGTGCGGTTGGACCACCCCTCAGCCCGATACCGCGCCCGTCGCCCATGCGTCGTTCCGGGTGGATGGAGGAGCGCCCATCCCGGTGACGCCGGATTTGAGCGGAGGCTTCGTCCTCACCTGGTTGCCCCTGACGGAAGGCACCCACGTCGTCGAACTGACCGCCATCGACACGCGGGGCGCCACCAGCCGCAAGCAGATGACGGTGACGGTGGACCTCACGCCGCCCGTGCTCGCCCTCCTGTCGCCGCTGCCAGATGCTTCGCTCACGAGTCCGGTGGTGACCGTGAAGTCGTACGTCCAGGATGCCACGTCCACGACGGTGACGACGCAGTGGCTTGAGCGCAGCACGGTGGAGAGTGGCACGGGGCAGGTCAGCCACACCGTGGATCTGATCAACCGGGGCTTCGTGCCGTTGTTGGTGACGGCCACGGACGCGGCGGGCAACACCACGCAGCTCGTGACGCAGGTCTTCATCGAGCCCGCCTCACTCACGCGGTAGCCGTCCTCTCGAGGACACCGAAACAACCCCGGGCGGAGCAGGGTGCACGTCTGCTCCGTCCGGGGCCTGCTCTCAGACCGCGGTCCAGCCGCCGTCGATGTCGATGACCTGCCCGGTGGCGTAGGCGCACGTCGCGAGGAAGAAGGCCGCATCCGCCATGTCGCGCACGGTGCCCGGTCGCTTGAGCGGGATGTTGCTCACCAGCCTGTCCATGAACGCGCCCAGTTGCTCGGGCGGAACGCCCCAATCAATGGCCGTGTCACGCGTCAGCCCGGGCGACAGGACGTTGACGCGGATGCCTTTGGGCGCGAGTTCGACCGAAAGCGAGCGGCCCATGGCGTTGACCGCGCCGCACAAGCCCGCGCCGCCGGAGTAGTTCACCAGCGCTGCGTGCCCTGCGATGCCCGAACAGAGGATGATGGCGCTCCCCGCCGCCATCTTCGGCACCGCGTAATGACAGGCGGAGAGCTGGCCGAAGAACCGGTCGTTGAAGAGGTCCCTCCACGCCTTGGACGGAACACCCTCCACCGGTCCGAACACCGCGCCCCCGGCGCACGTCACCAACAAATCCACGCGCGGCACGGAATCCATGAGCCGCTTCACCTGCGCATCATCCCCCACGTCCGTGGCCACGCCCCGCACGCCATGCCCCAACTGCGCCGCCGCATCGTCCAGGCGCTGCTGGCGGCGCCCGGCGATGACCACCTCCGCCCCTTCGTGGGCGAAGCGCTCCGCGATCGCCAGACCGATTCCCGTGCCACCGCCCGTGATGACCGCGATCTTCCCGTCCAATGCTCCCAACGCTGCCTCCTCGTAAAGGAAAACACTGGCAGCAAAACACGACGGCCCCAGCGGAAACAGCGGGTGGACCTCTACCCGGTCTCAATCGCAGGCACCATGCGGCATGGCATGTGCAGTCGCTTCCCCGCGCAGTGTCCCCCCACCCCCCTCGACGGAGAAGCACCCATGACCAGGAATTGGAAGAACCGCGGCGCGCTCGTTCGTAACGCACTTGGACTCGGCCTGTTGCTCGCCGCGACGCCGGGCTTCGCCCAGGATTCGAAGGCCGAGGGCTGCTTGTGGTTCTCCGGCATCGAGCACTGCCCGCTCGAAGCCACCGAGCTGTCGGACTCGGGCAAGGGGCTCGTGGTCAAGAGCACGGATGGCAAGCAGAGCAGTGTGCGCATCGACCTGAAGGACGCCTCCGGGTGGGATGCCTGGCTGAGCCCGCTGGAGCCGGACGCGGACAGCCAGATGTTCGTGACCTTCGTCGGGGCCGAACCGGACGGGACGCCGGAGCTGGTCGAGCGGATGGCCGTCGCGCGCTCGAAGGACGAGGACCAGGGCGCCCTCTACGTGGATGCCTCGGTCCACGGGGCGACCACCTACACCGTGAGGGGTTACAACGACGGGAAGCTGGCCTTCGAGCGCTTCGGCGTGAAGCCCGTCCCGGAGGCCCTCGCGGGCCCTGGCGCCGCGACGCAGCTCTCCCGCCTCGTCTCCTTCCCCGGCAAGTGGGGCAGCGTCCACGGTGTCATCGAGGGCCCCAACGGCGAGACCTGCACGCCGGGTTTTGATTTCCCGACCCCCCGCAAGCTCCGCTTCCCCGACTTCGAGGTCTCGGTCGCGGTGCAGCTCGTCACCTTCGAGGCCGAGGGCGTCTCGCGCAAGTCACGCACCCTGAGCGAGGTGTCCTTCCAGGGCGTGGGTCTGGAGAGCTTCACCTTCCAGAAGGAAGCGCGCACCCCCTGAGTGTCTGCCATGTGACAGGAATCAGGCCCTTCCCCATGTAGCGGGATGCGCTACGAATCCTGGGCTGTGTGTGGCCATTCCCGTCACAGCCTTCCGGCCCCGGAAGCGCGAATCCCACGCGCCTTCGGGGCCGCGGTGTTTCATGGCTCCGGTTTCAACAGCTCGCGCAGCCGCGCCGACTTGCCGGCGTTCCAGCCCTTCGGTTGCAACAGCGCGACCCAGCCATCCACGTGCTCGCCCGTGTAGACGTGGCCGTAGCCGGGAGGCACCTTCATCCCCAGGGGCAGGTCGGCCGTCACCTGCCAGAACGTCACGAAGGGGATCCACACCATCGCGCCCAGCACGTCGGGGCCCCGGGGTTCGCGCAGCCAGTCCGGCCGCTTCACCATGAGCCCGGGGCTCCACCAGATGATGGGGTCGGAGGGATGGAGCAGGTACAGCACCCGGGAGGGCCCCCACGGTGCGTCCGTCGGTGGCAGGGCCTCGCCCGGCCGGCGGCTGAAGCGGACGGTGCGGCCGGCGCGGTACACGGGCTCCACCTCGGGGCTGCCGGCGTCCCGCTGGTCGGTGAACTCGCGATACAGCGTGTTGAAGTGGGGCGGCCCCACGAACAGCACCCCGTCGGTGCGGTTGGCCAGGTCGCGCTCGCCGCTGAACGCGGTCTCTCCGCCATAGGAGCCCAGGCTCTCTCCGAACACCTGAAGTCGCGGACGCTGGCCCTCGGGGAGCCTCGACCAGCGCTCGTACACCGCATCGAAGAGCGCGCGACCCTCCTCGCGGGCCTTCTTCTGATCCACCAGCACGGACAGCCACGACCACAGGTGCGAGTACTGCGTGGCGACGATGGCGGAGTCCCCCGCTGTCACATACTCAAAGGCATTCACGGCCTCGGGCACCACCCAGCCGCTGCCCGTGGTGGTGACGACCAGCAGGTGCGAGCGTTGGAAGCCGCCGGTCCGCTCCAGCTCGCGGACCGCCAGCCCGGCCCGGCCCTCCGCATCCTCCGCGGACGCGTAGCCCGCGTAGACACGGATGGGCTCCTTCGCCTGCGTCCCGCTGAACGTGGAGAGCTCGTCCACGGTCGGGCCACGCCCCACGAAGTTGCGCCCCTCCCGTCCCAAGGACTCCCACGCCACCAGCGAGCCAGGGCCGCCGGAGCGCAGCGCGGTGTTGGGTGCGACCACGCCCTCCGCGGTCGTCGTGTCCTGCAAGGCCAGGGT
This sequence comes from Myxococcaceae bacterium, assembly GCA_004173515.1. Classification (GTDB taxonomy): domain Bacteria; phylum Myxococcota; class Myxococcia; order Myxococcales; family Myxococcaceae; genus Corallococcus. The sequence goes on along the minus strand of SECN01000015.1, from coordinate 19,842 downwards.
GCGGTCCGCCATGGAGATGAAGCCGTCCTTCAGCAGGCCACTGGCCACCAGGAAGGTGAGGGCGACCACCGCCAGCACGCTCATCGCGCGGGCCGCGCGAGGCCCGATGTGCCGAGCGAGCCGCGCATCCAGCCCGCGATACACCGCGCGCAGGCCGCGTCCCACGAAGAGCAGCAGGAAGAACACGACCGCCGCGATGACCGGAGCGAACAGGTAGCCCACGCTGCCCGGATGTGACATCCCCATGAGTTCCCGGATGTGTCGCTGCCATTGCCAGCCCAGCGCCAGCGCGGCGACCAGTGCGAGGCCTCCCACCACGAAGAAGCCCTTCCACGCCCCGGCACGCGGAGTCCGTGCGGGGCGGTGGGCGAACTCGCGCCACAGCCAGGCGCCCATCACGCCCAGCCCGTAGCCGATGGCCGCGCTGACCCCGCTGACGAAGCCCTGGAAGGGCCCGGTGCGCGGCAGCAGGGAGGGCGTGAAGGACAGACATGCGAAGAGGAGCGCGACCCACGCTCCCGGCAGTGTGCCGTGGAGCCACCGGGGAGCAGCGCGAGTGCCATGCCAGACACCCCGTGCCGGTGCCGTCCGCGCATCGCGGGTGAGAAGGCGCTCCATGTGGACCCCCGGAAGTGGACTTCCACAATCCACGCCCGGGTGCTTGCTTCACCCCCGAGGCGCACACCAGAGGGTAGGTCCTCGGCCAGCGCACGGCAGCGAGCGCCTGCCACGTCCGCAAGACTCATCCCGCGGGGCTGGGCGAGCGTGTCGCATCGGCAGGAGAGCGAGGCCCGGTCGGAAACCCAGGCCTCGCTGTGACGCCTGTCCGCTCAGCTCTCGACGTTCGCGCTCGGCTGCGCTGTCTGTGATTCCCCACCGCAGACCTGCTCGGTGTCCTCGGCCTGCCGGGACTTCGCGTCCGTCACGGAGGCGGTGGCATCGGCCTGGGTGGGGGCGGGGGCGAAGCAGTAGCCTTCCTCGGCACAGGTGGTGCGGTAGGTGCCCAGGTAACAGATCCGGGTGCAGAGCGACGCAGGACAGACGTCGTCGCACTGCGGCGGATAGGCGAAGGCCGAGGCGGGGGCCAGGGCGAGGACGGCCAGCAGGGACTTCTTCAGCGCGCTCATGGATGCTCCTTCTGGGGAAAACCATTTCCAGGCGACTTCGGGTACTCCCTGGACGAGACTTCATCCAAGACATGCCATGACAGGGGTTGAGGCTTCCCTGTGTCCAGGTCTGAACGCTTGCATCCGGCTTCGGGGTGTGCGACCCGGACAGAATCGTGATGACGGATGACCCACCAGGGTGGAAAGGGACTCGATTCCTTTCACCCGGCCGTGTGTTTGACATTCAACACGCCATCTCCGTATACGCCGCCAGTCGCAGTGGCTCACTTCCAGTGAAACCCGGGTGGCTTGGTGATTTCGAGATTCGGAAGACTTTCCGCGGTGCTCGCATGTCTGGTGGGACCCGTCGGCTGCGATGACAGGGGTTGGGAGGAGGGGGGCGACGACTTCCTGGTCCAGAGGCAGGACGCGCTCGACGCAGGGGGCGTGGTGGAACTGGAGTCGAACGTGTTGAAGGGCAGGGTGCGGCTCACCAACACGAATCCACAGGTGCTGGCGCTCCTGGCGTCGGACGCGTGGGCCCACGGCCCGGGCAGTGTTTCCGTGTCGAGCACGTCCCCCACGGGCTTCAGTGCCAGCACCAGCGGTGTCGTGACCGTCAATCCCTCGGAGTTCCGCTTCGAGATGCTGGTCGAAGCAGGCGCCGGAGGCGACCAGGGTGTTGTCTACGACCTCACCGCCAGTCGGGGGACCGTGTTGCCCGCCATGTCCGGGGTGACGGTCCGGCCCGTCGCGGTGCAGCCCTCGCCGACGGAGGTCGAAGTCCAGCAATGCATTGGCGTGGTGCGGTTCCAGTTCGGAAGGGATGCGGCCTGTGAGTCCCTCGCGACGGCCACGGAGATCAGGCTCGACGGCTCGGTGCTTCGTGACTGGGGCGGAGGGCTCTACACGGTCTACGTTCCGGGCGGCGTGAGTCGGACCGCGACGCTCGTCCACAGCATCAGCACCCCCACGGGCCCGGTGAGGAGCACCCAGACCGTGCAACTCGCCGCTGGCTGCGATGAGATCGTCCGCACGTGCATCCACGTGGGGACTCCCGTCCCACCGGCGCTCGGAGGCGTGACCGGGGCGTTCGAGATCCACGGAGAGACCGCCTCCTCGAAGAGTGTCGTGTTTGGTGGGCCCGCCGAAGTCCGGACCTTCTCCCTGACCGGTGCCTGGTCTCCCGCGAACAATGTCGGGAGCTGGTGGACGGCGCCCAACCTGCAGGTGGGGAGCCATTCCATGTACGCCACGGCCAATCTGCGCTCGGGTCGGAACTTCACGCAGGTCAGGACGGCCTACTACGCCTTTCCCCTGTCTGTCGTCGAGGGCCCGCCGATGCCGCTGACACGGCAGGTGAATGGGCAGACACGCCACGCCTACGACATCCACCCGGCCTATTTCTACGGCTCCGTCCATCTGGTGGACCCCTTCGTGCGGCAGCATCCGGGGGCCTGGAGTTCCCTTCAGGCGCTGTATTTCGAGGCGGACCACGACAGCGACGGCGATGGCGTGCCCGATTCCCCGGCCATTGGCCTCAGGGGGACCTACTTCGACACGACAGGCTCGGGCGGTTCCAGCCGCACCGCCTTCCCCGGCGACTTCGATGCGAGCCTGGGCGAACTCGTCTCCAACTATGAGCAGGTACTGCCGGGACCCTACGACCTGGTGGTCCTCGACTGGACGCAGCATGCGTTCAGGCTGTCGTTCTGGTCCGAGCCGACCGGCAGCGGCCCCTTCACCACCCGGCCCGGCCTGTACGATCCGGCGCGCTTCCGCTACGGCTCGCTCCATCGTCCAGGGCACGGGTCCGGCGGGCGCGACGGTGACGCCCGGCGTGGCCACCGCGGAGGACACCTGCGGGCCGCCGCAGGTCTCGGGCCCCGTGGCCGGCACGTACCCGGTGGGCACCACGCAGGTGACGTACACCGCCACGGACGTCGGGGGGAATCAGGCCTCGTGCGCCTCCAGCATCCAGGTCACGGAGCCTCCGCCGGAGGATGTGATGAACGTCACGATGTGCAACCTGCCGCGCTACACGCGGGAGACGACGCTGATGGCCTGCGGTTGGACCACGCCTCGTCCTGGCGGTGCGCCAATCACCCAGGCCTCCTTCCGGGTGGATGGAGGAACGCCTGTCCCCGTGACGCCGGACCTCAGTGGAGGCTTCGGCATCACCTGGCTGAACCTGGAGGAAGGCGCCCATGTCGTCGAGCTGACCGCCACCGACGCGAACGGTGCCGTCACGCGCAAGCAGATGACGGTGACGGTGGACCTCACGCCCCCCATGCTCGCCATCCTCTCGCCGCTCGGTGACGAGACGCTCTCCAGCCCGGTGGTGACCGTGACCTCCTCCGTCCAGGACGCCACGCCCACGCGCGTGACGACCCAGTGGCTGGAGACGAGCATGGTGGACGGCGGCACGGGCACGGTCTCCCACACGGTGGATCTGATCAACCGTGGATCCGTTCCGTTGCTGGTGACCGCCACGGACGCGGCGGGAAACACCACGCAGCTCGTGATGCACGTCCACGTCGGGCCTGCGCAGGGGGGGCTGCTCACGCAAGGCGCATCCGCGAGCGACCCGTAGCCTCTCGCGGCGACTTCGCAGGGCTCCCGGATGGAGTCGGGAGCCCATGCCGCTCTTGGGCGGGGCGCGCTGCCCTGGGCCTTGAATAAGGGCATGCCATCCGGTGGCTGCGCGCTTTTTCGAGTTCCCGTCAGTATCTCATTGTGCAGCTACTGCATGAGCTTGCATCACACCAGGTCGCGGGCCATTGACCTTTCTTGGGGCATGAACCGGAGCTGTTACAGGTGCAGCTCACGCCACCACCTCCTCCTTCCTCCACGGGCGCCAGATCCATGAATGAGGCATTGACCTGTCCTTGTGCGAGTCCCAGGGCCGTGGCTGGCACTGCGCCATAGGCACGGCTCCCCTGATATTCAAGGAGGACCGCGACCGGCTTGCTTGAGGTCTGAGAAACCATGGTACCCAGATCGCCTGCGTAACGCTTCATGAGTCGTTGGAAGGCTTCACCTGGCGGGCCTTCACAAGGCAGCGATCCATGCTCTTTCAGGAGTGAAAGGGTGACGATGGGCGCGCGGAGAATGTCGGTGTCCCCTTGCTCCTTCGCCGTGCTGTCTAGAGGAATGTAGATGTACGTTACCTGAGGGGCTCGTTCTGCTGTTCCGTCCCCGCAGATGATGCGTGTTCCCTGACGGTGGGCTGGAACTCCGTCACAACGCACGGCACGGCCCAGGAAGAATGGGTGCGAGGATTCGGACTCTGAAATGAGGAACCGCCCGTTGCTCGAATCCTCGATGACCCGCGCGGCTTCGGGAATGAGGATGGCTTCCGTTCCAGTGGGTTGGGGTTGCTCTCCTTCTATCTTCGTGCCCGGGCTCTCGGAGTCCCTGACTTCTGGGGTGTCTGCGCACCCCGCAAGGGCGCCAAGGGCAAGCAGCAGGATTACTTTCTGCTCAATCTTGTTCATGGTTGTTCTCCAGGCGTCGACTTGCGCCTACGACTTCGAGCAAGCGCTGCAGGTGGTCATCACACAGCCGACGTCGCTCCCCACTTTTGCGGGGCTGCATCCTCCGCTGCCACTGGTGCACTTGCAGGTGACCGATCCGCCTCCCTCTTCAACGGGGGCCAGGTACATCTCAGGACGGCTGGTGTCGGTGCTTTCAGGGACGAAGAGCATCCGGTTGGCCTGGATGTCTGAAACCACCTTGCTGCCCTTGGGGATGGGGGTCAAGGTTTCCCAGCAGACCTTGCTGGCATCCACCTCCGCCGTTTCCCCTGTCAGGAACGTGACGGCGATTGGACCTTGAGGTGTGTCCTTGGTGTTGGAGAGGGTCTCCTCGTCGGGTCCCGCGCAGCCAGACAGTGCAATCAATCCCACGCAGCAGACATAGCCGATGACTCGTTGATGCATTGGTGTTCTCCGTTGTGGTTTTGTATGTTTACGTTCGGGTCGGAACGCGCCTCCTGTCGCGTGCGGAGGGTTTGTCTGGTCAACAGCGGTCGGGCCTGCTTGAGATTGAGGGGGCTTCTTGGCTCCGGCCGGCTGGCCGCAAGACGGCCGTACACAGGGAGTGCGGGGGGCGCTCGCCAGGTCGCTCACTCCCGCTTTTTCTAGGAGGCCTGTGTCGCCCTTGACCTTTTTGCTTCATGGAGAGAGCGCAGTCCGTCGGAAGAGGATGTCTCCTCGGGTGGCCCCGGGGTGCACGAAGGCCCTGCTCCGGAGTAGACACGGGGCATGTCCGCCCTGCTCGACAGCGGCGTGCGTCGGGGCGCCGAGGTGCGCTGCCCCGGCTGCACCCGCTTCATCCCGACCGACTCCGCCTGCCCGCATTGCTTCTGTGGCCCCGTCCCCCCGGAGCGCTACGGCGCCGCGCGGGAGTTGTTGAAGTCCGGGGTGGACCGCTTCGCCCTGGCCTCCCGCACCGCCGCCCTGGAGCCTTCCCAGGTGGACATGCTGGCGGCCCGCTACGCGCGGCAGTGGGGCGTGGCGCTGCGGCTCATCGAGGACGCGCGTCGCATCGAGTCCAAGCTGCTGCAACGTGGCTTCGCGCGCGACATGGAGGACTCCTGGGCGGCCCAGTTGCCCACGGACGAGGCCCTCCTCGCCGAGCGCATCGCACCCTTCAGCCCCCTGCCGGATTCGCTGGCGTACCTGTCCCGCAAGGCGCCGGACGCGGACCTGAGCAACATGGCGTCGCTCGCGTGGGTGCACGAAGGCACGTTCTCCGAGGATGCGCGCTCCACGGTGCGCTACCTGCTGCACCAGGACGGACGCGTGGCGGTGGAGGCGATGCTGGCCCTGACGCGCTGGCGCAACGCCTTCCCCCTCCGGCTGACCCCCGAGGAGCGCGAGCGGATCCGCGTGCTGGCCCTGGGCGTGCTGGACGTGCCCGACATCGGCGCGCGCGCCGCCGTCGCCTGGACGCGGGTGTCGCGAGATGCGCCCCCCGCCGACGTGTCGGCCGCGCTGCACCGGGGCCTGTATGGCACCGACCTGGATGTGCGCTTCGAATGCGCGCTGAGCCTGCGGGACGAGGTGGAGGTGGCGCAGGCGCTGGACTCGCCCGACGCGGACACCGCCACCTTCGTCCGGCGCATGCTGAGCGCGTGGGGCTCACCGCTGCTCTTCCCCCGGCTGAAGCGCGAAGGCGACGAGCGCTTCGTGCAGGACGTGCTGCGGGACCTGCCCTTCCCTCCGCCCGAAGGGGCCCTGGATGCGCTGCTCACGGTGTCCGTGCGCACCGTCGGCTCGCTCGCGGACGAGCTGCTGGGCTTCGCGAAGCGGCAGTCCTTCCACGCCTGGGGACTGGAGAACCAGCAGCGCTGGGCCCGCTGGGCCCGCTCCGTGCTGCGCGACCTGCCCGCGCAGACCGCGCTGCGCTTCCTGGGCTGGGCCGCCACCCCTGGTGACAACGCCGAAGCTCCCGAGGAGGAGGAGACGGAGGCGATGTGGTGCTTCCTGGAGGAGACGGTGCATGCGATTGACCGGGGCGTGGAGAAGGACCGCATCGCCTGCTTCAAGGACTTCCTCTTCGTGCACTTCCTCCACCACGCCGGGGTGGACGAACAGCGGCGGCTGAACGACTGGGCCCGAGACCCGTACAGCGGTGAGGCCCTGTTGGAAGCCCTGGTGTTGTTCCCCTCGCACCGCGAACAGGCGCGCCTCCCCGCCTCCGGCCTGGACCACGCGGCCCGGCTGTTGATGGCGGTCTGGGAGGGACCGGATCAACACCTCCTGGTGGCGCCCATGTCCCGCGTGGCGCGGCAGTGGAGCGCGTACTCCGGACGCGAGGTCCTGGTGGACGCCGTCTGGCAGCGCTTCCAATCCCATCCCTCCGAACGGGGTGTGTTGCTCGCCGCCTTCGCGGGCTGGCGCGACCGCTTGTGGGAGAAGCAGCGCGAGGCGGAGCCCGACGCACTGGTGCGCTTCCAGATGTGGTGGCGCCTGGACCCCGTGGGCCTCTATCCCCACGCGGAGCAATTGCTGGCAGACGTGACGCTGGACGTCCTGCCCCGCAGGCTGCGGGCCCTCTGGGCCGCGGCGGAAGAGGTCGTGGCCACGCGCCCGCGCACCGCGTCCCTCTCCGTGTCGAAGGGGGCCTGGGCGCTGCTGCGCGCGGTGGAGTCCGAGGACCCCCGCTACGTCCAGGAGGTGGAGAAGGAATTGGAGTACTTCGAGTCGCGCCTGCCCGCCTTCGAGCAGCGCGTGCGCACCACGCCGTCGCCGCCGGAGGAGTCCAACATCCACCGCGACTTCCTGGACGACACGCACGACGCGCTGCGGATGATGCGCGAGCGTCGCGACCGCCGCCGCGCGAACGAGGAGCGCGAGCGCGAACGTGAAATCGAACGGCAGGTGGCGGAGTCCCGCCGCCGCGACCAGGAGCGCCGGGCCGAGGAGGCCCGCCGCGCCGCCGAAGCGCAGGAGGCCGCCCGGCGCGTGGAGCATGGACAGCAGCAGGCCCGGGCGCTGTCGGAAGCCTGGCGGCTCATGACGGACGTCCAGCCCCAGGTGCCCGCGCGCCCCATGGACCGGGAGGTGCTCTTCCCCGGCACGTCGCTGCCCACGCTCCTTCACTACGCGCGGATGATCAAGGCGCTGCAGGCAGGCGGGGACGTGATGAAGCTCTTCGAGGTCGTGGGGCTGACGCCCGTCACCTGGGCCACGCAGGCGAACGCGTGGGGCCAGGCGATGGTGGGGCGGACGGAGCTGGCCATCCGCTTCTCCGAGCTGCTCCAGGCGCCCTGGGCGTGAGCCGGGCGCCCGTGAAACAGGTGCCCCGCGTTACTGCGCGGTGGCGCCGCCGTCGAGGATGACCTCGGCGCCGGTCATCAGCTTGGACTCGTCCGACGCGAGGTAGAGCACCGCGTGGGCCACGTCGTCGGGCTCGCCGAAGCTGCCCAGGGGGATGCCCTTGAGCATGCGCGCTCGCGTCTTCTCCGCCTGGCCCCCAGCCTGGGCCAGCGCCTCCACCATGGCAGTCTCCACGTAGCCCGGGTGCACGGAGTTGCACCGGATGCCGTAGCCCTTGGCCGCGCAGTGCAGCGCCACGGACTTGGACAACAGGCGCACGCCGCCCTTGCTGGAGCTGTACGCGGGGAACTGCCCCACGCCCACGATGCCGGCGATGGAGGAGATGTTGATGATGGAGCCCTTCGCGTCGCTCTTTCGCATCGCGGCGATGCCGTGCTTGCAGCCCAGGAAGACGCCGTCCAGGTTGACCGCGTGCACGAGCCGCCACTCGTCCAGCGACATGGTCTCGATGTCCTTCACGATGCCCATGCCCGCGTTGTTCACCAGCACGTCCAGCCGGCCGAACTTCTCCAGCGTGCGCGCCATGGCATTCTCCCACTGCGCCTCCTGGGTGACGTCCAGCGCGACGAACAGGCCCGCGTCGCCCAGCTCCTCCGCCACCGCGCGCGCTTCGTCCTCGCGCCGGTCGGTCACCACCACCTTCGCACCCTCGCGCGCGAGCATCCGCGCGGACGCGGCGCCCAGGCCTCCCGCGCCGCCGGTCACCAGTACCACCTTGCCTTCGACTCGCTTCATGGTCGCTGCTCCTTCAATGCCGTGGGGGAGGGGTTGGCCTTGGGACTTCAGGGGACTTCAGGCCGAGGGGTTGGGGGTGAGGATGATCTTCCCGTTGCGGCCCGGCTCCTGGGCGCGCCTCACCGCGTCGTGGATGCGCTCCAGCGGGAAGGTGCTGTCCACGGGCGCCTGCAACGTGCCCACGGACATCAGCTCCGCGAGCCGCGCGAAGGTGGCGTTCTGCTCCTCGCGCGGGGCGTTGCGCATCCAGCGCACCAGCCAGAAGCCGCGCAGGGTGACGTCCTTGAAGATGGTGGCCGCCGCGGACAGCTTGGGGCCCTTGCCGCTCATCGCGCCGTAGTTCACCAGCACGCCGCCGGTGGCAAGACAGTCCCCCAGCCGACGGGACGAATCCCCTCCCACCGCGTCGATGGCCAGCCGCACCTTCGCGCCGCCCGTCGCGTCGCGCACCTGCTTGGGCAACTCATCCGTGTCCAGCAGCACCACGTCCGCGCCCTGGGCCTTGAGCTCGTCGGCCAGGTCCTGGCGGCGCACCACGTTGACGGTCTTCAATCCCATCACCTGCGCCAGCGTGATGAGGTAGCGGCCCACGGCGGAGTTGGCGGCGTTCTGCACCACCCACTCGCCGGGCTGGAGCGTCACGAACTGGCGCAGCATCAGGTACGCGGTGGGCGGGTTGACCAGCAGCATGCTCGCCTGGAGCAGGTCCAGTCCCGGCGGCACGGGCAGCAGTTGCGCCGCGGGCGCGGTGAGGTGCGTGCGCCAGGTGCCCGCGCCCAGCGGCAGGAACACCAGGTCCCCCACCGCGACAGCGTCGGAGCCCACCACCTCCACCACGCGGCCCACGCCTTCGTTGCCCGGGGTGGCGGGCAGCTTGGGCAGCACGCCGTATTCACCGGAGAGGGTGAGCAGGTCGGAGGGGTTGATGGGCGTGGCGAGGACAGCCAGGCGCGCCTCGCCGGGTTGGAGCGGCGCGGGGGATTCCTCCACCACCTGGGCGACATCCGAGGGCGGACCGAAGGCCGAGAAGCGCACTGCTTTCATTGCATGCTCCCGCGTGAGGCTGACTGAAGGCGGCGCCACCCTAACCGCCTTCGGTCCTGCTGCCGAGCGTGCAAAGCAGGCCCACCCGGTGTGCGCGCCGGCCGTTGTCTTGATCCACCGGGGCTGCATTCCGGCCCCGTGGGAGCGCGGGTCTGTCCACACCCGAACGTGAGCATGGGGAGGCTGCCGACCGTCGACAGTCGGCCCTCGCCACGGCGGCGAGGGCTGCACAGCTTCAGAAATGGACCCCTCGGTGGGGCGCGTGGGGATGGGCGAGGAGGGCGAGTGTGAACAACGTGCACCACGAAGTGGCCCTGGCAGGGCCGTTGGCCGTCGTACCGCGGGGTGGGGCAGCCGAACCGGGCGTCTGGAAGCGCAGGCTGGTGACGGGGCTCAAGCCCGTCTTCGCGCTCGGCGGCCTGGGCATGCTGACGGCGATGGTCAACAAGGCGGGCGCCACCGAGCTGAAGACCACGCTCCTGGCCGCGATGCCGCTGTTGCCCTGGGTGGTGCTCATCGAACTGGGACGGCAGGGATGCGATGCGACGGCGACGCGACTGTCCTACGGCGCCCGCGCGGGCCAGGTGCCGCTGTCGGTGCTGGTGCGCGCGCAGTTGATTGGCACGGCCGTGTCGAGCATGGCGCCCGCGGGCCGCGCGGCGGCGGAGGCGACGAAGGCGACGCTGCTGACGCCGTACACGGGGGGCGCGTCGGCGACGGCGGCGGCGGCCACGTCGCAGTCGGCGTCGCTGGGGGCCGGAGGGCTCATCTCCTTTCCGTGCGCGGTGGCGTCCTACCTGATGACGGGCTGGTCCGCGTTCACGGTGGCGATGCTGGTGCACGGCTTCGTGTTGCTGCTGGCGTCGCTGGGCGTGCGCGCGGGTCTGCGCGCGAAGCGACTGGGCGCGTGGATGCAGCGTCGGTGCGGGAAGTGGGGCGCGCACGCGGAGTCGTTCCAGGCGTCGGTGTGCGCCGGGGGACTGTGCCCGTGGCGACCGATGCTGGCGTTCCTGGGCAGCCGGGTGTTGCAGGTGATGCAGTACGCGGTGCTGGCGCACGCGGTGGGCATCGACGCGACGGTGGTGCAGGCGCTCTTCACGCAGGGGCTCTACCTGGTGGCGCTGGCGATGGGCTCGCTGGTGCCGGGGCAGGTGGGCGTGACGGACAGCGTGTTCTCACTGGCGGCGGGGGCGATGGGCACGTCCGCGGCGAAGGCCATGTCCATCGCGGTGCTCGCGCACACGGTGCAGGCGGTGTTCGTGCTGGCCGGAGCCCTCACGCCGCTGGTGTGGCGGACCCGGAAGGTGACGGTGGCGCAGGTGGTTCCGCCGGCCGTACCCGCACCGGCGTAGCACTGAAGGCGGCGTTGCCGCTGACGGCGTCCAATGCCTGCTCATCCGTGAGGTCGTTGATGCTGACGCCCGCGTGCGCGCTCGCCACCTGCAAGCGGATGCCCGAGCGCTGATGGCCGTAGCCGTGCGGCAGGCTGACGACGCCGGGCATGACGTCGGCGGTGATGGCCACGGGGACGGTGACCTCACCCACGCGCGAACGGATGGTGGCATCCACGCCGTCGGCAAGGCCCAGGCGGGACGCGTCGTCCGGGTGGACCATGAGGGTGCAGCGGGGGCGGCCCTTCACGAGCCCCGGCACGTTGTGCATCCAGGAGTTGTTGTCGCGAAGGTGCCGCCGGCCGATGAGCAGCAGCTCACCGTCGCGGGGCGCCGCGTCGTCCGGGAAGGCCGCGCGCAGCCGCGCGACATCCGCGACGAGCAGCTCCGGCGCCAACTGGATGCGCTTGGAGCGATGGCGCAGGCGGCCAGGGAGGGAGGACTTCAGCGGGCCCAGGTCGATGCCATGCGGGGAAGCGCGAAGCTTCGCGAGCGACAGGCCGTCCTTCTTGAGCGGATGGAAGCGTGAGCCATACGGCCCCATGCGCAGGCCCAGGTCGAGCAGGCGCTCCGGCCCCAGGCGCTTGAGGGCCTGGTACTGGAGGGTGGCGCGCGCGGTGCGGCCATGGCGCAGCGTCTCCAGGCGGTGCTGGAGCTCCAGGAGGATCTCCCAGTCCTGGCGGGAGTCCGGGGCTGGCGCGAACACGGGCGGTGAGTACCTGGCCGTGTTGCGCACGGCGAGCACGTGGAAGACGAGGTCGTAGTGCCCGCGCTCCAGCAGGGACGCGGGCGGCAGGATGTAGTGCGCGTGCCGGGTGGTCTCGTTGAGGTACGGATCCACGCTCACCATCAGGTCCAACTGTGACAGCGCGGTGTCCAGTTGGGTGCCATTGGGCGTGGACAGCACGGGGTTGCCGGCCACGGTGATGAGGGCGCGGATGCGACCGTCGCCCGGGGTGAGGATCTCCTCCGCGAGCACGGCCACGGGCAGCTCACCGGAGGACTCCGGCAGTCCACGCACACGGCTCTTCCAGCGGCCATGGCTGCCGGGGCTGACGCCCAACGCGCGAGGCCCCCCGATGAGGTCGAACGCGGGCTGCGTGAAGAGCGCGCCGCCTTCGCGGTCCAGGTTGCCGGTGACGATGTTGAGGACGTTGATGAGCCATTGGCAGAGCGAGCCAAAGGGCTGCGTGGACACGCCGACGCGGCCGTAGCAGACGGCCCCTTCCGCCGCGAGGAAGTCCCGGGCGATGCCGCGAAGCACCTCCGGAGCGATGCCGGTGTGCGGGGCCGTTCTCTCCGGAGGGAAGTCGCGGACGAGGGGCACGACGGTGTCCAGGCCGTCCACGAACGCCGCGAGCCTTCCCATGCGGTGCGCGTTGCCCTCCAGCACGACGTGCAGCAGCGAGAAGAGGGCGAGCGCGTCGGTGCCGGGGCGCACGAAGACGTGCTGATCGGCGATGCCGGCGGTCTCCGTGCGGCGCGGGTCGATGACGACGACCTTGCCGCCGCGCTCCTGGAGTGAGCGGAGCCGGGCGCGGACATCCGGCGTGGTCATCAGGCTGCCATTGGACGCGAGCGGATTGGCGCCCAGCATGAGCATGTACCGGGTGCGGTCGATGTCCGGGATGGGGACGAGCAGCTGGTGGCCGAACATGAAGTGGGCCACGAGCTGGTGGGGGAGCTGGTCGACGGAGGTGGCGGAGAACCGGTTGCGTGAGCGCAGCGCGCGAAGCAGGCCGGGGCCGAACATCATCGCGCCCAGGTTGTGGACGTTGGGGTTGCCCAGGTAGGCGCCCACGGTGTGGGGACCGTGTTCCTGCTGGAGCGCATGCAGGCGCCGGGTGATGTCGCTGAACGCATCCTCCCAGGACACGCGCTCCCAGCCGGAAGCGGTGCGCTTCATGGGATGGCGCAGGCGATCCGGGTCTTCATGCAGATCGCGCAGCGCCACGGCCTTGGGGCAGATGTGGCCCCGGCTGAACGGATCCGCGTCGTCGCCCTTGATGGACGTGATGCGTCCGTCGGCCACCTCGATGCGCACCCCGCACATCGCTTCACAGAGATTGCAGGTGCGGAAGTGGACCTGGGGCGGGGCGGAAGCGGTCATGGGCGGAGTCTACAGCGGGGCTCTCCCCTGGCCGGCGTCCTGGCGGCCTGACGGCGGTGCGCCAACCGTTGATTGAACGACGCTCCAAGCCCGCGAAGTGAGTACTCGAGCCTTGTTACCCCGAACCCGGGGACGTATCTCTGTCCTCACGATGAGCACTCCGCCCAGGAAGCTCGAGTGGCTTGCCGGTGGGGGCGAGATGGCCGCGCTCATCGCGTCACTCGACTGGTCGAAATCCCCGCTGGGGCCTATCGAGTCGTGGCCGCAGAGCCTGCGTACGACCGTGAGCCTCTGCCTCGCGTCGAACTTCCCCATCAACATCATCTGGGGAGACGACCACAGTCAGATCTACAACGATGGCTACCGCGGGGTCTGCGGCGCGGTGCACCCACGCGCCATGGGGGAGAACTACCGCGTCACCTGGGCCTCCGCGTGGCCCGCCATCGGTGAGCCCTTCGAGCGGGCGCTCGCGGGCGAGACGTCCTACCTCGAGAACCAGCGGATGTTCCTCGAGCGCAACGGCTACCCGGAGGAGACGTTCTTCACCTTCTCCTCCAGCCCCATCCGTGACGAGTCCGGCAAGGTGGTGGGCATCTTCCACCCGGTGACGGAGACCACCGCCACCATGCTCGCCCAGCGGCGGACGCGGGCGTTGCGCGACGTGGCCGACCGGGCAGGACAGTCCCAGGTGTTCGATGAGGCGTGCGACCTGCTCCTCGCCACGCTGGGGGATTACGCCTTCGATCTGCCGCTCGCGCTCCTCTACGTCACGACGCCCGACGGGACGCAGGCCCGGTTGCGCGGGCTGCGTGGAACCCAGGCGGGCAGTCCGCTCGCGCCCGAAATCCTCTCCCTCTCGGAGGAGGCCGGGGAGGAAGGTTGGCCGCTCGCGCGCGCGGCCCGCAGCGGACGGGGGGAGCAGGTGACGGACCTGGAGTCGCGGTTCGGTCGCCTCTCCGCGGGCCCGTACCCGGAGCCGCTGGGGACGGCGTTCGTGCTGCCGGTCCGCGTCGGCGGTGTCGCCGCGCCGCTCGGCTTCCTCGTCGTCGGGGTGAGCCAGCGGCTTCCCTTCGACGAGGCCTACCGGACCTTCGTGGAGATGCTGGGGAACGCGGCGAGCGCGGCCCTCGGAAACGCGCGCGCCTATGAGGCGGAGCGCCGCCGGGCCGAGGCCCTGGCCGAAATCGATCAAGCGAAGACCGCCTTCTTCAGCAACGTCAGCCACGAGTTCCGCACGCCGCTCACGCTGATGCTCGGGCCCGTGGAGGACCTGCTGGCCGGGCGTCAGGGCGAGCTGCCGAAGGATGTGCACGGGGAGCTGGCGGTCGTGCACCGCAACGCGCTGCGGCTGCTCAAGCTGGTGAACGCGCTGCTCGACTTCTCCCGCATCGAGGCCGGACGCGCGCAGGCCACGGTGGAGCCCACCGACCTGTCCTCGCTCACGCGCGACATCGCGAGCGCGTTCCGCTCCACCGTGGAGCGTGCGGGCATGCGCCTGGTGGTGGACGCGGAGCCGCTCGGGGAGCCGGTGCTCGTCGACCGAGAGATGTGGGAGAAGATCGTCCTCAACCTCGTGTCGAACGCGTTCAAGTTCACCCACGCCGGGGAGATCCGCGTGGAGGTGAAGCGCGAGGGAGGTTTCGCCCGGCTGTCGGTGCAGGACACGGGCATCGGCATCCCGGAGGGTGAGCTGGGCCGCGTGTTCCAGCGCTTCCACCGGGTCCAGGAGGCCAAGGGGCGCACCCACGAAGGCAGCGGCATCGGGCTCGCGCTCGTGCAGGACCTGGCGAAGCTGCATGGCGGTTCGGTGGAGGTGCGCAGCGTCGTCGCAGAAGGCTCCACCTTCGTCGTGCGCGTGCCGCTCGGGAATGCCTACTGGATGGGGCAGCAGTCGCTGGAGAAGGCAGAGCGGCCCGCCGCCAACCCGACGCGCGTGGAGGCGTTCGTCGAGGAGTCGCTGCGTTGGCTGGCGAATCCTTCGCCGGGAGCGCCTCTCCAGGATGACTCCGACGAAGCAATGCCCTCCGTGGCCGCGTCGCCCGCGCGTCCCCTGGATGCGGCGCGGACGGAGGGGGCGGCCCGTCCGCGCATCCTGCTGGCCGACGACAACGCGGACATGCGCGACTATGTCCGTCGCCTCCTGGAGCGGCGCTACCGGGTGACGGCGGTTTCGAACGGTGAGGAAGCGCTGCGTTCGGCGCGCGAGTCGAGGCCGGACCTCGTGCTCTCGGACGTGATGATGCCGGTGATGGACGGCATCGAACTGGTGCGCCAACTGCGCGCGGACGAAACGCTGCGCACGCTGCCCATCCTCCTGCTGTCCGCCCGCGCGGGCGAGGAGGCCACGGCGAGCGGGCTGGAGCTGGGCGCGGATGACTACCTGACGAAGCCGTTCGCGGCGAGGGAGCTGTTGGCCCGGGTGCAGGCGCAGCTCACCATGGCGTCCATGCGCCTGCGCGCGGCGGAGCAGGAGGCGCACACGGAGCAGCTCGAACAGCAACAGCACTGGCTGGAGGCGGTGTTGGATCGCCTCCCGACGCCCACGCTGCTCGTCAACCCGGACTCCCGCCGGTTCACCTTCGCGAACCGCGCCGCCCAGCAACTCGCGAACGGACACTTTCCCACCGACCTCCAGTCCGCGGAGCACGGTCGCGCCTTCCGGCTCGTCAATGAGGACGGGGGGCCGCTCGAACTGGAGCGCGCGTTGGACACACCGGTCCGCGACCTGGAGGCCGTCGGGCACTCCGCTTCGGGGCGGGTGAGCCTGGTGGTGGACTCCGACGTCGTCCCGGCCATCGGGCCGCAGCCGTCCCAGACCATCCTCACGCTGCGGGACATCTCGCGCATCAAGCAGGCGGAGCGGGAGCTGAAGTTGCTGCTGGGCGCGCGCGACGAATTCCTCTCCATCGCCTCGCATGAGCTGAAGACACCCATCACGTCCCTGCGGATGCAATTGCAGATGACCGAGCGGAGCGTGAAGCCCGACGAGGGCCGCATGCCCAGCCCGGAGAAGCTGGCGAAGGTGCTGCGCGTCTCGTTGATCCAGGTGGACCGGCTGACGAACCTCGTCGATGACCTGCTCGACGTGGCGCGCATCCGGACGGGGACGCTCGACCTGGCCTTCCAGGAGGTCGACCTCGCGGAGCTCACCTCCGAGCTGTTGGAGCGCCTCTCCGGGCAACTGGCGCAGGCCGGCTGTCAGGTGCGGCTGGAAGCTCCGCCCGTGCTCGTGGGGGTCTGGGATGGGCGGCGGTTGGAGCAGGTGCTGACGAACCTGGTCTCCAACGCGCTGAAGTACGCGCCCGGCACGCCGCTCGAAGTGCGCCTCGAAGAGCATGGGGACCACGTCCGCCTGGAGGTGCGGGACGAGGGCCCGGGCGTGCCGGAAGCGCAGCGGGCGAGCATCTTCGATCGCTTCGACCGGGGAATCGCATCACGCAACGCCGGAGGGCTGGGGTTGGGGCTCTTCATCTCCAAGCAGATCGTCGTGGCCCACGGCGGAGCGGTTTCAGTGGAGGAAGGTCCTGACGGGGGCGCGCGTTTCGTGGTCCTCCTGCCCCGGGACGCCGCGCGTGCACGCGCCCATGAACACGACACCGCGCAGGAGGACCGGGCATGAAGCGTTGCATCCTGGTGGTGGAGGATGACTTCTACATCCGCGAGTCCCTCCGTGAGTTGTTGGAAGAGGAGGGGCACACGGTGGTGTGCGCGGAGCATGGGGCACAGGCGCTCACCCTGCTGGAGGCGCTGCGGCCGGCGCCCGACCTCATCCTCCTGGACCTGATGATGCCGGTGAAGGACGGCTTCCAGTTCCGCGCGGAGCAGCGGGCCGACACGCGCTTCGCCCACATCCCGGTGGTGGTGATGAGCGCCGATCCGCAGCTCGACAGCCGTCGGGAGGTGCTCGCGGCCCGCTCCTACCTGCGCAAACCCGTGGACATCGACCAACTGCTCTCCGCCGCCGCTTCAGCCTCCGCCGCGTAGCAGGCGGCATCCTGGATGATGTCAGCTCTTTCAACAGTGCTGAAGAGTTGCATGCGCCGTATAACATTCCTCCTGCATTCACTTGCATGAGGCTTTGTGGGATCATGCCCACGCAGCAATGGCATGGAGCACGATATTCGTCTGGAGGAACAATGCGCTCGTTGTTGATTCTCGGCCTTGCCGTTCTCGGAACCCAGTTTGGATGTGGAGGGGACGGGGCCGACATGGGAACCCAGCCCGAGCTTGCCTCGCGCGAGGACCGGCTCATCTGCTTCACGGACTCCATCATCACGTATTACAGCGACGCCACGCACACCACGGTGGTCGGAGAGGACCGCTGTTTCTGCAACAGTGTTCCAGAGCGTACGGGGAGGAGAAGCCCGTATTGGATTGAGGAAGTCAACGCGGAGTGCCCCTAGCTCACGCCGACCGCTCCATGGCGCCAGGCAACACAGGAGTGGATGGCGTTGCGACCCGGAATGGCCAGCCGCTCCTGTGGCCCTGGGACGGCGGGCGGGTCAGCCCGGGCGCGACCGGGGATCGTGGCCGTAGCTGTTGCGCTCCGCGATCTGGCCGTTCTTGTTGTGGATGAGGTGTTCGACCTTGTCGCGCCGAGCGACCTCCGCGCCCTGCTGCACGGCCTCCTCCTTCGTCCGGTGCTGGCCCAGGCTCGCGCCGTTCTGCTTGTTCACCCAGCCGTCGCCACCGGCGTTCGGCACCGTGTGCACATCCCCTTTACCGTTCTCAGCCATGTGTCCCCCGTTCCTGCGATGAAATGGGGCGGGAGCGTCCGGCATGTCGCGCCAGCGGACCATCCCGCTGGAGGCCGGGGCGACTGTCAGGTGTGAGGCTTCAGCACGGCAGGGCCCCTGGACCTTGGATTCGCTTCATCCTGTTTAAAACGTAAAACATGCAATGCATGATGGGCCTTCGTTCTCTTCAGAGAGGCACCATGCAACGGCTTCAATCGCTTCTGGGCGCGTTGGTGACGGTCGCGCGGCCTGAGCGGCGGGGCCAACACCAGTGTCGATCTGGGCATGCTCCACACGGACGTGCTGGCGGCCATCGTCCCCATCGCGCTCACCTCCACGCCCACCAACAGCCCGGACGTCTGCGACCTGAAGCCGCTGCCCATCTGGGCCTTCCATGGCGCGCTCGACACGCCGTCGCGCTCCACCAGCATCAAGGTCTGGCTGGACACGAAGTGCGGCGCGGGCGCGAGCGCGATGCGCCCGGTCACCGTCTATCCCAACGGCGGACACAACGGCGCCACGTGGGACACCGCCTACGCCGACCTGTCCCTCTACGACTGGCTCTTGCAGCAGCGGCTCAGCGACCGGCAGTAGCCTCCCATTCGCGCGGGTCGCGACCCGAACGCGCCGAATCAGGCTCCCGCGTCCCAGGACGTCAGGGAGAACCGCTCCCATGAATGCCTACGCCGGACGCTATCTTCGATGGACGCTCGCCCCAGGGGAGGTCGAACCCCACGATCCCCTGGGGGACCTGCGGCTCGTGGGCGATGAGGGCGCCATCGAGGAGAAGGAGACGCTCATCGACGCCTATCTGTTGGCGCTGTCGGAGGGCTTGAAGCGTCTCCCGCATGAATCCCGGGTCCAGGTGGATGTGGTCGTCGAGCCTCATGTGCTCGCGCTCACACGAGAAGGGGCCTCGCGGGTGATTGGGTATCGGGGACAGACCGCGCGGGTGGAGGAGGTGGACGCCTTGGTGGTGGACCTCCAGACAGCCTCCCAGCGATTGCTCGAGGTGCTGGATGCGGCGGCCGTTCGCCTGGGAATCCAGAAGCCTTCAGCGCCGGGGCTCAGGAGGCTCGCTCAACCGCCATCCTCCTCCCCTGCGAAGCCGTTGGAATGAGCGGCCCTCATGCATTCGCGGAGGGAAGAAGCCATCAGGCCGGCCGCGGGTGCCAGTCATGGCCGCACCACAAGCACTGCTGGGCCTTGGGCGTCGCGACGATGCGCTGACATCGCGAACAGCGGTTGATGAACACGATGTCCGCATGCTCCTTCAGGATGCGGTCCCGCATGCCCAGGAAGAAGCGCTCGGGTCCTTCCTCCAGGATCCGGCTCACCTCCGGATCATCCCAGCCTCCCCACTGACGAAGCCGCGGATGCTCCGGTGGACCCGACTCATGGGAGAGGTTCTTCCTGCGCATGAGGGACCCCCGGTGGACCCGCTGCTCGAATGCGCTGAACAGGTGGGAGTAGTGGCGAAACACGTAGTTCGTGAGTTCGGTTTCATCGTCGTAGGCGCGAACAGGGGGCATGGTGGGTCTCCGGGCGGGGTTGGGACATCACGTCCCGGACGGACCTCGCGTGTCCCGCTGACGCCCCGCGCCACCGCCCCGTCCGCTCCCCGGCCGGGGAGTCACTTGCGCCCCCAACGGCCTTGCCAGGAGGCCCCGGTTGCCGTCCAATGGTGCACAAACCAATGATCGGCGCGGCTGGCGGTTTCTTGGAGAGTGCACACCGTTGCGATCACCGGCTCGGTAGAGGGTGAAGGGGAAGGCGATGACGGGGACGGCGTTGAAAATGGGGGCGCGAGGGTTCGCGCTGGGGATGCTCCTGCTGGTGGGCGGTGTCGCCCAGGCGGGACAGGCGGGCGGGGTC
>SECN01000721.1 GCA_004173515.1 Myxococcaceae bacterium | reverse complement strand
CCCCTGGGATTCAGACGCCGCCGCCCCCTTCCGGCGACCCTGGAACCGGCCCCACGAAGGACGACTCCGGCGGGTCCGATACAGGACACCCCACCGCGACCGTTCCCGGACAGACGGGCACCCTGGCGCCCGTCCGCCCGGTGACGCTGGTCGTCGGCGGCGACGTGACGGTGGGCCACCACTACCAGACGTACTTCGATGAGCAGGTGGGCAAGGGCCGCTCGCGCGAGGAGATGTACGCGTACGGCTTCCGCGAGGTGAAGCCCTTCGTGGACACCGGGGACCTGTTCGTCGTGAACCTGGAGTGCCCGTACACGGACACCCCGGAGAAGCTGCCCAAGAACTTCAACTTCAAGGCGCGGCCGGAGCTGGTCAACGTACTCAAGGCCGGCAACGTGGGCGTGGTGAGCCTCGCCAACAACCACATGATGGACTACGGCGCGCAGGGGCTGCTGGACACGCTCACCACGCTGGAGGCCGCGCGCATCCCCTTCTTCGGCGCGGGGCGGAACCTGGCGGAGGCGCGCCGCCCGGCCCTGCTCACCGTGGGCGGCCTGCGCATCGCGCTGCTGGGCTACTTCTTCCTGGGCACGCGCAACATCGAACCCCCGCAGGTCTACGCCACGGAGACGACGCCGGGCGTGGCCGGCCACTTCTCCGACGTGGAGGTGATGGAGCGGATGATGGTGGAGGACATCACCGCGGCCAAGGCGCAGGCGGACCTCGTGCTGCCCTTCTTCCACTGGGGCATCGAGGGCAACACCACCCCGGAGCCGTACCAGGTGCGGCTGGCGCACGCGGCCATCGACGCGGGCGCGGCGGGCGTGCTCGGCAGCCACCCCCACGTGCTCCAATCCATGGAGCTGTACCGGGGCGCTCCGGTGGTCTACTCGCTGGGCAACTTCGTGTTCGGGGGCAACTGGAATCCCCGGGACAAGCGCAGCGTCCTGTGGCGGGCGCGCTTCGGCTCCACGGGTTATCTGTCCAGTGACGTGCTGCCGCTCAGGACCGACCGCTATCCGGAGTTTCCCGTCCAGCCGGTGCCCGTGACGGGTGCCGAGGCGGAAGGGGTGATGACGCTGCTGCGCACCGCGTCGCAGATGCCGGGACGGGGCTTGGAGCAGATGCTGCCCGCGCTCAACCCTGGCGAGGCCGGGGAAGCAGGGGCCCGGCCGCCCCCCTCCTCGGAGGTCCGAGGGGGGGAGTAGCCTGGGTGCTACTTGTTGTTGCGCTGGCCGCGCTTGAAACGGTTGCGGCGGCGCTTCAGCTGCGCCTTCCGCGTCTTGGCGCGGTTGGCCAGCTTCTTCTTGGAACGATTACCCTTCTGTGCAGGCATGATCGAAGGCTCCGTGTTGGGCGTGAATCGGGCCGCACCGGGCGGCGACGGGGGGCGTTCTTACATCCCCATGCCCGGACGGCCAAGGTTTTCCTTGACGCCCACGGCCCTTGCCACGGGGCGGCCAAAGGGGCAAGACGCCCCGGGACCCACGCATGATTGACAAATTGGAAGAGGTCGAGCGCCGCTTCGAGCGACTCACGGCCGACCTGTCGAACCCCGAAATCCTCGCCGATACGGCGAAGCTCCAGAAGGTCTCCAAGGAGCGCGCCGCCCTGGAGCGGCTGGTGGAGACCTTCCGGGCCTACCGCAAGGTGCTGGCGGACCTGTCGGAGGTGGAGGCCTGGCTGTCCAGCTCCGACCCCGACGAGAAGGCCTACGCGCGCGAGTCCCTGCCCGCCCTGAAGGAACAGCGCGACGTGCAGGAGGCCGCGCTGAAGATCCTGCTGCTGCCCAAGGACCCCAATGACGAGAAGAACGTCATCCTGGAGATCCGCGCGGGCGCGGGCGGCGACGAGGCGGCCCTCTTCGCCGAAGAGGTGATGCAGATGTACCTGCGCTACGCGGACCGCAAGGGCTGGAAGGCGGACATCCTGGACATGAGCGCGGGCAACGCGGGCGGCGTGAAGGACGCCACCGTGACGCTGTCCGGCGACGCCGTGTTCAGCCAGCTCAAGTACGAGTCCGGCGTGCACCGCGTCCAGCGCGTGCCGGCCACGGAGACGCAAGGGCGCATCCACACCTCCACCATCACCGTGTCGGTGATGCCGGAGGCGGAGGACGTGGACGTGCAGATCAACCCGGCGGACATCGAGATGCAGGTGATGCGCTCCACGGGCGCCGGTGGCCAGAGCGTGAACACCACGGACTCCGCGGTGCGCCTCATCCACAAGCCGTCCGGCATCGTGGTGAAGTGCCAGCAGGAGAAGAGCCAGGGGAAGAACCGCGCCATGGCCCTGCGCATGCTGCGCGCGAAGCTCTACGACATGGAGCAGGAGCGCATCCGCAACGAGCGCGACTCCATGCGCCGCGG
>SECN01000226.1 GCA_004173515.1 Myxococcaceae bacterium | reverse complement strand
CTGCCTGGGGGGCAGGCAGGGGAGGGGATGTTGCAGGAGTGACCGCCGAGGCTTCAGGAGGATTGACGGAGGGCGTTCAGCGGTTAATGTAGGTCGTGTGCGGAGCAGATGGGGCCGCATGACGTAAAGCGAACCGGGGGCGACCTGGCTTCGACGGGGGCAATGACGTTCGAGACGCGTGCCGAGCTTGTTGGGTGCTCGTAAAACTGCCGACAACAACACAAAAGCCAACGACAACGTTGAGCTCGCGCTGGCTGCCTAATTAGCAGTCTTTAGTGCGCGGTCCCCCTGCTCTCGGTCCGTGGGGTGGGGATGGGCCGTCATAATGCGGACTGGTCACCGAGGGAGCCTGGGCCCGAGGTGACGAGATCTTTCCAGGACCGGCATCGGGAATCCCGTCCGTGGGAGTCCAGGTGACGTAAAAAATCGCGGACTACGCACGTAGGGTCAAAGAGCAGACGGCTTTCGGACGAGGGTTCGATTCCCTCCGCCTCCACAGCAGTTGCGTAGTCATTTCGGTCGGTTCCATTGAGCGTAGTGATTGCGTAGTGATTCCGATGAAACCCGAGGGGAGGTACCCCTCGGGGAGTTGTACCTTCAGCATCGCCACCTGCTCGCACAACACGTGCCAGGGCAGTGAGGTGTAGGCATCCACGATGTCGCCTTCGGGCCCGTGGGTCGCCCAGCGAAGCAGATCTTTCTGCGCTCCATCCGCAATCGCCAACGTGATGAACGTCCGCCGGGCGTCGTGCTGCCTTCGTCGCCGAAGCCCCAACTGCGCCAAGTCCTCCTGGAGGCGCTTGTAGCTGGACGACGAGCTCAGGAGCCCTCCGTCCACGGATGGGACGATGAAGTCCTCCGGCCCGGGTGGGCGCCCGTACTGCCGGGCCCAGCCCTCCGCCTGCCAGTCCGCGAGGATGCGCGCCAGGACGGGATGGATGGGCATCTCCCGCACCACCCCCGTCTTCGTTGCCGGCTTCAGGACCTTCTTCTTCGAGTCCCAGCAGGTGTCGATGACCATCTTCCCCAGGGGCGTGATGTCGGGCAGGTAGTCCCGCCACCTCCGAGGGCTGATTTCGTTGATGCGCATGCCTCCCAGGTTCTCGACCGCGTACAGGACGCGGTGCCGCTCCGGGACGCGCTTGTCGGTGATCAGCATCATCAGCTCTTCGCGCTCGAAGAGAGCTGTGCGTCGCCACTTCGGGTCCTTGTCGCGCTTCTTGGGCAGTTCGCCGCGGCGCCGCGTCAGCACGCAGGGACTCGCGGGAATGAGTTCATCCCTGTGCGCGTCGCTGAACATCTGCCGAAGCGCGCCGTAGACATGCAGGACCGTTCGCGGCGCGAACTTCTTCGCCCCTTCCTCCGTCCGCTTCGCCTCCATTGCACGAATGACCGTGAGGATGTCCTTTGGCCGCACTTCGGCCAGGACCAACCCTCCGATGACTGGGAGCGCGTGCTGAAGGCGGTCTTCGTCCGAATCTGCCGCCGCGATTCCTCGCGCACGTCGGTCCGCCAGCCATTGCTCGGCGTACCGGTGGACGGTGATAGGCCCCTTGTTTGCGCTGACGAGGCCGCTCTCCTTTTCCGCACGCACCTTGCGCTCGACAACAGCCAGCAACTTCTCCGCGACCTGCTTGTCCGGACTCTTCGAGGATTTGTCCTTCCGCTTCCCGTTCACGTCGACGAAGCCAACCCACCAGTTGGGTGAGTCGCCGCGCATGTAGACGGAGCCCATCAGGTGCCCCCTCCGACGAAGCTCGCCGCGAGCGCCTCGATGTCTGCTTCGCTCGTAACGTGTGCGGGACTTCGCTCCAGCACTGCGAGCAACTCGCCTCGGCTGACGAGGACACGACCCGGCGTCCCGTGCCGCTTCAGGGTGCCGTCCTTGAACCAGTTCCGGATGATGCTCTGTCCACCCCGGGCGAGCGCTGCCGCCTCCGCCACCGTGAGGTACTCGCGGCCATTCGTCGCGACGTGCGCGCGCAGCTCCTCCCGAACAACCTTCCGGATGCTCTCCACCAACTCCACTTCGGTCATCGACTTCTCCCACTCGGACGACACTGCGCAAGATGATCGGTCAAGAAGATGAGCAACGACCCTGAAGGTCGAAGCTTCGTCCGTAACTGCTGGGAGCACGTACCGGGCTCCACAGTCACGCGCGCGTTGAGCAACTCCCGCGCCAACGATGTGTCGAGGGAGGCTCGCATGCGGATCCGTCCCGCCATTCGGTTCGCGTCCAGCACGGTGGACGGCGAGGCTGACGCGATGGCAGGTGTCGTGGGCGGACTGGGATGGCTTTTCTGGCCTGTGCGACCCATGCGAACCCCATCCAGAAAAAAGTGGTGCTCCGCCGACGGACCTAAGAAACGCCGACGGAGCACCGGGAGGGCGGGTGTCCCGACATCACTCGGGTGTACCGGCCTTTTCTGGTAGCCAACCACCCGAAGGCGGAGGCCAAGCTCGATTTGGGATGCGGTCCACCGCTTAGGTCACTGCTTCAGCGGACCGCTGGCACTACTGATACCTCGAAAGTGGTAGCACCAGTCAGGCAGTTGCGCAACTAGGTATCTCAGGCCTCGCTGCGTCAACTACTTGCCGGCAGCGCGGTAGCACTTCCCCTTGTACTCGTACTGCTTGTCTCCGCACGGAGCCTTCTTCGAGGTCTCCACCCAGCATGCTCCCTTGATCATCTGCTCGCTGGCGTCCGGGTCGCAGTCCTTCGTCTTCTGCCCTTGAAGAGGCCGGTCCGGAATGTCCAATGAGAACTCAGGTCGGTCCGGAGTGGACGCCGCGAGAACGAGCCCGACGGGTACGTGCGGAAGTTGCGTTGGTTTTGGGGCCGGAGCCTGGGTCGGCATCATGATGGAGCCCAGGATTGCCGCGCCCGCGAGCACGACAGAAATGTAGCCGCTCGTCAGGGCGCTTCCCCACGCCTTCGCGAGCGTCCTTCGCGCGCGCCGCCAGTGCCTTCGCGACCGAAGGACGGGCCCGCGAGGGCGTGCCGGTGCCCGAAGGTGCGCCATGGTTTCGGCCAGCTCGCTGCGTGTGCAGGTGGACTGGACCATCGCCTTGGCGAGGCTCAAGGCGCCCTCCGCGACCCGGGCAACATCCTCATCGGACGCATCGGCGGACGCGTGCGCCAGTCGAAAACGGAGGCGGGAGGGGGCGTCGGCGGTTGCAGTTCGCGCGGAGACGACCATGTCCACGTCCACGTCGGGCTGGAAGTCCGGTCGCCGCCCCGTGGCGTGGAGGTCGAGCGATGGCGCGCCCGTCTTGGCGTCGCGCACCTGGTACAGGCGACCCAGCAGGATGCGCCGGTAGCGGCGGATGATGATGTCGAGCGGTCGTTCACGGCTCCCCGCGCGCGAGGCCTTCGTGCTGCTGCCCCCACTGCGCGAGGGCACAGACACCGGCCCCCCACAGATATTCTCCGCCTGCCGCATATGCCGCCTCCCGCGTGGTCGCCTGATGCCGTGAAGCTCGACACTTCTCCAGGGAGCCAAGCACGGAGAAATGTATCCCATAGGGGTCCCAAGTCAAGGGCCGTGGGTTGCGAGTGGGATTCAGATGGGGATACAAATGACGCCCATGCGCGGAGGCGCCGATGCTGTTCGAGCCTGAAGAAGAGAAGTTCGACGACCAGTTCAGCATGCGCGCCCCCGTGTCCCTCGGAGAGCGTGCCAAGGCAATGAAGGAGGCGGAGCGACTGCGATCCATCAACAGCGCCCGCGTCAAGGCGATGGTCCTGGGCTTCAGCGTGTACGACTGTCTCGCAAAGCACGCCGACGCGGTACGCGCTCTGGCAGCTAGCGAGCGACTCGGGCCTGACGAGGTTGCGGTCCGTCTGCTGGAGGAGGCGCTCGCAGCCCGCGAGAAGAAGCGACGGTAGTCCGGTCGGCGCCCCTTCCTCTCCGGAGGAGGGATCCATGCGCCACCACCGACCCAGGCCGCCACTGCCCGAACTGCAACGCCACCGACAGGTCCGTGCGGACTACCTGCGCGACCTGGCCAAGCTCCAGGGCGTAGCGGAACCGAGCCCACCACCACCGCGCGAGCTGGCTCCAGAGGAGCGCTGCCCGACCTGCGGCGGGCCCACCTTCATCATGAGCTATGGTCGGGTGTGCAGCCTGGGGCTGCACGATGGATGACGGGCATGATCCGGAGGCGCGGCGGCCCGGGTCGGCGATAAGCTCGCGGCTCTGGGAGGGGTTAGCGCATGTCGAAGCTGTTCCGAGGGGTGTTGGTAGTCGCTGTCGTTGCGGCCGTGGCGCCGCGCGGCACTCGGGCCGAAGGGAGCCCTGCTGCCTCCTCGGTTTCGAAAGCTGATGAGGCCACGCCGTTCGACGGCGGGGTAGAAGACACCGCGCCCTCTGCGGCGGAAGACACATCTGCCGTGATTTCTTCTTCGCCGGGGAGGAGCGATGCCGGGGTCGCGGCGCGACGTCGCGTGGGCACGCTGCCCTCAGGCGTGAATGGCTACCAAGACCTGCTCTGGGGGATGAGGCTTGAAGAAGTGCGGAAACGCATGCCTGGGTTGGAAGAAAACTCTTCCGGCGTATGGGTAAAGGAAACAGTGGTCGCTGACTTCCCGGCCTTTATTGGTCTGACTTTCAAGAATGGGAAGTTGAAGAAGGTGGTCATTCAATTCGCGCGCGATATTCCTCGCGGACTCAGTAAGGAAGAGCAGAGTGCCGCGATCGTCAAGGCGCTGACGAAGAAGTATGGGATTCCGAAGAAGGAGGCCAGCTTGCTCGGCGAGACGCCGTCTTGGTCGAATGATCAGACAGCCGTCGAGGCATACGACAACATTCATGGCTTCACCGTGTCGTATGAGAGCCATCGCCTCATGAAAGAGGTTGAAGAGGTTTCTACGGACGGGCTGTGAGCCTCACGCCACGGCCCGGAAGCGGATGCCGTCGAGCGAGAACTCCGTCGTGCTGCCAGCCATGGGCGTAACGTACCCGTCAGGCGTCACCTTGACCCAGCCGAACGCGCCATTGCTCACCACGGGGAACCGCATCTCCGTGGCAGGCCGGTAGCCGTCATCCAACTGGAAGCAGGCCGAGCCGAGGGTGCCGCTCTTGATGCTGCCCACCAGGACGGTCTCCCCCTCGTCGCGGTAGTACGACGGGAATCCGCGCGGTGCCCCTGCCTGCACCCAGCCCGACGCGGCGATGAGCGTCGCCGCCACGAGCTTCTCCAGCTTCGACTGCACCACGACGCGCGCCGAGTCGAGGAAGAGCGTGTACGCCAACGCGTTGCCCTTGCCGACGTAGAGCTGGCAGTAGCGCGCGTTGGCGGGGGCGACGGCATACTTCCCTCTGCCGAGGTCCTGCCAGAGCGACTTGGCGACGCCCATGTCCACCGACGAGATGCCGCCGGAGGGGAGCAGGGTTCCGTTGCCGTCGAGCCATGCGAGCCAGAGGACGCAGGTGAAGTTGTTGTTGGTGCCCTCCGTGTTCCCTCGCATGAGGACGCTGGGGTACACGAGGTCCTCGGGCCGGACGACGAAGGGCGTGCACCCCAGCTTCGTGGCCACCAGCGTCGGCGCCAGGCGCACGGCGCGGGCGCCGCTGAAGACGCTGGTGGGCTCGTCGAAGGCGTCCACGCTCCAGATTCCGGGCGAGACGCTCCACCCGTCCGGAGGCAGGGACGCGTCGCTAAGCGCCTCGAAGTCCGCGTTCAACGGGAGCGCCGCATACGTCACGGTGGGCAGCAGCATGGCCGGCGCGACGTACCTGGGCGCGAGCGTCACCTCGGAGCTGGCGGGGCCCGCGTTGCCCTTCGCGTCGCGGGGGATGACGCGCGCGTAGTAGGCGCGGCCGGCCACCAGGTCCTGGACATCGAAGCGCGTGGCGCGGCTGTTCGTCCGGTACGTGGCCTGCGAGGGCGTGAAGGCCGCAGTGCTGCTCACGTGCAGTTCGTACGAGTCCCACTCGGTACCGGTGGCGGCGGGCGTCCACGCGAGGGAGAAGCCGTTGACGGTGTTCGTCACCGTCAGGCCCGCCGGCGCCGAGGGCCCGGTGAAGGGCGCGCTGGCGGCCACCCCGGGGCGCGCGTCCTTCTCGGCCCAGACGGCGCGGCTGGTGCTGGGCCGGCCCTGCAACTGGAGCTTCGTCCGAGCCTCGCCGGAGGACGCGCACTCGTACTCCGCGGAGACGATGGCGATGCGCTGGGGCGTGTCGAAGTGCACGTCGTCCGGCAGCACCTGCACCAGGTCCGCCGCTTCCAGGTACCAGTGCACACCGGGCAGCGTCAGCGACAGGCTGAGCGCGGACTCGGACAGGTCGACGATGGCCGCCGCTGCCAGCCGCGTCGCCTCCAACTCGGTGTCGATGAGGGAGGAGGCCGCCTCCGCCACCTGCATCCACCGGCGCCCGTAGAGCGCGATGGAGGCAGCGTTGGTGGCCGTCACCGTCTTGCGCTTCTTCGCGCCGGTGGAGTCCCTGTCCGCCTTGTCCGAGTACACCACCTCCACGACGTTGCGCACGTGCTCCAGGCTGCGCTTGAGCTCGCCCACCTCCTGGACGCTGTCCGGGCCGAAGGTGGCCACGGGCACGTCCGTCGAGCGGTTGGGGCTCCAGAGGGTGAGGGCGAAGGCGCCCGCGTCCTCGCGCCAGCGCATCCGCAGGTCCCAGCCAATCTGCTCGGCGAGGAACGTCACCGCGTCCAGCAGGGGCTCCCGCTCCTGCACGTACGGGCCGCGCACGGAGAGCGGATCCACCGGCGTGAAGAGGCCGAAGGAGGACATGCCGTTGTCGTTGAGGATGGACTGGATGACGGCCTGCACCGGCGTGCCGGCGGCACTGCCATAGGTGCGCTCTACCTCCGCCCAGGTGTCCTGCAGCAGCCCGCCCAGGTCGCGCCCGGTGAGGCGCAGCTCGTCCCCGCCCGCGTCCACCTCATCGATGCGGCCGCGCCACACCTCGCGCCAGGCGCCCGTGGCGACGTCCGCACGGCGCGTGTCCAGCGGCACCGTGGCCAGCTCCACGCGGAAGTACGCGCCCTCACGCAGCAGCGGCAGGTAGGCGCCGTCCGCCGTGGTGTTGAGGAGGCTGCCCACCACCATGGGCGCGAGCGACAGGCGCTTGCCGTCCGGGCCGTTGCGCACCACGGAGACGCTGGCCGTGGACACGGGCGCGTCGATGCTGTCCGACCAGGAGACGCCCAGCAGGTAGTCCCCTGGCAGCAACGTGGAGAGGTCCGTCCAGGTGGCGCCGCGCAGGACCAGGACGCGCACGTGCGAGGCGAAGCCCGCGCGGCAGGAGAGGGCGGCGGATTCGGCGGGGGAGAGGGCGCGCATGTCAGTTTCCTTCCGGCTGCTGCCAGAGTTCAAAGTCCAGGTACTGGCCCTGCACCCGCGCGCCGTCCTCCGAGTACTCCACGGCGGCCGCGTCGCCTGCTTGGCCCAGCACCTGGAAGGGGCCGGGCACGCCGTCGCCCGTGGCGGTGTGGTACGGCAGCGGACCGAAGGGGTGGCCCGCAGCGCCCCACGCGTACCACTGAGGAATCCACGCCCGCGGCACCGCGTACGGCAGCAACACGAGGTCGTCGATGTCCAGGACGCTCGGCGTGCCCGTTTCAGCGGTGCGGTTGGCGACCGTGAGCGCCGACGGGGTGAGCAGGCCGACGCCCAGGGCGATGCCGGTTTCTCCGGTGAGGTCTCCCGCCGTGTACCACTCCTCCCCGTTCTTCCACGTCATGTCTGTGTTTGGGTCAACGATGACGTGCGTCCATACTCCGGCGCTGAACGCGCCCTTCACCCACGCCCCTACGAGGTACGTGGTGATGGTCCCCGTGGCCCACGTGACGGAGGCACCGGACGCGAGCACCAGACCGCCCATCCCGAAGCGCGGCGTGGAGCTGCCGGGGCCCACGCCGACGGTGCCGCTGGTGGTGCCGGACGCGCCCTTGCTGCTGACGAGCCCCGCCGCGCCGTTGGCGTCGAAGGCCCAGGAGTGGCCCTCTCCGTCGATGAGGCGTCGCAGGGCCTGCGTCTCCGCCAGGGGCATGGGCGGCGTGCCGCCGGACCAGGCGTGGACGCGCGCGCGGGTGCCGCTCATCGCCCAGCCGCTGAAGCTGCGCACGCGTGGGCCCAGCAGCGTGGGCTTCTGCATGAGGCCCTTTGCAGTGGAACAGCGGACCTCGATGCCGGACAACTGGAGGTAGGCCATGCCCCTGAAGAAGGGGCGGCCCGGGTGCTACGCGTACCGGCTGGTAACGGGCGCGGCGGTACCGTAGACGCGGAGGCCGAAGAGCCGCTGCAACCTCTCGGCGGTCTTCATCGCCTCCTCCATGGACTCCTTCGCGTCGTAGCCGGTGATGTTGACGATGTAGTTGAACATCGAGGAGCCCGATCCTCCCGGAGCGGGCACCGCGTCTCCGCCCGACGGGGAAGGGGGAGGCTGGGCCGGGGTAGGCTTCGCGCTTCCGCCGGACGTGTTGGGGCCCTCCTGCTCGTCCTGCGAGTCGAAGCGCCGGAGCGCCACCTTCCAGAGGGCGGGCACGTTGGAGAGCGCCTCGTTGACGTCCGCGAGCGCCTCCTTGTTCTTGAGGACCTCGGCCGTCTCCTCCGCCTTCCGCTTCGCCGCGTCCCAGGTGACGTCCTTCAGGTTCGAGATGCTCTCGTTCAGCGAGTCCGTATTGATCTTCGCGGACTCCATGCTGTCCCCCCAGTCACGGAGGAAGCTGAGCGGATGCGCGCCGAAGACTGAGATATCCCCCAGCTTCTTGAACACCCACTGGATGGCGCTGATGATGCCATTCCAGGCGCTGGCCAACCCCTTGATGATGTAGAGGATGGCGAGGCCCACGTAGCGCAGCACTTCGAAGACGCCCTTCAGCACCCCCTCCACGAGCCAGCTGATGGCCGACGCGAGGGCCTTGAATGCGCCGCTCAAGAGCGGCGTGAGGGCCTGGAGGATTTCGCCCACCATGACGATGACGGGCGCGAAGTCCTCCAGGACGTCCCCGAGCATCTCTAGGAACGGCTGGATGAGATTGACCACCACTTCGAGCACGTAGCCCACCGCGCCCAGCAGTGGCTGGAGCCCGCGGCCGATGGCGCCGAAGATGTCCGAGACCTGCGAGACGATGCCGTTGAGGATTTCGATGGCGCCGGCCATCTCCTCGGTGCCCATGACCAGTTCGCCGATGGCGGCGATGACGGCACCCCAGAATCCGCCTGCCTCGAAGCCCTGCTTCGCGGAGTTGATGATGCCGCCCAGCTCGCCCAGGCGGTTGACGAAGCCTGCGATGAGGGCGGCCTTCGCCGCATCCGCCGCTGCTTTCGCGTCCTCGGCGGCCCGGCGGATGGACTCCGCGAGGGCTTGCGCCTGGTCCTCCACCATCTTGTTGTAGGCGTCCATAGCGGGGGAGCCCAGCCCACCACGAAAGCGCTCCGCGAAGCGATCCGTCCCGGCATTGCCTGCGGCGGACACCTCGAGGCCGTCATCGTCGGGCTTGCGAATGTGCGCCTGCGCGTCCCCGTCGAAGAGCGAGGTGAGGAAGCCCTTCAGGTCCTCCATTTTCGCCTTCCACTCCTCGACCGTCTTCGAGTTGAGGACGGCCTTCATCATCTCCTCGAGGCCGGATGCGGAGTGCCGGAGCCCGACGCCCACAGTGTCCTTGACTGCCGCGCCCGTAGCCTTCGCCGCGTCTGCTGCCTTCGTTGCGATGAGGACGGCACTCTTCTTCAACTCCGAGGCCTCCTTGGCCACCTTCTCGATGAAGGCGTTCCCGCCGGCGGAGAGGGCATCAAGGATGCCCTTCTTCAACTCCTTGCCGGTGAGCTTCTCCGCCAACGACAGGGCCTTCTCGGTAGCCCCCATTCCAACTGCTTTGGCTATTGGCCTGAGCACCGCCGCGCTCTTGGCCACGAGGAAGGCGACGAAGTCGAGGGAGCGGTCCACCATGGCCTCGATGGTGGCGCCGAGGGCACCGAAGGCGAGGCTGAAGACGTCTGCCAGCTTCATCGCGACGTCACTCAGTCCTCCCATCATCTCCGCGACGGACTGAGACATCGTGCTCCAGGCTTCCTTGGCCAGGAGTTTGATGTCACCCCAGCTCTTGTAGACGCTGCCTGCGAGCAGGGCGATGCCGGCAAGGGCCGCGACGACGGCCAGGATGGGGATGGCCGCTGTCGCGAAGCCCAGCGCCATCCGCCCGATGCTCGCCATGAGGGACGGGATGGACGTGGTGAACTCCGCCACTGCGGTGCCCAGCCCTCCCATGCCCGACTTCATGCCCGCCAGGGCCTTCCCGATGTCCACCTTCGACAGTGCCTGGATGGACTGGAAGGCTTTGCCCGCGCCCTCGCCCAGGTATGTGAACGCCGGCAGGACCTTCTTGCTCGTCTCCAGCACCAGCGCCATGCCCTTGGTCATCCCCTCCATCGCGCCGGCCAGCTTCCCGATGGCGCCGACGCCCAGGCCCACGCCGGCCACCCACGCGGCGATGCTCGCGCCCGTGCGCTTCGTGGCGGGTGAGAGGGATTGGAGCTTGGCCACCACCTGCTCGATGACGTGCGCCACCTTCTTCACGAGGGGCGCGAAGAGGTCCCCCAGCTCGGCGGCGAGCGTGATGAGCAGGTCCTTTATGCGCTCGGTCTGCTCTTTCATCACCGCGTTGGACTCGGCGGAGGCCGCCACCGCCGCGGCGATGCCGGCGGCCACCACGGCGCCGATGTTGCCGATGGGCTCCGCTGCCTCCTTCACCTGCTTGGCGGCCCGCTCCACGCCCTTCACCAGCTTGCCCACGCTGAC
>SECN01000014.1 GCA_004173515.1 Myxococcaceae bacterium | reverse complement strand
CCCCAACCCCTGAAGGAACAGCCCGCATGCCCCCGGACCTCATCCTCCACCACGGCCGGTTCACCACGCTGCTTCCTGGCGCCCCGGAGGCCGAAGCCGTCGCCATCACGGACGGCCGGTTCTCCGCGGTGGGGGCGGCGAGCGACCTCCTCAAGACGCGGGGGCCGGACACCCGCGTCATCGACGTGGGGGGCCGCCGGGTCGTGCCCGGGCTCATCGACAGCCACACCCACGTGATTCGGGGCGGGCTCAACTACAACCTGGAGCTGCGTTGGGACGGGGTCCGGTCGCTCGCGGACGCGATGCGCATGCTGCGCAATCAGGTGGCCGTCACCCCCGCGCCGCAGTGGGTGCGGGTGGTGGGCGGCTTCACCGAGCTCCAGTTCGTCGAGCGACGCCTGCCGACGCTGGAGGAGCTGAACGCCGTCGCCCCGGAGACGCCGGTCTTCATCCTCCACCTCTACGACCGCGCGCTGCTCAACGGGGCGGCGTTGCGCGCGTGTGGCTACACGAAGGACACGCCGAACCCGCCGGGCGGCGAAATCCAGCGCGACCGGCACGGCAACCCCACGGGGCTGCTGCTCGCGAAGCCCAACGCGCAACTGCTCTACGCCACGCTGGCGAAGGGGCCGAAGCTGCCCCCGGAGTACCAGGAGAACTCCACCCGCCACTTCATGCGCGAGCTGAACCGGCTGGGCATCACCGGCGTCATCGACGCGGGCGGCGGCTTCCAGAACTACCCGGACGACTACGCCGTCGTGCAGAAGCTCGCGGACGCGGGCGAGCTCACGCTGCGCATCGCCTACAACCTCTTCACCCAGCACAAGGGCGAGGAGGCCGCCGACTTCCGCACCTGGACGAAGCAGGTCCAGCCGGGGCAGGGCAGCGACCACTTCCGCCACAACGGCGCGGGGGAGATGCTGGTGTTCTCCGCCGCGGACTTCGAGGACTTCCGCGAGCCGCGCCCGGAGCTTCCGGCGGACATGGAAGGACAATTGGAAGAGGTCGTCCGGGTGCTGGTGGAGAACCGCTGGCCGTGGCGCCTGCACGCGACCTACGACGAGAGCATCTCGCGCGCCCTGGATGTCTTCGAGAAGGTCCACCGCGACATGCCCTTCGGGGGGCTGCACTGGTTCTTCGACCACGCGGAGACCATCTCCGAGCGGAACATCGACCGCATCGCGGCGCTGGGCGGAGGCATCGCGGTGCAGCACCGCATGGCCTACCAGGGCGAGTACTTCGTGGAGCGCTACGGCGCGGCGGCCGCGGCCCACACGCCGCCCATCGCCCGCATGCTCGCCGCAGGCGTCCCGGTGGGCGCCGGCACGGATGCCACGCGGGTCGCGTCCTACAATCCGTGGGTCTCGCTGTCGTGGCTCGTCACCGGGAAGACCGTCGCGGGGACGTCGCTGTACGGCGAGGACGCGCTGATCGACCGGGAGACCGCGCTGCGGCTCTGGACCGAACGCAACACCTGGTTCTCCTCGGAGACGGGCAAGAAGGGGCAACTCGCGGTGGGACAGTTCGCGGACCTGGCCGTGCTGTCGGCGGACTACTTCAGCGTTCCGGCGGACCAGATTTCCCAACTGGAGTCCGTGCTCACCGTGGTCGGTGGGAAGGTCGTGCACGGCACGGGAGGCTTCTCGGACTTCGCGCCGCCGCTGCCTCCGGCCATGCCGGACTGGTCTCCGGTCCGGAGCTTCGGTGGGTACGCGCACGCCGCCGCCCAGGCCCAGGAGGCGCACACCGCGTCCGCGATGCACGCCGCGCCGCATGATTGTGGCGTGCATGCGCATGGCAAGGCGGCCTGGCGACGGCCGGTGCCTGTCGCGGAGGACCCGACGTTCTGGGGACTCCTGGGCTGCTCCTGCTGGGCGTTCTGAGGGAAGCCTTCATGGGGTGCTGGTCACGGAGCGCGTTCTTCCTCCTCCCCGGGCTGCTGGGTGTGCCGCTCGCGGCCCGGGCGGAGGATGTCCCCGAGCCGCGCGAGGCGCCCCGGTATGCGGCGATCCGCTACCAGGAGGACTGGGCGGATCCGCTCCTGCGGCCCGGGGAGGATCCGTTCGACCGCGTCAAATACGTCCCGCTGGGGGACACCGCGTTTCTCTCGTTCGGGGGCCAGCACCGGCTCCGCTACGAGCTGACCGACGGGCTGGACGGACCGTTGTCGCAGAGCGTGATGTTCTCCCGCAACCTGCTGCACGTGGATGCCCACGTGGGGCCCCTGCGCGCCTTCGTCCAACTGGGCGGGCACTACGCGCTGGGGGCTGCCGCGCGCGATGAGCCTCCGGGCAGCGACCTGTTCGACGTGCAGCAGGCCTTCGTCGAATGGCGCGGCGCGACCGCGAAGGCCCGCTTCGTGGCCCGCGTGGGACGCCAGGAGATGTCGCTGGGGTCGACGCGGTGGGTAAGCACCCGGGATGGGACCAATGTCCGTCAGGCGTTCGACCTGGCCCGGCTCACCGTCACGGGCGACGGCTGGAACGTGGAGGGCTTTGGCGGTGTGGTGCCCAGGCTGGAGCGCGGCGTGCTCGATGATGCGCCCTCGTGGAGGAACCGGTTTTGGGGCCTCTACGCGACCGTGGCGGTGCTGCCGCGAAAGCAGCTCTCGTTCGACGCCTTCTACCTGGGGCGCGACCGTCCTTCGGTGACCTACGGCGCGGTCGAAGGCCGTGAGGTGCGCCACATGCTGGGCCTGCGGGTGTTCGGTCAGACCGGGGGCGGCTTCGAGTACATCGGACATGCGCTCGTCCAGGCAGGCACGGTGGGCGACGCCGACGTCCTGGCCTGGGGGCTGGCCGGAGGGCTGTGGCAGCGATTGCCCTTCGCGCCGCTGCGGCTGGGCGTGCGGGGGGATGCGCTGAGCGGTGACCGGAACGCCGACGATGGGCGGGTCTCCACCTTCCACGCCTTCTTCCCGAACCAGACCTTCTTCAGCGCGTTGCCGTTGATCTACCCGTCGAACCTGTACGAGGCGCATCCGCTGGTGCAGTGGGACCTGGACGCCGTCACGCTGGAGGCGGGCTGCGTCTTCTTCTTCCGGCAGTCCGTCCAGGACGCCGTCTACACGCCGCCGGGGGAGGTCCTCGTGGCGCCTTCGGATTCGCGGGCGCGTTACACCGGCGCGCAGCTCTCGCTGTCGCTCGGCTATCGCGCCACGCGTCACCTCATGTTCAATGCCGAGTACTCGCACGTCTTCGCCGGGCCCGCGTTGCAGGCGGTCACCGGCCGGGACGTCGACTTCTTCGGCACCTGGACGACCTTCACCTACTGACCCACGGCACGGCCCTCATGACTCCCAGTCCTGTTCTCAAGTCCGCATGGGTTCCCGCCGCGCTCGCGTTCGTCGCGGGCTACGCGGACGCCGTCACCTTCGTCGGCGCGGGCGGCATCTTCTGCGCGCACGTCACCGGCAACTTCGTCGTGCTCGCCGCGGACCTCGCGCGCAACGCCAACGCCGACGAGTGGCTCAAGCTGTCGACCTTCCCCATCTTCGTCCTGGCCGTCTTCTGCGCCACGCACCTGCACCGCCGTCGGACGGAGGGCTCCGCGCGGCTGCTCCTGCTGCTCCAGGCGGTGGCCTTCGGGGCGGCGGCGGCCGTGCCCCTGTGCGTGCAGGGCACGGCGGCGCACAAGGTCGTCGTGGTGTTCGCGGTCATCGCCATGGGCATCCAGAACGCGATGCACCGGGTGGCGCCCTCGCTGGGGCCGATGACGACGGTGATGACCGGCAACGTCACCCAGTGGTTCGTGGAGAAGGTGATTCCGGGCGCCCCGGAGAACGCCGGCAAGCACCGCTCGCTGGGCTTCATCATCCTGGCGTTCGCGCTGGGCTGTCTGGGGGGCGCGTTCGGCGTCCAGCACCTGGGCTTCGCGTCGCTCCTTGTGCCCGTGGCCCTGGTGCTGTGGGTGCGCACCCGGCTGTAGGGGGGCCTTCGCCATGGCGGACACCGAAAGGACGGACAACGCCCGGCTCGAAGCGTTCAGCGATGGCGTCTTCGCCGTCGTCATCACGCTGCTGGCGCTGGACCTGAAGCCGGAACTCACGGACTCCGCCCGGGATTCCCACACGCTGCTCTGGCAGCTCGCGTCCCGGTGGCCCACGTACCTGGCGTTCGTGGCGAGCTTCGGCACCGTGCTCATCATGTGGATCGACCACCACGGCATCCTGAAGTTCGCGCGCCGGGCGGACACGCCGGTGCTCTTCGCGAACGGGTTCCTGATGCTGTTGACCACGCTGGTGCCGTTCACGACGTCGCTGCTGTCGGCCCACCTGATGGAGCCTTCCGGCTCCATGGCGGGGGCCCTCTACGCGGGCCTCTTCGTGCTCATCAACGTGGCCTACAACCTGCTGTGGCACCTGCTCCAGCGGCAGCACGCCCCGGATGCGCTCGAACACCGGCTCACGTGGCACTACCGCCTGGGGTTCCCGGTGTACCTGGTGGCGACCGTCGTCGCGCTCTGGAGCCTGCCGCTGAGCCTGTCGCTGTGCGCGGCCATGTGGGCCCTGTGGAGCGCCAACATGCGGCCGGTGCACGACGGCGTCTGACTCACCCCGTCCGCTGACGGCGGGCCTCGCGCGCGCAGAGCTGGGTGAGCTGCTCCAACAGCCAGCGGTGCGCCGGACCGAACACGGTGTCTCCGCGGTAGATGGCCAGCAGCTTGAGCGTGTTCTCGTGCTGGCCCCACGCCAGGGGCCGCAGGGCCACCAGCCGGCCCTCGCGCAGGTCGTCGCGGATCAGATGCTCCGGCAGGTTGCCCCAGCCCAGGCCCGCGCGCAGCATTTCATGCTTGGTGTAGAGGTCGCCGACCTGCCACGTGCGCGGCGACAGTCCGACCTGGTCGGAGACGCCTTCTTCGTTGCAATCCGAGAGCACGATCTGGATCGCGTCGACGAAGTGCCGGTTGGCGATGCGTCCCTTGATGGCCGCGAGCGGATGGCCCGGGCTGGCGACGGGCAGCACCCGGATGGGCGACAGCGCCTGGGCTTCGAGCCCCGGGGCCATCCCCGCCGGGCTCACGACGCCCAGGGTGGCCGTGCCGTCGAGCACGCGCGCGGAGACGGCGGACATGACCTGCGTCTGCACGCGCAGGTCGACCGCGGGGAACTCCCGGGTGAACGCGGCGCACAGGTCGATGAGCGCCTTCAGGGGGAAGAAGGCATCCAGGCACAGCGACACCGACGCTTCGAGTCCCTGCGTCATGCCCGTGGTGAGCCGCCGCAGCCCGTCCACTTCGGAGAGCACGCGCCGCGTCGAAGCGAGCACCGCATGGCCCTGGGGCGTCAGCGTGGCCACCTTCGTCGAGCGGTCCCAGAGCGGCACGCCCAACTGCGATTCCAGGTTGGCCATCGACGTGCTGATGGCGGACTGCACGCGGCGAAGCTTGCGCGCCGCCGCCGAGAAGCTTCCCTCCTCGACGACGGACACGAAGGCGCGGAGCTGGTCGAGCGTGACAGGGTCGAACATCCCGGCCCCATCTCATGAATCGATGGTGGGGCGAAAAGGATTGTCGGTTCCCGTGAGGGGCCTGGCCTACGCGGGCAGGGTGCCCTGGCCGGTGGCCAGGATGTTCGCGAAGCTCTTCACCTTCTGCACGTAGGTGGCGTCACCCGTGCCGGCGGGGATCGCGTCCGGGTTGCTCTTGTCCACGCCGTTGGGCCCGGAGTTGTAGGCGCGCAGGGCCAGGTCCATGCTGCCGCCGAACTGCTCCTTCATGTCCTTCATGTAGCAGGCGCCCGCCAGGATGTTCGTCTCCGGATCGGAGAGGTCCTTGCCCTGGAGTTCGGGGTGCTTCGCCTGCAATTCCTTGTACGTGTTGGGATTGACCTGCATCAGGCCGGTGTCCGTCAGGCCATTGCCGCCGTTGGTGGAGACGGCCTCCAGGTTGCCGCGCGACTCCTGCCAGATTTGAGCGGCCAGCGTCGCCGCCGGAACGCCCGTCTTGGCCGACGCGGACTCGATGGCGCCCCGGAACTTCTCCAGCCCGGGAGGCAGGTTGCCGCCCAGCTTCGAGCTGCCCGTGGCGCTGTCCGTGCCGGTGGCGCTGTCCGTGCCCGTGGGGCCCGGCGTGCCGCTGGTGCCCTGCGGGGAGGACGGATCCACGGGGCTGGGGTCGAGCTCCACGGGCGACGGGCTCATGCAGTCCTGCGGCGTGAAGCTGCTGTCGGAGAAGGGCTGCGCACCCGACTCCCCACCGAGGCTGGGGACGCCCTCGGCCCCCTGCGCGCCCTTCATGCCCTCCATGCCGCCCACCAACTGCGCGAGCGTGTTCAGCGCCGACAGCGTGTCCTGCAGCAGCTTGCCCAGGTTCTGCGCGCCCTTGCCCGCGCCCATGTCGAAGCCGTCCTGTTGGAGGGCCGCGAGCCCGGGGGCCATCCGGGAGCCCATCTTCTGGAAGGAGGCGGAAGCCGCGTCCGTGGAGCCCGGGCGGATGGCGGGGCTGGAAGCGATGTCGCTCCGGGGCTGGGTGCGCGTGAAGGAAGACGGGCTGTTGCGAAGGGGCGAGATGCTCATGGCAGGGGGCTTTCCAGAAAGGGATGGGAGGCCAGCGTGCTGCGATGCCGGGACCCATAGCAGCGGCCGTGCCAGCGCCCACGCCGCTCACCGGACGCGAGCAACCCCTGGATTTGTCTTGGAATGCGTCCGCCCCCGCTGGGCGGGGGACTTCACGCCCTGGTGACTCCCGTCACCGGTCGATGTTCCCCGTCACCAGTGGGAGCGGGAGCACCACCGTGAAGGTGGCGCCTCCGCCTTCGGTGGGCGCAAGCCGGATGCTTCCGCCGTGCGCCTCCGCGACGTGGCGGGCGATCCACAGGCCCAGGCCGAAGCCGCCGTGGTGGTTGGTGGGCACCGCGCGCTCGAAGCGCCCGAAGATGCGCTCCGCGTCCTCGGGCCCGACCCCCTCGCCGTGGTCCACGACCGTGATGGCGGCGTGGTCCGACGCCTGCTCCACGGTCACCTCCACGGGCCTGTCCGCCCCGAACTTGAGCGCGTTGTCGACGAGGCTGTCGAGGAGCTGGTGCAGCCGCGCGCGGTCGTAGCGGCCCACCACCGGCGCGGGCGCCTTCAGGGTGAGGATGCATCCCGCGCGAGCGGCCTTCTCCCGGGACTGCTCCACCACCGTGGTCGCCACCTGGGTCAGGTCCACGTCCTCGCGCGCGAGCTCCAGCGGGCCGGTGACCAGCTCCGACACGTCCAGCAGCTGCTCCACCAGCCGCGACAGGCGCTGGAGCTGCTTCTCCGTGGAGCGGGCCTTGCCGCGCAGGATGTCCGGTGAGGACTCGGCGTGGGCTTCGCGGCTCAGGCCCTGGATGTTGAGGGACAGGGCGCTCACGGGCGTGCGCAGCTCGTGGCTGACCAGCCGGAGGAATTCGTCCCGCACCCGCACGGACTCGCGCAGCGCTTCCTTCTCGAACTCGTCGCGGACCACCTTGCGGCGCACGCGGGCCATGTCCAGTTGGGTGCGCACCCGCACCATCAGCTCGCGCGAGGAGAAGGGCTTCACCAGGTAGTCGTCCGCGCCGGTCTGCAAGCCCTCCACGGTGGACTCATCGCCCGCCCGCGCTGAGAGCAGGATGATGGGGATGGCGCGCGTGCGCTCGTCGGCGCGCAGGGCGCGCACCAGGGCGAAGCCATCCATCCTCGGCATCATCACGTCGGAGAGGATGAGGTCCGGCGGCTGGAGGCGCACCCGCTCCAGCGCATCCAACCCGTCCGTGGCGGTCTCGATGTGCTGGAAGCCCTGCCGCAGCAACCCGGCGACGTAGGCGCGCAGGTCCACGTTGTCGTCGACGAGGAGGATGCGCGAGCGCGCGAGCGCCTCGGGCACCTCCAGCACCGGGGCGTCGGACAGCGTGATGTCCTGCGGGCCCGGGACCGGGTCCGCCGACGACCAGCGATGCGCCTCCTCGACGAAGGGCGCGGCCCCGACGGCGGACACGCGCGGCGGGGCCTGGCGCTCGACGCGGTCCGGGGGCAGGTGGGCGAACCCCCGGGGCATCCGCAGGGTGAAGGTGGTGCCCTCTCCGAACCGGCTCGCCACCGCGACGGTGCCCCCGTGCATCCGCACCAGCTCCTGCACCAGCGCCAGCCCGATGCCCGTCCCCTCGTGGCTGCGGCCCTGGGTGACGCGGACGCGGTAGAAGCGCTCGAAGACGCGCGGCAGCTCCTCCTCCGGAATCCCCACCCCCGTGTCCTGCACGGTGAGGACCGCCTGCGCGTCCTGCCATCGGAGCTGGACGCGGATCTCCCCCTGATAGGTGTACTTCACCGCGTTGGAGAGCAGGTTCAGGACAACCTTCTCCCACATGTCCGGATCCACGTAGATGGGCTCGGGCAGGGGCGGGCAGTCCACCACCAGCTTGAGGCCCGCGCTCTCCACCGCGGACTGGAAGGCGCTCACGAGGCTCGTGGTGAGGGTGGCCAGGTCCGTGGGCACGTAGGTGGCCTGGGCCCTGCCGGCCTCCATCCGGGAGAAGTCGAGCAGCGTGTTGACCATCTTGTACAGGCGCAAGGCATTGCGCCGCACCAGGTCCAACTGCTCGCCCTCCAACGACTTCGTCGCCTTGGACAGCGCGTCCTCGACGGGGCCGAGGATGAGCGTGAGCGGCGTGCGGAACTCGTGGCTGACATTGCTGAAGAAGGCCGTCTTCGCCTGGTCCAACTGGGCCAGCTCCTCCGCCCGCTGCTTCTCCTGCTCGTAGGCGCGCGCGCTGGTGACGCTGGCGGCCAACTGCCGCGCCAGCAGTTGCAGGAAGCTTCGGTACTCCTCGTCCAGCGCTCGCAGCGGACTGAGGCCGGTCACCAGCACGCCGGTGGTGTCGGTCTCCGCGCCCATGGGCACGGGGAGCACCAGGGCGCGCGTGGTGGGCTCGGGCCAGGGGCCGCCGGGAAGGGGGCCGAAGCGCGTGGCCAGGTCCTCCAGCAACTGCTCCTGCCGCGACCGCGCGACGTGGGCGAGCGGCCAGGAGGCCGTGTCGTCCGAGCGCACCTCCAGGGGGGCCGCGGCCACGCCCCGGGCGAGGCCCGCGCAGCTCACCAACTGGGCCTTGTCCTCCCGGACGACGTAGAGCAGGGCGAAGGGCAGGTCGTGGGCCGCGTGCGCGAGCACGTCCTCCAGCGAGCGGAAGATGGCCTCCACCTTCTTGTCGAGCGCCGTCCGGATGGACAGCTCCCGCAGGATGGCGAGCCGGCGGTCCCCCACCACCTGGCGCGTCACCTCGCTGGCGATGGCGAAGAGGCCGGCGATCTCCCCCGACTCACCGATGGTCGGGTTGTAGGACCAGGTGAAGTAGGACTCCTCACGCAGGCCGCCCGGCCGCCGCGCGAAGTTGACGTTCCCGTTTTCGATGAACAGGGGTTCGCCCGTTTCGTGGACGCGCTTCATCAAGGGGCCCAGCTGGCCCCACTCCTCCACGAGCGCTTCGTTGCCCCGGGCGCCCACGGTCCGCGGATGCTTCGCGCCCAGGATGGGGCGGAACGGGTCGTTGTAGAGCATGCGCAGCTCGGGACCCCAGAAGAGGATGATGGGGTAGGGCGAGCGCAGCATCGTGCTGACGGAGGTCCGCAGCGACTGGGGCCACCCTTCGAGCGGACCCAGGGAATTGGTGGACCAGTCGAACGCGCGCATCAGGGCGCCCATCTCTCCGCCGCCCTGGATGAACGCCTCGTCCCGGCCCGCCTTCGGGGGCGGCGGGGGTTGCACGGTGGAGGGCGCGGACCTCGCGCCGCGCGCCACCGGC
The DNA here is from genome assembly GCA_004173515.1 of Myxococcaceae bacterium. Classification (GTDB taxonomy): domain Bacteria; phylum Myxococcota; class Myxococcia; order Myxococcales; family Myxococcaceae; genus Corallococcus. The sequence goes on along the minus strand of SECN01000014.1, from coordinate 33,556 downwards.
TCGGCCGGAAGGGAGAACCAGAAGGTGCTGCCCTGGCCCGTCGCGCTCTCCACCCAGATGCGGCCCCCGTGGCCTTCCACGATGCCCTTCGCGATGGACAGGCCCAGGCCGTGGCCCTCGCGCTGCTTCTGGGCCGCGTGCCAGTAGCGGTCGAAGATGCGCGCCTGCGCCTCCTCGGAGATGCCCGGGCCGGTGTCCATCACGCCGAAGCGCACGCCCCGCGTCCCGGCCTCCGCTTCCACCTTCAGCCCCACGCTGCCGCCCTGGGGCGTGAACTTGATGGCATTGGACAGCAGGTTGCCGAGCGTCTGGAGGATGCGCTCCTTGTCGCAGCGCAGGATGCGTCCGGGCTCCAGGTCGACGGTGAAGCGCAGGCCCTTCTCCGCGGCCTGCGGCTCGAAGAGCTCCCGCGCCTCGCGGACGAGCTCCTCCACCGTCTGCGGGCTCACTTCGATGGAGAGCGTGCCCGCGTCGATGCTCGCCAGGTCGAGCAGGTCCGCGATGAGCAGGTTCATGCGCCCCACCGAGCGGCGGATGGAGTCGGTGTGCCTGCGCAGTCGGGCTTCGCGCTCGTCGTGGCCCAGGGCCCGCTGGAGCAGCTCCGCCGCGGTGCCGATGGCGGTGAGCGGGGAGCGCAGGTCGTGGCTGACGACCGCGAGGGTCTCCTCGCGCGAGCGGGTGGCCCGCCGCGACGCCTCCAGCAGGCGCGTGGTCTCCTCCGCGTGCATGCGCTCCGCCAGCAGGGCGTCCTGCCGCAGCCGGGACATCGTGAGCTGGGATTCGACGCGCGCGAGCAGCTCGTTCGCGGAGAAGGGTTTGACGAGGTAGGCGTCCGCGCCGCTGCGCAGCCCCTCGATGGTGGCCTCCTCGCCCGCGCGGGCGGACAGGAGCACCAGCGGGATGGTCCGGGTGCGCTCGTCCGCGCGCAGGGCCTGGACCAACTGCGTGCCGCTCATGCCCGGCATCATCACGTCGGAGAGGATGAGGTCGGGCGGGTTTGTCCGGGCCGCGTCGAGCGCCTGGAGGCCATGGGTCGCCGTCTCCACGCTCCAGCGCGGTGCCAGCAGGCGCGTGAGGTAGTCGCGCATGTCGGCGTTGTCATCCGCCAGCAGGATGCGCGCCTTCGTCGGGGCCGGGGTGGCCGGCGCTGGCGGGGCGGCGGTCCCGGCCGCGTTCCACTGGGACACCTCCGCGAGGAACGCCTGGGGTCCGCCGCTCGGGGTGGCGCGCGTCCCGTCCGGGTCCACGCGGGCCGCCGGCAGGTGCCCGGAGCCGGTGGGCAGGCTCACCGTGAAGGTGCTGCCCGTGCCCGGGGCGCTTCGCACGGTCACCGTCCCGCCGTGCAGCTTCACCAGCTCCTGCACCAGCGCCAGGCCGATGCCCGTCCCCTCGTGGCTGCGACCCCGGGTGCCTTCCACGCGGTGGAAGCGGTCGAAGATGCGGGGCAGCTCCACCTCCGGGATGCCCACGCCGGTGTCCTGGACGGTGAGCTCCACGCGCGAGCCCTCCCACTTCAGCGCGACGCGGATCTCCCCCTCGAAGGTGTACTTGAAGGCGTTGGAGACGAGGTTGAGGACAACCTTCTCCCACATCGTGGGATCGACGTGGATGGCCTCCGGCAGGGGCGGACAGTCCACCGCCAACCGGAGTCCCGCGGACGTCATCGCCGAGTCGAAGCTGCTGGCCAGGTCGGTGGTGAGCGCGGACAGGTCGGTGGGGACGAAGGAGGCCTGGGCCCGGCCCGCTTCGAGCCGGGCGAAGTCGAGCAGCGAGTTGACGAGCTTCTGCAGCCGCAGGCCGTTGCGGTGGACCCGCTCCTGACGCTCGCGCTGCTCCGGAGGAAGGGGGGCCGCGGCGTCCGCGAGCCCGTCCGCGATGGGCCCCAGCATCAGCGTGAGGGGAGTGCGGAACTCGTGGCTGACGTTGCTGAAGAAGGCCGTCTTGGCGCGGTCCAGCTCCGCCAGCGCCTCCGCGCGCTTCGTCTCCTCCTCGTAGGCCCGGGCGCTGGCGATGGCGGCGGCCAGGTTGCCGGCCACGAGCTCCAGGAAGGCGCGGTACTTCGGGTCGCGTCCGAGCAGGGGGGACAGCCCCACCACGAGCAGCGCGGCGGGGCCCGTGTCACCGGGCCGGGCCACCGGCACGACGAGCGCCGAGGTGGGGGCGGGCCGGCCCGTGCGCGAGGGCAGGGCGCCGAGGTGTTCCTGGAGGCCGTCCACGCGCGCGGGCTGACCCGTGCGCGCGACCGACGCGAAGGGCCACGGGGTCCGTGCATCGCCGGTGAAGGGCACCTGTCGGGGCCAGGTGAGGCGGTCGGCGTCCGAAGGGGTGTGGGCCGCCAGGTGGGCCCGGGCCCCCTGCGCGTCGAGCAGGTAGAGCGCGGCGAAGGGGATGTCCGAGGCCTCCTCCGCCAGGGCCTCCATCGCGCGGGTGCCCGCCTCCGCGACGCTCTGGGTGCCCGTCGTCCGGGCCGCCATCGTCTGCAGCAGGGTGATGCGCCGCGCGTCCAGCACCTGGGCGGTGGTCTCCGCGACGGCGATGAAGACGCCGCCCACGCCGCCGTGCTCCTCGCGGATGGGGCTGTAGGAGAAGGTGAAGTAGCTCTCCTCGGTGAACCCGTGCCGCTGGATGGGCAGGAACTGGTTCTCCGACCAGGTCGCCTCACCCCGGGCGAGGACGCCCTCGAGCATGGGGCCGATGATGTGCCAGATCTCCGTCCAGCACTCGCGCGCGGGCTGCCCCAGGGCCCGGGGGTGCTTGTCGCCGAGGATGGCCTGATAGGCGTCGTTGTAGAGCATCACCATGTCCGCGCCCCACAGCACCAACAGGGGGAAGCGGCTGTTGAGGCTCGTGCTCACCGTCGTGCGCAGCGACTCGGGCCAGGTGCTCACGGGGCCGAGCACCGTCGCGGACCAGTCCATCGAGCGCATGAGGGCGCCCATGTCGCCCCCGCCCTCGAGCACTCCGGCGGCGGTCTCGCGTGACGCGAGAGGGTCGTCAACGGAGCGGGAACTTCCCAGAGGCGCGCGGGATTCAGGGCCGTGGCTCATGCTTTCCAGCGTTAACACACCTCGCGCGGGGTGGGCCGACTGAGGACGCGTGGAAACGGGACCCCTCGGCGACCCGCCGTTTCCCTGGTCCCTCGGCGTCCACGCATGCCAACAAGTCAACGTTCGGCATGGACGTGGGAACAAGCGGCCAGGGAAGGGCTCGGGTGACGCGCGCCCCGAGGAAAAACGGTTCCAGGGCGACATTGTTGGCGAACTGCCAATAGGATGGGCCCATGGGTCATCCGGTGCGTGCCGCGTTGCTGCAGATGGTGAAGGGTCCCTTCGTCATCGACGAGGTCGAATTGGAGGCGCCCCGGGCCGGGGAGCTGGGGGTGCGGATGACGGCGAGCGGCATCTGCCACACCGACCTGACCTACCGGGCGGGCGCGGCGCGCTTCGCGTTCCCCGCAGTGCTCGGGCACGAGGGCGCGGGCGTGGTGGAGACGGTGGGGGAGGGCGTGACGGACTTCGCGCCGGGGGACGCGGTGGTGCTCAGCTACTTCTCCTGCCGCGCGTGTGGCACGTGCGGCAGGGGACAGCCGGCGTACTGCGAGCAGGGGCCGGCGGGGAACGTGTCGGGGGCGCGGCTGGATGGCTCCTTCCCCATGCGGTGGCGGGGCGCTCCGGTCCGCTCGAGCTTCTTCCACCAGTCGTCGTTCGCGACGCACGTGCTGGCGCACCAGCACAACGCGGTGAAGGTGGATGCCCGGGCGCCGCTCGAGTTGTTCGCGCCGCTGGGCTGTGGCTTCCAGACGGGGGCGGGCGCGGTGCTGGAGGCGTTCCGGATGCAGGCGGGCCAGCAGCTCGCCGTCTTCGGCGCGGGCGCGGTGGGGCTCGCGGCCATCATGGCGGCGAAGGTCGCGGGCGCGGCCACCATCCTCGCGGTGGACCTGGACGCGCGGCGGCTGGAGCTGGCGCGAGAGCTGGGCGCCACGGACACCTTCCTCGCGGGGGAGCCGGAGCTCACGAAGGCCCTCCGCCAGCGCACCCGGGGCGGGGTGGACTTCGCGCTGGAGTGCGTCGGTTCTCCCCAGGTGCTGCGGCAGGCATTCGACGTGACGCGGCCTTTGGGCACGTGCGGGTTGCTCGGGCTGCCGGGCCGTGACGCGTCGGAGGTCACGCTGTCGATGCCCGCCCTGCTCGCCGGCCGGAAGCTGGTGGGCATCCTCGAAGGGGATGCGGACCCGAAGACCTTCATCCCGAAGCTGGTCGCGCTGCACGCGGCCGGACGCTTCCCGTTGGAGAAGCTGATCCGCTGCCATGACTTCGAGGCCATCAACGACGCGGTCCACCAGATGGAGACGCGCACGGCGATCAAGCCGGTGTTGCGCATGCAGGGAGCAAGGACGTCATGACCTTCGATGAAGCGGTGAAAGCCGGGCGCATCCGCGCCGAAGAGGCGCTCGCGTTGTTCGACAGCCTGCCCACGGTGGACCTGGCGTTCATGTGGGGCACGTGGAAGGGCCGTGAACTCCAGACGGAGCACCCCATGGACGGGATGCTCAGCGCGACGGGCTGGTACGGCAAGCAGTTCCTCGACGCGGAGAGCGTGCACCCGCTGCTGTTCTTCACGGAGGACCGCGCGTCGGTGTTCCCGGTGGATCCGCGCAAGTGGCCGTCCCCGGCGATTCGCGGCCCCGTGGGTCCGCACCGGGCGGATGTGGAGACCGCGAAGTTCAAGGCGCGGCTGCGCATGACGGAGTACCGGGGGAGGCTCAGCGCGACGATGATCTACGACGACTGGCCGACGAACGACGTGTTCCGTCAGGTGGACGCGGACACGCTGCTGGGCGTGATGGACGCGCGAGGCATGCCCGCGCCGTACTTCTTCGTGCTGCGCCGCGACCCGGACGCGCCCGCCCTTCGCTAGCGCTTCATGGTTCCAGAGGGAGGGGCGGGTAGAGTCGGGCACGCTCCGAGCACCCTTGCTGCGAGGGTGACGGACAGGACTCCATGGCCATGCGTCTCCGAACCTGCGTCGCACTCCTGTTGCTTCTGTCGGCCTGCGCTACGCCAGCACCGCCTCCCAGCGTGCGGGGAACCCGGGGCCAGAGAATCTCCAACCTCCAGCGAGCGGCGGTGCTGCCCTGGACGGACGGCGGGCAGTGCGTTGTCCACGAAGCCTCCCAGCCTTGGCCCGACCTGATGGAGCGCTGCTATCAGGCGCTTGACCATGACCGGCTCGAGTTCCACGACACCGAGGGAAGATGCGCGGTCGCTTCCGTTGGCGCGGGTACCATGGGAGTCGGGCTCTGCATGCTGGTGGCTCCTGAGGTTGTCGTGGGAGCCGTGATTGTGGTTGGCCTGGTGGTGGTCGCCGTCGCCATCAAGGAAGAGCTGGATGCGCATGAGCTCCGCCACGCCTACCCCGAGGAGGCCGGGGCCTCACGTGGAACGAAGGTGTCCTCCCGGGAAGCTGAAGCGCAACCCAAGCCCAAGCTGAAGCCCGAGCCCGCGGGGCAGGACTGGCAGCCCCCGGTGCCACCCGTGCCCGTGGACCGGACGCGCCCCGCCAGTTGCGAGCCTGTTCCAGTGCCCCACGCGGGCGAGGACGACCCTCACAATGAGTGTGCCGACAAGTTCCCGCCCAACCGTTATCCCGGAATGGACGTGCTCGTGGGCGGTGTGCGCTTCGATGCGTTGCAGGTCGGTGCGCGCAAGCTGTGGGAGATCAAGACCCATCGATTTGACTCGTACAATGCCTTTGTCCGGAGACAGGAGGTGGGCAGAGAATTCAAGCAATTGGACAAGGAACGAAAAGCCGCGGAAGCATGTGGGTATGACTTCGTTGTTGGAGTGAGCACCGAACTGCACAGGCAGGCATTGCTGGATCTGGATCAATCACTCAATGTCATCGTCACGGGATGCAAAAGATGAACGCGCAAAAAAGCCTTCGCATCATCGTTTACTCACCTGCGCTTGTGGGTAAAGACCGCCGCGCAATCGCTAGCGTTCATGGAATGGAGAGGGCGCTTCCCGGTTTGCAGCTGAAGTGGCGGCTCTCTAACGCCGGGCGCCCCGTCGCATTACCGCAGCGTGACGCGTGGCTTATCGAAAGCATTGAGGACGGCGGATTCCCCATCGTGTGCAATGGGGAGCAGGGTTACCCCGTGACGGTCTGGGGAAGGGAGAGGGATGGCCTCTTCAGCGCAGGCGGTCACTCCCAGTTCGAGGTGCATGCAGAACTGCCACTGGACGAGCCTGTGATCGCGTCCGCAGCGGCTGTACTTGAGGCCGTGGCGGAAGAAGCGCGTGCGCAATGGGGACGAGCGACGCCATACGACGCCGCAGTGGACATCGCATACCAGACCGCACCCACGCTGGAAGGGCCGCCATCCCCACGCCGGGGGCTGCCCGCCCTGAAGCTCTTCAAGCACATCCGCGCGCCCGAGATTCCCTACTACCTCGGGTGGCTCAACTACTGGTCGGCTGCCGCCGCGCAGGCCATCGGGTTCCCGGATCCGACCCGCGACGCCGAGCTGCTTTCACGGGCGCGGCGCACGGCATCGGGCGGCTGGGTCGTGCAGCTCACCGACACTCCGCTCGACCTGGACGACCCCGCCCACCTGGACACGCTCAAGCGGACCTACGAACGCTTTCCTGAGATTGGCGGACGCGCGGCGCCCTGACGCCGGTTCCCGGGTGCTTGGGCCAACAGACTCCTGGCCCTTCCTGGTCCCGGAGGGAGGGGCGGGCAGGCTCCGCCGTCCAATCCCGGACCGCCCCCAGGGATGAGACCCCTGCCCAAAGGCCCAGGGCGTCACCAGTTCCCTGGTTGCGTCATGGGTCCATGGGATGGGGGGCGTCGCATGTCGGAAGGGCTGGACGATGGATTGCCGGAGGTCCCGCCGGACTTTCCGTCCTCACGCCTGCCGGGGTTCCACCGCCTCGGCGTGGATGAGCGCTGGCGGGAGCTGGCGCGGCGGGGGGATGTCTCGGCGGAGGAGCTGTATGTGCTGCGGTCGCTCGGCTCGCCGTCCTTCGACATCGTCAACCAGATGATTGAGAACGCGGTGGGGGTGTTCGCCCTGCCGCTGGGTCTGGGATTGAACTTCACCGTCAACGGTCGCGACCACCTGATTCCCATGGCGGTGGAGGAGCCGTCGGTGGTGGCCGCGGTGTCGTACGCGGCGAAGGTGATCCGCCATGCGGGCGGCTTCACCGCGGACGCGGACGGGTCGATGATGATCGCCCAGGTGCAGCTCACCGGCTACGGCTCGCCGGAGCGGGCCCGGGAGCGCCTGCTGGCGAACCGGGAGTCGCTGCTCGCCCTGGCGAACAGCTTCCACCCGGCGCTCCTGCGGCGGGGCGGCGGCGCGCGCGAGGTGGAGGTGCGCGTCCTGCCCGCCCCCGAGGGGCCGCACGGCGAGCCGCTCCTCATCGTCCACCTGCTGGTGGACACCCGGGAGGCCATGGGCGCCAACCTCCTCAACACCATGGCGGAAGGGGTGGCGCCGCTCATCGAGCAGCTCACCGGGGGCCGCGTCTACGTGCGCATCCTGTCCAACCTCGCGGACCAGCGGCTGGCGCGCGCGTCGTGCCGCATTCCCGTGGCGGCGCTGGCGGACTTCGACCTGCCGGGCGACGCCATCGCGGAGGGCATCCTCCAGGCGAGCCGCTTCGCGGAGGCGGACCCCTACCGCGCGGCCACGCACAACAAGGGCGTGATGAATGGCATTGACGCGGTGGCCATCGCCACGGGCCAGGACTGGCGGGCCATCGAGGCGGGCGCGCACGCCTATGCCTGCCGTACGGGCCGCTATGGTCCCCTGTCCCGCTGGACGCTGGAGCAGGGCGACCTGGTGGGTCGCATCGAGCTGCCGCTGGCGCTGGGCATGGTGGGCGGTCCCATCAAGGTGCATCCTGGCGCGCAACTGGGATTGAAGCTGCTGCGTGTCAGCACGGTGCGCGAGCTGGCCATGGTGTTCGCGTCGGTGGGGCTGGCGCAGAACTTCGCGGCGGTGCGCGCGCTGGGCTCGGTGGGCATCCAGAAGGGGCACATGGCGCTGCACGCGCGGTGTGTCGCGGTGACCGCGGGCGCCCGGGGCCTGGACGTGGAGAAGGTGGCGCGGCTGCTGGTGGAGCGCGGAAGCGTCAAGGTGGAGACCGCGCTGGAGATCCTCGCGTCCTGCCAGGAAGCCCCCGCGCCATGAGCCCCCCCACGAGCGACGCACCTTCGCTGTTCGCCCGGCTGGCCCGGGGCGTGTACCGGCACTGGGGGCGGGTGCTGGCGGGGGGCGGCGTGCTCCTGGCCCTGGCGGTCTGGGTGCTGCTCCAGGGCGGGCACCTCACCACGGGGACCATCGACGGCATCGAGTCCTCGCGGGCGGAGGCGCTGGCCCGGAGCGCCGCGGCGGGCTCCAACGACCAGACGCTGGCGGTCATCTTCCACCGCGACGACTGGACGACCGACGACCCGCGCTTCACGCAGGCCGTGGCGTCGGTGCTGGAGCGCGTGCAGCGGCTGCCGGAGGTGGAGGCGGTGGTGTCGCCCGTCGGGGCGCCCGAGGCCTTCCGTGCCCGCTTCGTGGCGAAGACGGGCCATGACCTGCTGGCGCTGGTGCGGCTCAAGGGCGGCGAGCGCGAGGCGACCGCCGCGTTCCCCGCCGTGCGCGCGGCGCTGGAGGACCCACGCTTCCAGACGACGCTCACCGGCAAGGTGGCCTTCCTGCATGCGTTGAACGCGCTGCTGGAGCGCGACCTGCTGCGCGCGGAGCTGCTGTCGTTCCCGTTGGCGCTGCTGGTGCTGCTGTGGGTGTTCCGCACGGCGGTGGCGGCCATGCTGCCGCTGGTGGTGGGCGGGCTGGCGGTGCTCTGCGGCGTGGCGGGCGTGCTGCTGTTGTCGCGGGTCACCAATATGGCCCAGTACACGCTCAACGTGGTGTCGCTCATCGGGTTGGGGGTGGCCATCGACTACTCGCTCTTCATCGTGAGCCGCTTCCGCTCCGAACTGGCGGAAGGGCTGACGACGGAGGACGCGCTCGCGCGCACGCTGGACACCGCGGGGCGGGCGGTGGCGTTCTCCGGGCTCGCCGTCACGGTGGGCCTTTCGGGCCTGCTCTTCTTTCGCGGCTCGTACCTGAGTGCCATGGGGCTGGGGGGCGCGCTGGTGGTGGCCTTCGCGGTGCTCTTCGCGCTCACCGTGCTGCCCGCGCTGCTGTCCTGGCTGGGGCCCCGCGTGGACCGGGGCAGGCTGCCCTTCGCGCACACGAACCGGCGCGCCGGTGCCTGGCACGCGCTGGCCACCTGGGTGATGCGGCATCCGTGGTGGGTGCTGCTGCCCACGCTCGCGCTGCTGCTGGCGATGGGGCTGCCCTTCCGGCGTCTGGAATTGGCGGCCACGGACATCACGGCGCTGCCCGAGGGCACCCAGGCCCGCCAGGGCGCGGAGACGCTGGCCCGGCTGTTTCCGCGCGAGGCCGCCACGCGGGTGCTGGTGGCGGTGGAGTTTCCGTCGGGTCCTGCCTTCACGCCGGAGCGCGCGGGCGCCCTCTTCGATGTCAGCCGGAGGATTGCCTCCCTGCCGGGCGTGGTGGGCGTGGAGAGCGCGGTGGACCTGGTCCCGGGGATGGACCGGACCACTGTCCAGCAGATGGCGGGCGCGCCCCCACAGGCCCTCCCGCCGGAGCTGCTCGCCGGACGCACCGCGTACCTCACCGGCAACGTGGCGGTATTGCAGGTGCTGACGTCCTCGGCGCCCAGCAGCCGCGAGGCCCGCGACCTGGTCCGGGCCCTGCGCGTGGAGCGGGGGGTGGGAGACGGGCGGCTGGTGGTGGGTGGGCAGACCGCCACGGACGTGGACGCGACGGCCTTCGTGAAGCACCACACGCCCGCGGCGGTGGGGTTCGTGATGGGGATGACGTGCCTGGTCCTCTTCGTGCTCCTGCGCTCCGTGGTGCTGCCGCTGAAGGCGCTCTTGATGAACCTCCTGTCCCTGGCGGGCTCGTTCGGGGCGCTGGTGTGGATCTTCCAGGAGGGGCACCTGCACCGGCTCCTGCGCTTCGAGCCCGGGCCCATCGAACCGTCGCTGCCCATCCTGTTGTTCTGCGCGCTGTTCGGCCTGTCCATGGACTACGAGGTGCTACTGCTCAGCCGCATCCGCGAGGAGTGGCTGCGCACCGGTGACAACACCCACGCGGTGGCCGAAGGGTTGGAGCAGACGGGCGGACTCATCACCAGCGCGGCGGCCATCATGGTGGCGGTGTTCGCGGCCTTCTCGCTGGCGTCGGTGGTGGTGGTGAAGGCGATGGGGTTGGGCATGGCCATCGCGGTGGCGCTGGATGCCACGCTGGTCCGGGTGCTCATCGTCCCCGCGATGATGCGCCTGATGGGGGACCTGAACTGGTGGGGCCCCGGGCACGCCCGGCGCGCCCGTGCGAGAGCGAAGGGGGCGGAGGTGAGGGTTTGAACGCGCGCGATGTGGGGTGGGGCGCGGCGGGCGCGCTGGGGTTGGGCCTGCTGCTTCACGGGCACCTGGGGCTGATGGCGGGCCTGCGCCGGCGTCCGGCGCCCTCCGCGAAGCCGTTCGAGCCGCCTTCGGTGACGGTCATCCGTCCCATCCGGGGCCTGGATGTGGAGGCGGGCCAGAACGTGCGCGCGCTGCTCGACCTGGACTACCCGGGCGAGTGGGAGGTGCTCTTCGTCTTCGACAGCGAGGACGACCCGGCGTTCCTTCCCACCCGGGAGGAGGTCCGCCGGCACCCGACGCGCGCGAAGCGGGTGGAGCTGCTGGTGGCGGGCGAGCCCCCCGAAGGGTTGACGGGCAAGCTCAATGCCATGCAGGTGGGAGTGGCCCGCTCGCGGTGCACGCTCGTGGCCTTCAGCGACTCCGACACGCGCCCCGCGCCCGGGGTGCTCACGGCGTTGGTGGGGGCGCTGCTGGAGGATGCGCGCACGGGCGCCACGTTCGCGCCCATCTACGTGGCGGGGGAAGCACCCCTGTCGGGCGACGTGGGCTACGGGCTGCTGGTGAATGCGTGGTACGGCGCGTCGGTGGCGCGCGCGGCGGAGGCGGACGGCGCGATGCCCTTCATCATGGGGCAGTTGATGGTCTTCCGCCGCGAAGCGCTCGCAGCCATTGGCGGAGTGGGCTGCGCCGCCGGCCAGTTCGTGGATGACATGTACCTGGGGCGCCGGCTGCACGAGGCCGGATGGAAGAACCGCGTCGTCCATGTGCCCCTGCGCATCGTCACGGGACAACTGGAGCTGCGCGCGTTCCTGCGCATCTTCCGGCGGTGGATCCTCTTCTCGGAGACGGGCCTGCCCTGGGCCTTCGTGCGGCCCAACTGGGTGCGGGGGCTGGTGGGCTGGCTTGCGTGGGGAGGGCTCGCGACGGCGGTAGCGAAACGGGCCTGGGGACGTGCGGCCCTGGCGACGCTGCCGATTGGCTTCTCCGTGTGGAGCCAGCTCCAACTCCAGCGGGCGTATCATGGGCCGCGCGTCGCGCCCCGTCACTTCTGGGTGCCCGCGGTGATGCCATTGCTGGTCGCGGGGGTGGCGCTGTCCGGGCGGCTGTCGCGCCAGGTGGACTGGCGCGGACGCAACTACCGCCTGGATGCGAAGGCGCGTCTGGGAGATGCCTCGCTCGCCCGGATCAGCCGGTAGACGGGACGGCGGACGTGCGAATGCAGCCAGCCCTCCGCCTGTTCCACCGCGCTCGCCATGGCATCCCTCAGGGGCGGCCCGGACGCGCGCACCAACGGCGCGGCGGACCGCCGCCGGTTGACTGGCGCCCAGGGCGACAGCATGGCGATGAGGGCGTGGCTGAGGACGCGCAGGTTCTCGCGGGTCATCACCCGCATGCGCGGCTCCTCGGAGGTGAGCAGGGCCAGGGAGGCGCGGGTTCCATGCGGGCTGTGCTCCCAGTAGTGCATGAGGCCCTGCCGCAACGCCCGCATGCCCTCGTCCTTCCCGGCGAAGGTGCTGTAGAGCGTGGAGGCGAGCGTGACGCGGGTGCGCTGGGCGGGCCTCCTCTTGTGCGCGCAGTGCTCGAGCGACAACCCGGTGACGCCCTTGCCATAAGGCAGGGTGATCGTGCGGGCGGGGGCCTGGAAGTGCACCGCGAAGCCGCGCACGGTCTCGGACCTCCAGGCGTCCACGACGGCTCCCAGGCCCAGCACGCGCAGGTCCCGCACCCCGGTGGGGTGGAGCCGTTCCCCCGCGAGTTGTTTGTGGCGGTCCACGCCCGCGTCCACCTGCAGGACGGACAGCTTCAAGTCGGCAAGCGCCGCCGCCGCCGCGCAGCCCGCGGGCCCGCCTCCGACCACCACCACATCGACGTCCTCCATGCGGCCCTCACCCGGTCATGCACCACGTGTGTCTGCAATTGAAGAGTTGGCCATGGACGCAAGACGCCGCACCCAGAGGAGGCAGGCATGGTTGCTACACGAGAGTCGTCAGGGGCGTTGTTCTGTCGCACGCAGTTGCCCCGGGTGTCCCGGACGTTCGCGCTGAACATTCCGCTGCTGCCCACGCCCCTGGACCTGGCTGTGACGGTGGCCTACCTGCTGTGCCGCATCGCGGACACGCTGGAGGATGAGGCCCCTGGAGCGCTCCAGGGTGGATTGCTCGACGAACTGGCGGACCTGACGGGGCTGGCACGGGACTGGGACTCGCGCGCACGGGCCTTCGTGCATCGGGCGCAACCCACGCTGCGGGACGAAACCCCCGTGGCGGAGGCCGAACTGCTCGCGGGGACGCCCACGGTGCTGGAAACCCTGGCGTCGCTCCCCTCCTGGGTCCATCCACACGTCGCGCGGTGTGTGCGCACCATGACCGGTGGGATGAAACACATCCAACAGGTCCACGCGAACAAGGGACGGGTCGAGGGATTGCCCGACCTCCAGGCGACACTCATGTACTGTTATTACGTCGCGGGCGTGGTGGGCGAGATGCTGACGGGGCTCTTCATCGACCATTCACCCGCGGTGGCCGCGCGGCAGGCTCGACTCGAGCCGCGAGCCCTTGCTTTTGGCCGGGCCCTGCAGCTCACCAACATCCTCAAGGACGTGCGCGACGACCTGGACCGGGGAATCTGCTGGCTGCCCAGGGACCGGATGGCGGCGCACGGGCTGGAGCCCGCCACGCTCGCGCTGCCCGCCCACCGCGCGCGGGCAGTGGCGCTGATGCACGAGTTGGTGGCGGTGGCACGCCGGGAGCTGGATGTCGCGCTTGAATACACCTTGACGCTTCCCACGGAGGAGCCCGGACTGCGGCTGTTCTGTCTGTATCCCCTCTTCTTCGCGGTGGCGACGCTCAACGCGGTGGAGGGCAATCCCGCGGTGTTCGACCCCGAGCCGGTGAAGCTGAGCCGGGAGTCGGTGCGGATGTTGATGCTGCTCACCCAGGAGCGGATGGCGTCGGACGCGGCGCTGCGGCAGCTCTACGCCGACTGCTCGGCGGCGCCCCATGAGGAGGAGGCGATGTGGTGATGCGGCGGGCCCGCGCGCTGGAGGAGGTCCTGGCGTTGATTCTCGGGGGGACGAGGCGACGCATTTCATCTGCATCGGCCCCTCAGCAAGGTGCTCCATGCCGTGGTGTGGCACGAGGTCCGGCCGGAGGGCCAGGGGGGCGGGCGCACCTGGAGCGCCTGCCGGACTACCTCCAGCACTGCCCGGATGGAGTGACGATCAACGGCTACAACTCCTCGCGGCTCTGGGACACCGCGTTCGCGGTGCAGGCCCTGAGGGTGTCGCGACCGGCGGCGGGGATTCGGGCCACCCTTGAGCGCGCGGGGCGCTTCCTGGATGCGGAGCAGGTGCTGGAGGACTCGCCGCACCCCGCGCGCCATTGCCGGCATCCGAGCCGGGGCGGCTGGCCCTTCAGCACACGCGCCAATGGATGGCCTACCAGCGACTGCACCGCGGAGGCGCTGAAGGCGTGTCTGTTGTTGGAGTCGCTCGGACTCAACCGGGTGCCTCGCCAGAGGATGGCGCAGGCCGTGGCGTTCCTGCTCTCGCTCCAGAACCGTGATGGGGGCTGGCGCTTTCAGCGCGACCGGTTGGATTCGAAGGCGCGCCGGGGTGACGCCCAGCCGGCGCGGGCCAGCCGGTAGACGGGACGGCGGACGCGGCGGTGCAGCCAGCTTCCCACCTGCTCCACCGCGCTCGCCACGGCATCCCGCAGGGGCGGCCCCGCCGAGCGCAGCAGGGGGGCGGCGGACCGCAGACGTCCACCCTGGCCGTGGAGCGAGAGCATCGCGATGAAGGAGTGGCCGACGACGCGCAGGTATTCGCGGGCCATCACGCGCATGCGCGGCTCCTCGGAGGAGAGCAGGGCCATGGAGGCGCGGGCTCCGCGAGGGCTGTGCTCCCAATAGCGTCTCAGGCCCATGCGCAGGGCCCACATGCCATCGTCCTGCCCGGCGAAGGCGCTGTAGAGCGCGGAGGCGAGCGCGACGCGGGTGCGCTGGGCCGGCCGTCGCTCATTCGCGTAGTGCTCCAGCGCACGGGCGATGTGGCCCGGGTGGCGGTGCAGGGCCTCCTGGAGGGCGCGGGCATCGTGGAAGCACGACGCCATGCCGCTGGCGGTGAGCGGATGGCAGCACGCGGCGGCGTCCCCCACGAGCACGGCGCTTCCCGCCCAGACGGTCTCCGCCAGCCAGTCGTCGTTGGACGCCATGCGCGGCGCGGGCTGCTGTTCCAGCGCGCGTTGGACCTCGGCCTTCAAGTGGGAGGGCAGGGCGAGCAGGAGCTCCGGCCGGGCCTTCAACATGGAGGCGCTGCTGCCCAGGGGCAGGTCGACCATCACGCGCGCCACGCCTGGCTGGATGGCATAGGCCAGCGCGTGCACGGGACCTCCCACGAACTGGTGGCCATGCTCGGGGTAGGGCAGGCAGGCACTGTCCACGGTGACGCCCAGCATGGTGGAGAGGCGTTGATGGTGCTCGGCGATGCCCAGCATCCTCCGCACGGCGGAGGAGCGTCCGTCCGCGGCCACGAGGAGGCGGGCGTGAATCGCATGCTCGGTGCCCTGGGAGGAGAAGCGCAGGCGGACGCCGTGCGCGTCGTTGCGGTCCACGGCCGTCACGCGGGCTCGGGCGAGCAGGGTGACACCGGGCCGCCGGGCCACCGACTCCTGGAGGGGCACGGTCAAGGCGGCATGCTCGAGCGACAGTCCGGTGATGCCGCTCCCATAGGGCAGGATGAGCGTATGGGCGGGGGCGTGGAAGCGCACCGCGAAGCCACGCACGGGCTGGGCCGGCCAGGCCCCGACGACATCGCCGAAGCCCAGTTCTCGCAGGTCCCGCACGCCCGGGGGGTGGAGCAGCTCCCCCGCGAGTTGCTTGTGGCGGTCCACGCCGGCATCCACCAGCAGGACGGACAGCCCCAGGTCGGCGAGCGCCGCCGCCACCGCGCAACCCGCGGGCCCGCCTCCGGCAATCACCACATCGATGTCCCCCACGCGGCCCTCACGGTCATCTGACGTTCAGTCTGTCATTGACGAGTTAGCCATGGATGGGTCGTGCCGCACGCAGGGCAGACAGGCGTGGCGGTCCCAGGTGGGCGGCCCGCGGTGCGACGAAGCACGTGCGGCGAAGGGAGTCCTGCGGCGTGGGGGACGCTGACCTCGCTCCCTCGCGAGGGGAGGCCGACGCACATCCCGCGCTGGGTGCGCACGATGACCGAGGACATGATGCGCATGCACTGGGAGCTGAGAGCTGACGGGGACGGGGACGGTTTGAACGACGCACGGGCGGCCTCGCCAGCGGAGGAGGTCCGGCAGCGAAGTGGAGCGGACGCTGAAGCTGCCCGTCCAGATGCGGGGGGCGTCGGTGCGCCAGCCCGTTCCCTCCCGGGCCGCGCGAGCCGGGGGGGCAAGGACATGCTCCAGCGAGCCCTTGAAGTGCTGACCCGGACGCAGGAGGCGGATGGCTCCTGGAAGGGCGACTACAGCGGTCCGCTCTTCCTGGGGCCGGTGTACGTGGCGGGCCTGTATGTGATGGGACGAAGCCCCGACGCGCGCACCCGGGAGGGGATGCTCGTCCACCTGCGTGCCCACCAGAACGTGGATGGAGGCTGGGGGCTCGATGTGGAGTCGCCCAGCCTCGTCTTCACGACGGTGCTCAACTACGTGTCGGCGCGGCTGCTGGGCGTGGCCGCCGACGATCCGGACCTCGTGCGCGCAAGGGCGTGGTTCCTGCCCCGGGGCGGTCCGGTGGGCAGTGGTTCCTGGGGAAAGTTCATCCTCGCCCTGCTGGGACTCTACGACTACGCGGGGCTGGCTCCCGTGCCTCCCGAACTGTGGCTGTTGCCGCGAGCGCTGCCATTTCATCCGTCGCGGCTGTGGTGCCATTGCCGCATGGTGTACCTGCCCATGGGTTGGCTCTACGGTCACCGGGCCCGCGCGGTGGAGACGCCACTCCTGGCCGAGCTGCGGCGCGAGCTGTATCCCCAGCCCTACTCGGAAGTGGACTGGGAGGAGGCGCGCTCACGGGTGGCCGTGTCCGACGCCTATACCCCCCGGAGTGCCTGGCTGCGCGCCGTGAACCGGGTGCTTGGCTTCTACGAGCGGATCCACTCGAAGCGGCTGCGTGCTCGGGCCCTGGACGAATCCCTGACATTGATTCGTGGGGAGGATGAAGCCACGCATCACCTGTGCATCGGGCCCCTCAACAAGGTGCTCAACACCGTGGTGTGGCATCTGGCCCGGCCGGGAGGCTTGGAGGTGCGGGCGCATCTGGCGCGTTTGCAGGACTACCTCCAGCACTCCGAGGACGGAGTGAGAATCAACGGCTACAACTCCTCGCAGCTCTGGGACACCGCGTTCGCGGTGCAGTCACTGGTGGCTTCGGGACGCGCGGACGGAGCGCGGGAGTCACTGGAGCGGGCAGGGCGCTTCCTGGAGGCGGAGCAGGTGCTGGAGGACTCGCCACACGCCGCGCGCCACTACCGGCATCCGAGTCGGGGCGGCTGGCCCTTCAGCACGCGTGCGCACGGCTGGCCCATCAGCGACTGCACCGCGGAGGCGCTGAAGGCGTGTCTGTTGTTGGAGCCGCTCGGGCTCAACCGCGTGCCTCGCGAACGATTGGCGCAGGCCGTGGCGTTCATCCTCTCGCTCCAGAACCGTGACGGCGGCTGGTCCACCTACGAGCGACAGCGGGGACCGCGCTGGTTGGAGTGCTTCAATCCCTCGGATGTGTTCGCCGGCATCATGGTGGACACCAGTTTCGTGGAGTGCACGTCGGCGTGCGTGCAGGCGCTGGTGGCCTGGCGGAGGGCGCAACCGGGTGCGCCGGTGGGACGCGCCATTGAGAGAGGCCTGGAATTCCTGCGCCGCACGCAGCGCCCGGATGGGAGTTGGGAAGGTTCGTGGGGCGTGTGCTTCAGCTACGGCACGTGGTTCGCGGTGGCGGGACTGGTGGCCGGCGGCATGGAGTCCGGAGACCCGCTGCTGCGCCGGGCCGCCGCGTTCTGGCGGGCCCACCAGCGCGAGGATGGCTCCTGGAGTGAGACCCTCCAGAGCTGCCGCGAGCGGCGTTGGGTGGAGGGTGCCACGGGGCATGCGGTGACGACGTCGTGGGCGTTGATGTCGCTGATGGCCATGGGAGAGGGGGACTCGGAGGCCGCGCGCCGGGGCGTGACCTGGCTGCGCGCGAGGCAGGGCGCGGAGGGACGGTGGCCGCCCGAACCGTTGGCGGGTGTGTTCAACCGCACCTGTGCCATCCATTACGACACCTACCTGCGCGTCTTTCCCCTGTGGGCACTGTCACTCGCTGCGCATCGCGACTCCTTCCGAGCGGCAGCGGTAGGGCGTTGAGCCACGGGGGCCTACCTGCTCGATGGGACGCAGTGGGCCGCGACCACCCACCCTTCCGAATCACCCTGACCCCGGGCCTGTAACCTTTCGCCGTCCTCCTTCGTGATGCCCGTGAAGCCCCTGGATTTTCCCGGGTGCGCGGACGGAGGACGGGCATGCAGGCGACAAAGGTGGCGGTGATTGGCGGAGGGCTGGGCGGACTGACCGCCGCGGCGCTGCTGGCGCGCGGTGGCTGCGAGGTGACGCTGTTCGAGCGCTCGAAGCACCTGGGGGGACGCGCCCAGACGTCGCAGGTGGAGGGCTTTCGCTTCAACCTGGGGCCGCATGCGCTGTACCGCGCGGGCGCGGGCCTCCGGGTGCTGGGACGCCTGGGGGTGAAGCCCCAAGGTGGCATCCCGGGGCAGTCCGGCGCGTATGCGCTGCGCGCGGGCCGGCTGCACACGCTGCCTCATGGGCCCGTGACGCTCATGACGACGGACGTGCTGTCGCTCGCCAGCAAGCTGGAGGTGGCGCGGCTGCTCGCGGGCCTGGCGCGCATCGACACGGATCCGCTGAGCCACCTGTCGACGCGGGAGTGGCTGGACACCCGCCTGGCGCGGGAGGACAGCCGGGCCCTCGTCGCGGCGCTGGTGCGGGTGGCCACGTACTGCGCGGACCACTCCACGCTCAGCGCGCAGGCGGCCGTGGACCAGCTTCAACGCGCGACCGCCGCCAACGTGCTGTACGTGGATGGTGGGTGGAGCACCCTGGTGGACGCGGTGGAGCTCCAGGCGCGCGAGGCCGGAGCCCGGGTGGAGCTGTCCACGCGGGTGGAGGCCGTCGTCCTCCGGGGGGAAGGCGCGGGCGCGCGGGTCGAAGGGGTGCGGCTCGCGGATGGCACGGTGCGCACCGCGGACGCGGTGGTGGTGGCGGGGGGCCCGGCGGAGGTGGCGGCGCTCGTGCCCGGGGACACGCTGCTCGCGCGGGATGCGCAGGACGCCGTGCCGGTGAAGGCCGCGACGCTGGAGCTGGGGCTGTCGGGGCTCCCGAGACCAGGTGCCCTGTTCGCGCTGGGCGTGGATGGGCCATGGTACGCGTCGGTGCATTCGGCCTCCGCGAGGCTGGCCCCGGAGGGCAGTGCGATGGTGCACGTGGCGAAGTACCTGGGCGGTGCGGACGCGGCGCCGAGCGAGGCGGAGCTGGAGTCGGTGATGGACGCGCTCCAACCCGGCTGGCGCGAGCGGGTGGTGGCGAGGCGCTTCCGTCCCTCGCTCACCGTCAGCGAAGGGCTGCCCCGCGCGGCGAACGGTGGCCTGTCGGGGCGCCCCTCCGTGGAGGTGCCCCACGTGGGCGGGCTGTTCCGGGTGGGGGACTGGGTGGGCTCAGAAGGGATGCTCGCGGACGCGTCCCTGGCGAGCGCCGAGGCGGTGGAGCACGCCCTGCTGAAGGGCTCGGCGGTGCCCCGGCGCCGCGCGGTGGGGGCGTAGCCGCATGGATGCGACGGCGCGAACGGCACTGGCGGAGGCGGCCCGCGAACACGAGCGCTTCCTCTGGGGGCTCTGCTACCGGATGACGGGCGTGGCGGCGGACGCGGACGACCTGGTGCAGGAGGTGTACGCGCGCGCCCTCTCCACTTCACCGGCGCGGCTGGACACGCTGCGCCCGTGGCTCGCGCGGGTGGCGGTGAACCTGTCCAGGGACCTCCTGCGCCGCCGCCGCCGCGAGGGCTACATCGGGCCGTGGCTGCCGTCGCTGGTGGAGACGGGGGATGAAGAGGTGCCGCCGTCGACGGAGGCGCGGCTCCCCGGAGGAGGCTCGACGGAGGGGCGCTACGAGTTGCTGGAGAGCGTCTCCTTCGCCTTCCTGCTGGCGCTGGAGGCGCTGTCGCCGAAGCAGCGGGCGGTGCTGCTGCTGCGCGACGTCTTCGACTCCTCGGTGCGCGAGGTGGCCGAGGCGCTGGGCATGAGCGAGGTGAACGTGAAGGTGGTGCACCACCGCGCGCGGACGGCGATGGCCGCGTATGACCGGTCGCGCTGCGTGCCCACGAAGGACCTCCAGAAGCGCACGCGCGCCGCGCTGGAGGGGTTCCTGGGGGCGCTGCTGTCGGGAGACGTGGCAGCGGCGGAGGCCCTGCTGGCCACGGATGTCCGCACGCTGACGGACGGCGGCGGTGAGCTGCGGGCGGCGCATGTCCCGGTGGTCGGAGCCCAGCGGGTGCTCACCTTTTTCCGCCGGCTGCTGGAGATGCGCGGCGCGCCCAGGGCGGTGGAGGTGCGGATGCTCAACGGCCTGCCCGCGGTGGTCGCGGTGTTCGACCCGGCGAAGGATCCGCTGCTCGCCGTGCGCACGGTGGTGCGCGTGGAACTGGACGCGAGCGGTCGGATCCGCGAACTGCACGCGGTGCTGGCGGACCGGAAGCTCGCGGGCCTGCGCATGCCCGAAGGGGCCTGAGCGGAAGGCGGGTGGCGGAAGCTTGCGCCCCAAATGACCCGCTGACGCGTCAGCGGACACGTCAGGACGTGCCTCGCGCGCCTTTCGTGGCCCGAGGCTCCTGCGGCGCCGTGGTGGCGTGGTTGTTGCTCATGGAGGGTTCGCGCCGCCTTGGCGACACCTGAAAGAGACCCGACTCCATGGGACGACCCTCGAAGTTCGCGAACCTCGTAGCACTGTGTCTTGGATTGATGATCTTCACGGCCGGCGCCCGCGCCGGGGCCCAGAGCCTGCCCGCCATCGCGCAGGTTCCGCCCGCCCCGCCTCCGGCGCTTCCCGCCGGCACGAAGGTGACCTGTACGCAGGGCCCGGGAACGGGGGCCGCGTCCGCCACCTGTCCCGTGCTCAAGTTCGACGGCCTGACGTACTGGGCGCTCAGCTACACGGACAACCGCGTCGCCATGGCCATCGTCGCGTATGACGCCACGGGCAAGGTCGTGGCGCAGTGGGAGAAGCCGGGCTCCCGCTACGTGTATGCCATCCTGATCAACCCCACGGCGAAGACGGTGACGTTCGCGGGCCAGTCGGACGCGAAGGTGACCATGACCTGGGACGAGCTGGCGGCCCCGCCCGTGGTCGTCCTCGTTCCTCCGAGCCCCACGCCGGCCATCCCCGCGGGGATGAAGGTGACGTGCACGCAGGGCCCCGGCACCGGCGCGGCGTCCCTCACGTGCCCGGTCATCAAGTGGAAGGGCTACACGTTCTGGGCCTTCAGCTACACGGACAACCGCGTGGCCATGGGCATCGTCGCGTACGACGCGGCGGGCAAGGTCGTGGCGCAGTGGGAGAAGCCGGGCTCCCGGTATGTGTATGCCATCACGGTGAACGCCACGGACAAGACGGTGACGTTCGCGGGCCAGTCGGACGCGAAGATCGTCATGAAGTGGAGCGACCTGCTGCCCCCCGTCGCTCCTCCGGCGCCGCAGTGGGTGCTCCAGCCGGCGCCGCTGGGCGCGACCCTGAAGCAGATCTCCGTGGGCAGCGCCAACGCCATCTGGGGCCTGGACACGGCGGGCTTCAACTGGAAGTGGATCGGCGCGGGGTGGCAGCGGATGGGCGGCACGGTGAGCAACATCTCCGCTGCCTCCGACGGGACGCTGTGGGCCACCAACCCTCCGGACTCGCTGCGCGTGCTGAAGTGGGATGCCACGGGCAACAAGTGGACCTGGAACATCCCCACCGGCATGAAGCAGGTCACCGCCGTCAACGCGAACACGGCCTGGGGCCTGGACAACGGCGGCTCGCTGTTCCAGTGGACCGGCTCCGCGTGGGAGAAGAAGGGCTGCTGCGTCAGCCAGCTCTCCGTCGGCTCGGACGGCGAGCTGTGGGCCACCAATCCCCCGGACTCCAACCGCGTCCTGCGCTGGGACGGCGCGAAGTGGACCTGGAACATCCCCGCCGGAATGACCTTCGTGTCCGTGGGCAGCGCGAAGAACATCTGGGCGCTCAACGCCACGGATCAGGTCTTCCAGTGGACCGGCACGGCCTGGCAGCAGGTGCCCGGCGCGCTGCGCAACATCTCCGCCGCGGGCGACGGCTCCGTGTGGGGCCTCAACGCCCAGGGCATGGTCTACAAGTGGCAGTAGCGGACGCGTGAGCGCCGGCCGGTCCCCTGAAGGTTGTCTTCAGGGGGCCTGGACGTCGACGATCTCCACGTTGCGGAAGTCCTCGCAGGGCTTCTTGAAGCCGAGCAGGTACTTCAGCGACCGCAGCTCCATCATCAACTTGGACCACAGCCTGCGGGGCAGGCTGGGGCGCAGCGCCTGGGGAAGCGTGGCGGTGACCTCGTTGAAGTCCAGGTAGTGCGTCGCCGTGAGGCCCATGCCCTCGAAGTCGTGTTCGAGCCCCCGCGTGAGCTGGCGCAGCTCCGGCGTGAGCCCCTGGCGCACCGTGTCCGTCATCAGGACGTATTCCTTCACGGGCACGTCGTTCTTGAGCATCCGGTGCACGAGGATGACGTCCACGCCCGCCAGTTCGGTGAGGTGCTTCACCCGCTGGAAGGCGACCTCTCCGGCGTGGGCCACGAACTTGAGCGTCAGGGCGTTGACCTGCATGCACCCCTCGCAGCGGCACATGCGGTCGATGATGAGCCGCTCGCGCCGGGCGAGGAACGCGCGGCGGATGTCCGACACCTGCTGGGCGATGGCCGTGGTGTCGGCGCCCACGGCGTAGAAGAAAGCCGCATCCCCCTCCAGCTTCGCGAGCTTGAAGCGGCCGGACGCGTCGATGAGCGCCTCCAGCAACTGCGCCACCGTGTCCTGCGCGTGCGCGAGGCTGAAGCGGTGGTGACTCATGAAGCGGGTGTACCCGCCGATGTCCGCGATGAGCAGCAGTGCCTTCTCGATGGCCATGGAGTCCTCCCTTGCGTTCAGCGCTTGAGTCGCGCCGCGATGCCGTCGAGCACGCAGTCGAGTCCCTGTTCGAACACCACGTCGAACGCGGGGTGGGTGGCGTCCCGCACCACCCGGGCGAGGGTCGGGAAGCGGCCGGTGGCGATCATCCGCTGGATGTACGGCCACGTGGCGTCCTGCCACTGCGTCTTGTCCATCCCGCTCTCAATGGAGGCGCGCTGTTCGCTGGCCTCGCTCCGCAGGGCGCCGACCACGTAGGCATTGACGGTGCCGACCGCCTGCATGACCGCGTCGATGTCCTCCCCGAAGCCCGGGGTGGTGCTCAGCGCGGCGAGCGATGCCTCCAGGTGCGCCAGCGCGTTGGGCCCCAGGTGGGGACGGCCGACCATCAGGTCGATGAGCCACGGGTGCTTCGCGGAGGCCTGTCGCATGCGCTGGGCGATGCTCCGGAGCGCCTCGCGCCACTCGCCGCGAATCGGTCCCTCGGACACCATCTCCCCGTAGACCGCGTCCACCATCAGCTCCAGCAGCTCCTCCTTGGTGGACAGGTAGCCGTACAGCCGCATGGGCCCCGCATCGAGCGCGGCCGCGACCTTCCGCAAGGACACGGACGCCAGCCCCTCCGCGTCCGCCAGCTCCAGCGCGGCCCCGACGATGCGCTCCCGGCTCAGCGGTCCGGGCGCGGGACGGCTGGTGGGCTCGGGGCGCTCCCAGACGAGGGCGGATTCCGACTCGCGCGGCTTCTGGGTCATCCCGGTCGTCTTGCCCCATCGAACCTGCATTGACAACGGACGGCCATTTATACACTGTATTTGTCGATACGGTGTATAAAAAGGGTGGTTCCCAGATGGATTCGACTCCGGTGTTGGTGGTGGGCGGCGGCCTGGTGGGCCTGTCCGCCGCGATGTTCCTGGCGTGGCGGGGCGTGCCGACGGTGCTGGTGGAGCGGCACGCGGGCAGCTCGCCCCATCCCCGGGCGATCGGCTACACGCCGAGGACGATGGAGCTCTTCCGGGCGGTCGGGCTGGGGGGCCGCATCCCCCAGAGTCCCCCGGGTTTCAAGCTGCGCCGGGCCCGGGTGGAGAGCCTGGCCGGGGCGTGGTTCGAGGAGTCCGCGTGGACGCCGGAGAATCCGCACGCGCCCTCCATCGAATATTCGCCGTGCACGGGGACGGCGCTGGCCCAGGACCGTCTGGAGCCCATTCTCCGGGAGCGGGCGGTGGAGCTGGGCGCCGACATCCGGCTCAGCACCGAGCTGGTCCGGTTCGAACAGGATGCCGAAGGGGTGACGGCGTGGCTGCGCGAGCGCGGTGGCCGGGAGTATTCGCTGCGCGCGGCCTACGTCATCGCGGCGGACGGGCACCGCAGTCCCCTCCGTGAGGCGTTGGGGATTGGCCGTGAGGGCCGGGGCCACATGCGCACGGTGCGCAGCGTCCTGTTCCGCGCGCCGCTGGACGCGTACCTCCAGGCGGGCGTCACGCAGTTCCAGGTGGAGCAGCCGGGGTTCAGCGCGTTCCTCACCACCTACGGTGACGGTCGCTGGGTGCTGATCTTCTCGGATGACGAGGAGCGCGACGAGGCCACCCTGCGGTCGCTGGTGTCCCGGGCGGTGGGCCGGTCCGACCTGGAGGTGGAGCTCATCACCACGGGACGCTGGGAGCTGAGCGCGCTCATCGCGGACCGCTTCGCGTCCGGCAGGGTGTTCCTCGCCGGGGACGCCGCGCACACCCTCCCGCCGAGCCGGGGAGGCTACGGCGCGAACACCGGCATCGAGGACGTCCACAACCTCGCGTGGAAGCTGTTCTCGGTCCTCTCCGGCGCGTCATCGCCCGCCCTGCTGGACACCTATGACGCCGAACGCCGGCCCATCGCGTGGCTGCGGCACGAGCAGATCTTCGCCCGGGCCGACTACAAGGCGGAGGCGGCGGGGACGGCCGGGGACGCGCGGATCTTCGACGACGACGCGATGGAGCTGGGGCAGTTGTACCGGTCCACCGCGGTGCTCGGCGCCAGTGACACGCTTCCGCCCGCGGCGAGGCCGGAGCAGTGGGCGGGCCAGCCCGGCACGCGCGCGCCGCATGCGTGGGTGTCCGACGGCGACGGGCGGCGCTCCACGCTGGATCTGCTCCAGCGTGGCTGGGTGCTGTTCACTGGGGATGCGCGGTGGCGCGCCGCCGTGGAGCAGGCCGGACTCGGGCTTCAGTGCCTCCGCATCGGCGCCGAGGTCCAGCCCTCGGATGCGGACGCGTTCCGCGAGGCGTTGGGTCTGGGGAAGGAGGGGGCCTCGCTGGTCCGTCCGGATGGGTATGTGGCCTGGCGCTCGCTCGACCTCCCGGTGGATCCCGCTGGCGTGCTCACGAAGGCCCTGCGGCAGGTGTCCTCCGCGCCGTAGCAGGAGGCCCGCTTTCCATTTCCGGAAAGCGGCTTGCCGCCGATGCCCGTTCTCGGGAGGCGCTCCGGCCGCCATCCTTGCGCCATGAATGCTTTTGATTTCGCGGGCAAGACGGTGTTGGTCACGGGCGCCTCCATGGGCATCGGAGAGGTCTTCGCCAGGGAGCTGTCGCGGCGCGGGGCGACGGTCATCCTGGTGGCCCGGAGCGAGGCCCGGCTCAAGACGCTCTGCGAGGCGCTGGGCAACGCGCATGTCATCACCGCCGACCTCACGGCGCCCGGCGCGGCCCAGCGCCTCTTCGACGCCGTCAACGCCCGGGGACTGGAGGTCGACGTCCTCATCAACAACGCCGGCTTCGGCCTCCACGGCCGCTTCGGCGAACTCTCGCTGGCCGAACAGCGCGAGGAGATCGACCTCAACGTCGTCGCGCTCTACGAGCTGACCTATCTCTTCCTTCCGATGATCGAACGGCGGCAGGGAGGCGTCATCCAACTGTGCTCCGTCGCCGGCTACCAGCCGATCCCCTACATGGCCGTCTACGGCGCGACGAAGGCCTTCGTCCTCTCCTTCAGCGAAGCGCTCTGGGCGGAGTACCGCTCGCGCGGGGTCCGCGTGCTCTGCCTGGCCCCGGGCGCGACCGAGACGGGCTTCTTCGTGCGCTCGGGACCCGGCGCGGACCCGGGCCGGAAGGCGCGTCCCGAGGACGTGGTCCAACTGGGGCTCGCGGCCTTCATCGCGGGGCGCGCATCGGTCGTGCACGGCGGCGCCAACAAGCTCATGACCTTCGCCTCCCGCTTCTTCAGTCGTGCGTTCGTCGCGAAGGCCGGAGAGCGGATGACGCGGCCTGCCTGACGGTTTCCAGCAACGGGCAGCCGCGACTAACGTTGTGCACGAATGGAAAACAAGCTTCCAGCCTGGGACGACCTGCGCGTCCTCCTCGAAGTGCACCGCCGCGGCAGCTTCCTGGCGGCGGGACTCCAACTGGGACTGTCGACGTCCACGGTGGCGCGTCGGATTGGCGCCATTGAAAAGGATCTGGGGTGCTCGCTGGTGCATCGCACGTCCCAGGGGGCGTGGCTCGAAAGGGAGGCGTTGGAGCTGGTCGGGCTCGCGGAGGGCTTCGAGCAATCCCTGGCGGCGCGACGGCGTGACCGGGGCGGAGCCTCTGCCTACGCGGGCGTGGTGCGCGTCTCCCTTCCCGATGGCTTCCTGCCGGCCGCGGCGGAAGCGGCGGCGCGTTTCCGGAGACTCCACCCCGAGACCTTCATCGAGGCCGTCTCGGAGTCGCGCTTCGTGGACCTGTCGTCACGCGAGGCGGACATCGGGGTGCGGGGCGGCCGGTCCTCCTCACCCGCGTTGATCGACAAGCCCCTGGGCGAAGTCGTGACCGGGCTCTACGCGAGCGAGGACTACCTCGCGCGTTTCCTCCCCACGCGCTTCCTGGGCGCCCGGGACTATGGCCCCCAGGACTTCGTCGTCGAGGATGGCGTCCCGCACCCGCACAGCCCCACGCAATGGCTGTTGCAGCGAGGCGCTTCGCGCTTCCCCTTCCGGTCCAACTCCATGGAGGGTCGCCTGGAGGCGGCGAAGCGGGGCATGGGGCTCGTCCTCCTCGCGGTCGGAGCAGGCAAGGACCACCCACGTCTGGTCCGGGTTCGCATCGAGACGCCGTTTCCCTCGTTCCGTTTCTATCTCTCCATGCACAAGGAATTGCGCAGGACGCCCCGGATCCGTGGCGTCGCGGCCGCCATCGAGGAGGTGTTCGCGGAGTACATGGCCTCTCAATCCGAGGCGACCCAGGGCGTGACTCCTGGAAAGAAAATCATTTCGCGTAAATCCTCTGGAAAGCCCGTTCGTTGACGGTGGGGCTGTTTCCCCCCGACAAGGAACACGCGATGCCGAAGCCCTTCACCCGGATGCTGATGTTGAGCGGCCTGACGATGCTCTCCGCCTGCGACCGTGAGCCCAGACCCGCGGAGGTCATTGACTCACACGGCCCTGGAGCCGTGGCGCTGCTCATCGAACGGGAGGGCGGAGCGGGCCCCTACGTGGAAGGCACGCCGGAGCATTTCCGCATCGTCGCCTCGGGAGAATCCTTCAAGTCGGTGCGGTGGAGCACCAACGCCGGAGCCCTCGAATCCGACGCGGAGCAGGTCACCTGGACGCTGCCGTCCGCGGGGACGGCGTCCCTGTCCGTCTCCGTGGAGACGGAGTCCGGACAGAAGGCGGACGCGTCGTTCCACTTCAGCGTGGTGGCGTCTCCGCTCGCCTCCAGCATGGAGATCGACCCAAGGCCGGAGGTCACGGGCAGCACCTGCGAGCTCGCGTTCGACGACGCGGGCAAGGGGCACGTCGTCTACACGAACGACACCCACAAGACCCTCTGGTACGCGAGCTGGAACGGCACCACCTGGACGACGGAGCAGATTGACGGCCCTGGCTTCAACACCGGTGGCATGTTCATCACGCAGCCCGTGCTGGCGCTCGACGCGGCGACCGGTACGCCGCACGTCGCCTATCTCAAGAGCACGGGCCCCCTGCCGGTCGCCACGTTCCGCATCGGATACGCCGCGCGAGTCAATGGCGCGTGGATTCGCGAGAGCGCGGAGGCTGCTTCGACGACCCGCCTGGGCATCGCGCTCAATCCCTCGCAAGGCCAGCAGCCCGTCATCGTCTCCGCGAACAACACCATCGGGACCCTTCGGGTCGCGACCCGGACGGGGGCCAACACCTGGACCAGCTCGCTGCTGCCCCTCACCACGTCCTTCCTCACGGGCGAGCCGGCCTTCGACGCGACCGGGGCGCTGCATTTCATGACCCACCAGTTCGCCAGCGGCGTCTGGAGCAACCAACTGCGGGTCGTCCGGGGCTCGGTCATCGACTCCTTCAAGGTGAAGGATGGCGGCTCCAACTCTCCTTCTGTCTGGAACTCGTTCGTCTGGGGGCAGGGGCCGCATCTTCTCTCCCTGGCCAACAGCATCAACGACGGCGAGCGGGCCGCCATCGATGACATCACGTTGGGCACGCCCCTGTCGGCCAGCACCGTGAGCTCCTCACCGGTCGACTACAAGTATGCGTCCGCGGACCTGGCGTATGGCGGGGGCAAGCCGGTCGCCGTCCTGCGCAATGGGACGGCGATGGAGCTCAGCACGACGGATTCGCAGGGGTTCTGGACGTACACCCAACTGGGCACGGTGGATGACGCCACGCGCCCGAGCGTGGCGGTTCGTCCCACGGATGGCACGGCGCACGTCTGCTACCAGCGGGACGGCAAGGTGAGCTTCCAGTAGCCTTCCGCTCGCGGGGGCCGGCCTCGTCAGTGGGGCTGGCACCTGCATGCGCAGGAAAGGCATCCATGGCCGCGGCAATCCTCGAAGCCCGCTGTGTCGCTCCCTTCACCGTCCGGGTCCGCTTCAGCGATGGGATGGACGGCGAGGCGAACCTCAGGCCCTGCCTCTTCGAATGGGAGCCCGCGCGCGTCCCCGACCTCACCGCCGAGACCCGCGACTGGCTGCGCGTTCCGGAGAACTTCCAGGCCGTCCGCGTGGATCCCGAAACGGGCACGCTCGCCTGGGGGGACGCGCGCCCGTTCAGTGCCTCGGTGGTGTACTGGCGCGTGGAGAGATACCGGGTGAAGGCCACCGTCCGCCTGAGGGACGGCGCGGTCCTCTTCTCGGGGCTGCTCGGCGGGCGGGGCGAGGTCTGGTCACAAGGGCTCACCGTCGGGCGGGCCAGCACCAACACCGTCGTCGTGGACCAGGAAGGGGTGGCGCCGGTGCACGCCCGGGTGACCGTGGGCGGCGGCCACCACCCCTGCTACTTCATCGAGGTGGTGGAGGGCACGACGACCGCGGGAGGCACTTCCGCGTCCGTGCCTGGTGAACGCCTGAAGGTCCCAGCCCGTCAGCCGCTGCTGATGGAGCTGGGACCCTGCGTCGTGGAGATTGAATGAGCCTTTGAGGCTCAGGGCGCGCGGAGGCTGAGCGTCCCCAGGTAGTCCGCCTTGCCCAGGTTCACGCCGTTGTGGCGCAGCAGCGCGTACACGTGGGTGAGGTGGAAGAAGAAGTTCGGGACCGCGTGCTCGAGGAAGTAGTCGGCGCCGGTCATCGTCTTGCCCTCCCAGCGGGGCTGGGTGATGGAGCGCGCGTCGGCCCCTTCGAAGTCGCGGGCGGAGAACCCGTCCAGGTAGGCGATCACCGACTTGATGCGGGCGCTGAGCTGCTCGAGCGTCTGCTCGGTGTCGGGGTGCGACGGGGCCTCCTTGCCCGTCAGCCGGGACGCGGCGAGCTTCGCGGAGTCACAGGCGATCTGTACCTGGCGCGCGAACGGAAGTTGGTCGGGCGCGAGCCGGAAGCCGAGGAAGATGTTCGGATCGAAGGACTTCGTCTTGGCGAAGGCCGCGGCCGTCTCCAGCCACGAGTCCATCTGCCGGAGCTGCTTCTTCATCTGGGAAAAGGTCTGGATGTACATGGCGCGCAACCTAACCCCCGGCCCCTGACAGCACCACCCGAAGTGCCGGCCCCGCGAAGGACGGGTGCATGACACGGAGCAGCATCCGGGCCTGGGGGGCCCGGACGCCGCGCCGTCACGCCGCCGTCACGCCTGACATCCGAAGGTGATCTTCAGGTCATGAAGGATCGCGACCCCTGGAATGTCAGGCGCGCGCGGGCGGCGGCCGGGCCGTCCGGCGTTGGTGGGAGAAGGACATGGTGGTTCGAGAGGGATTGTCGGAGTCAGCGCCCATTCGCGTGATGGTGGTGGATGGGGATCCGGAGGCCCGGCGGCTGGTGGGGTCGGTGCTGGACGCCGATGCGGAGGTGGTCGTCGCGGGCGTCCACGAAGGCGGGGGCCGGGCCGTGGAGGCGCTGCGGCGCGAACCCGTGGACATCCTCTTCCTGGATGTGGCGCTGGAGGGCCTGGACGGCTTCCAGGTGCTCCATGAGGCCGGCAGTGCGTGCGCGGGCGCCGTCGTCTTCATGACCGCGAGGCAGGAGCATGCGCTGCGTGCCTTCGAGGCCCGCGCGCTCGACTATGTCCTCAAGCCCCTGTTCCTGGAGCGGTTCGTCCAGGTGCTGGGCCGGGCCAAGGAGCACGTCCGTCGGGGGCGCATCCAGCACCTGGTGCGGCAGCTCGCGGGCCTCGTGGAGGCGCTGCCCGGGCCGCACCGGGCCCCGCGCTACCTGGAGCGGCTGGTCGTGCGCGAGGTGGGCCGGGTGACGCTGCTCTGCGTGGACGACGTGGACTGGATGGCGGCGGAGGACAACTACGTCCAGGTGCACACCGGGGCCCGGAGCCATCTGGTGCGCCAGCCCCTGCGCGAGCTGGAGGCCCGGTTGGATCCGGAGCGCTTCATCCGCATCCACCGCTCCACCGTCATCAACCTCCAGCGGGTCCAGGAGCTGCGCCCGCTGCTCCACGGGGAGTACCAGGTCATCCTGAGGGACCGCACCACGCTGAAGCTCAGCCGGGGCTACCGTGAACGCCTGGACACGCTGCTGGCGCAGGGCTGATGCGGTTCGCTACCCCGCCTTGCCGGGTGGCACCCGGGGCAGGTTCGTGGAACGGGCGGCGGACGCGGCCTGGAGGCGGCACCGCGCCTCGGCGGCCCTCGCCCGTGAGGCCTCCTCCCGCTGACCCGTGGCGGACATCAGGGCCGCGGCCCGGGCGTAGTGCTCCGCCGCCTCCTCCGGTGGCAGCGCCTGTTCATCCGAATGCGCCGACGCCAGCAGGTGCGGCAGTGCCCGCTCCACGTGCCCCGCCGCCAGCCAGTGGTGCGCCAGGAGGATGGAGGGGGCAGGGTCCGCTTCCAGCGTCGTGGCGAGCTGTCCGTGCAGCACCCGGATCTCTCCCGGCGCCATCCCGGCCCGCACGGCCTCCATCACCAGGTCGTGGCTGAAGCGCTCGCCCATCAGGACCTGCGCCGACTCCAGCTCCGCGAGCGCCGCGTGCGCGCTCTCCGCCGTCACCTGGAGGACCCGCGGCACGAGGGACGTCCGGAAGAAGGCGCCCGCCAGCGCCGCGAGCCGGGCGCACTGGAGCGCCAGCGCGGACAGCCGCTCCAGGCGCAACTGGATGAGCGGGCCCACCCGCCCCGGAGGTGGCAGTCGCTGGGGCCACGGCTGGTCCAGGGCGTCCGTCTCCAGCAGGTGCTTCAGGGTCTCCACCACGTACAGGGGATTGCCGCCCGTGTAGCGCGTCAGGTCCTCCGCGTGGGACTCCGCGCCGGGCAGCCCCAGGGCCGCCACCAGGTGCTTCACCTCGTCGCCCGTCAGCGCATCCAGTTCCACGATGCGGGCCAGCCCCGCGTCGACGAGCTGGGCCACGTGCTTCCACGCATACGCGGACAGCTCGCCCCGGCGGTAGCAGTCGATGAAGCGCAGGCTCCGGGCGCCCGGGGGCCTGGCGTCGAACATCCGACCGATCGCGAAGGTGAAGGCCCTGGCGCTGGCCATGTCCCAGTACTGCACGTCGTCCGCGACGCTGATGTCCTCGTGCTCGTGGAGCATCTGGAGCGCCACCGCGCCCGCGTCGTAGAAGCGCAGCATGCTGGTCTCGGAGTCCAGGGGCGGCAGCAGCCGCGTCTCCCCCAGCTCGGGGAGGATGCGCGACAGCTCCGTGCGCACCCAGTCCGGCAGCTTCACGTCCGGCCAGCGCGCCATCTGCGTGCGGAAGGCGCGCGCCTGCGAGGCGAACGGCACGTCCTGGTCTCCCACCCGCGCTTCGATGCGCCCCCAGCGACCCTTCGCGCTCGCGAACTCCTCCGCGAGCCGTGTCTTGCCGCTGCCCGGGGCGCCGGAGATGAACAGCAACTGTCCCGCCTCCCAGCCGGCTTCCAGTTGTCGCCACGCGGCCTCGCGGCCCACGAGCACTGGTGGGCGCAACACGGACAGGGGCAGGGCCGCGCGAGTCACCGGGGTGGGACGCTGCATGCCCTTCTCCACCTCCCGCACCAGCGCGAGTGTCTCCGGCAGGGGCGTGACGCCCAGCTCGCGGGAGAGGACACCCCGGAGCAGTTCGAAGGCCGCGAGCGCGGCGCCCCGGTCTCCCTGGAGGTAGTGCAGGCGGATGAGGTGGCGTCCGGCCTGTTCGGACTCGGGCTCCTGTCGCGCCCACGCCTGCGCGAGCCCCAGGGCGGCGGTCCAGTCCCCGCCGGAGGTGAGGTGTCCGATGCGCGCCTCGCGGGCCTCGCGCACCCAGCCTTCGATGCCCGCACGGGCCCCGTCCAGCCAGCGCGCCAGCTCCGGGCCGTCGTCGAAGTCGAAGCCGGCCAGCAGCGTGCCGCCTTCGGCCCCGACGGACTCCAGCGCCTGGTCATATGCCCGCGCCTCGATGGCGGCCTTGAGGCAGGCGACGTCCACGTCGGACGGCGCCGCCAATGCCAGACGCTCGGTGTCGCCCTCCACCAGGGCCACCCCTCCGCTGACGAGCCGCAGGCGGCGCAGCAATTGCCGCATGTTGTTGCGCGCGGTGGTGGGGGACGAGTCCGGCCACAGGAGGGCCGAAAGCGAGGACTTGGGCGAGGGTCCCTGCAATGCCAACCACGAAAGCAGCGCCGCCGCGCGCCGCTCCAATCGGGCCTGCTGTCCTTCGGGCCCCCACAGCCGCGCCAGCCCCAGCACCTGCACCCGCCATCGCATCCCAGTCACCTGCTGTCTCCCGAGCCCGCGCGCGGCCCCGCGTCTTGTGGTGTCTGGGAGTCTACGGGGAGCGTGTGGGTGGATTTCCTCAAATTGCGCGATTCGTGATCTTCCCGCCGGGCGCCGTGGCGCACCGGGTCAAGTAGGCGGCGGGTCCCGTCACCGTCGGGTCATGGGTCGGTCATGTCTTGGCCGGGCCGCGCCGGTCCGGAGCAGATGGGCTAGCGTCCCCTGCATGCCATTGCTCCGTGCTTCCACCCTCCTGTTGCTGATGGGGTTTCTCGCCTCGGGCTGCAAGCGGGACTCCGACGCTCCGTCGTCCGGGCCGGCCACGCCCACCGCGCCGAAGTCAGGCCCGGTGACCCCCACGGGCCCGGCGCCCGCGCCCTTCGTCAAGGCGGGACTGGTGGCGCCCGTCACCGCCGCGGGACAGCCGGACACGGGCGAGGTGGACCTCGCGGAGCTGCGCGACGCCGTGGCGGATCCGCGGGTGCTCTCCGAGCAGGAGCTCTGGGCGCTCACGGATCCCCAAGGCCGCCAACGCGACGCTCGCGGCCCGGACGGGGTGGGCATGCCCAGGTCTACCCCGTCGTCGGACGTCCCCTCCGAGGAGACACCGGGGCTGGGTGAAGAGGAGGCCCCGCGAATGGATGTGCCCGCACCCTCGGCCGCGCCGCGCCCCGCGATGCCGCCACGGGACGCGGACCGCCGGCAGTCCCAGTCCGAGCTGCGAATGGCGGCGCGTGAGCCCATGGCCAACAGGGAACGCAACGTCGCTGGAGGTGTCGTCGGCGTCGTCGAGTTCAGCCTTGGCGGCGGCTCCGCCACTGCTCCCGCCCTTGATGATCTGGATGATCTCCCGGCGCTTCTGCTCCAGCACGGGGACCTCCGACGGAGCAGCCG
>SECN01000225.1 GCA_004173515.1 Myxococcaceae bacterium | reverse complement strand
TCCGCGAAGGACACCACGCGCGCGCCGGTGCTCTCCAGCAGCAGCGTCAACGCCTCGCGCGTGTCCGCGTCGTCGTCCACCACGTAGTACAGGTCCGGCTCCACCTCCGGCACCATCGTGGGCACGGGCTCCATCGGCGTGCGCAGCCACGAGCCCACCACCTCGCGCACGCCCGCCCAGCGCGCCGCGGCCAGCAGCGACAGCGGGGTGGGGGCATTCAGGCCCAGCACGCCGCCGCCGTACACGCCACCCAGGGTGTGCTTCGAGCGCGCCGCGACGAAGGCCGCCGGGGCCCGCTTGCCCGCGCGCCGCAGCCACGTGACGGCGCGCGCTCCGGCCGCCGCGTCCTCCATCAGCTCGCCCAGCCCGTCGCGCACGTACCGGCGCTCCAGCGACGGCGCGTCCAGGCCCCCGTCCAGCAGCGCCACGGCGGCGCGGCTGCACGACGCCAGCGTCTCCGACAGGCCCACCTGGAGCGGGTGCCCGAAGGCGGCCGGTCCCACCACCAACTGCCCGGGCGCCACCAGCGTGCGACCGGGGCCGAAGGGCAGGCGCGTCGTCTCCAGCGCGGCGACCTCGAAACCTTCCTCCAGCAGGCCGTCCCGCGCGGCCATCATCAGCACCTGGCACAGGTCCGCCGGCGTCACCGCCGCGCCGAAGGCCAGCGCGTACACGGAGCCCGCGCCCGGGATGAGGAACAGCGCATCCACCGCGGGCAGCGGCGACACCCAGAGGCGCGCCACCGGCATCAGCTCCCGGCCCACCATCGCGCCCTTGAGCCGCGCCTGCACCGCGGGCATGGACGGCGCCGGACGGAAGCCCTTGAAGAACGCATCCCCCAGCAGCGGTCCCGCTCCCGCGGCCAGCGCCACCGCGTGGAAGCGCTCACCGCTGCCCTGCGCGCGGACCACCAGCGGTCCGGCGTTGCGCACCGCCGCGGGCGCATCCGGCGCGGGCGCCTGCCGCTCCACGCGCTCCACGTTGCGGTTCACGAACCGGGCGCCCTGCGAACTGGCCGCCGTGGACAGCACCTGCCGCACCTGATCCAGACCGCCTTCTCCGTGCGGCCAGCCATCCACCACCCACAGGCCTCCGGGCGCGCACGGCAGCAGCTCGCGCTCGCCCTGGGAGATGATCTCCACGCCGCGCAGCTCGTGCGTGCGCCACTCGGGCGGGATGCGGCAGCCGAGCGCCGCCAGCCGCGAGCGGCACTCCGGCGTCAGCAGGGCAGGGGGCGCGGTGCGCTCCTCGGCGCCCCCCGCGTAGACGCGCACGTCCAGGGCGATGCCCCGAGCGCGACCATTGAAGAGCAGCGAGGCCGCGAGCCCCGCGCCGGCGATGCCTCCGCCGACGATCGCCACCCTCGAACCACTCGCCAGCTTGCTGGTCCCGCTCATCGCGCGCCCTCGATCCTTCCCGCCATCAGTGCCGCTGCGCCGGTGAGCCATGGAGGGACTGGCCGTAGACCACCACCCGGTCACGCCCCTCCCGCTTGGCCTCGTACAGCGCGGCGTCCGCCGCCTTCAGCAATGCTTCCGTGCTCTCGCGCGGGTTCTCCGCGGTGTGATCCGCCACGCCCACGCTGATGCTCAACCCGAACGGCGCCGGGCGACCGTCGCTGCGCTGCACGTTCACGCCGCGCAGTTCCGTGCGCAGCCGCTCCGCGAACACCGCCGCCTCCAGGGACGTCTGGTGGGGCAGCAGCACCACGAACTCGTCGCCGCCGAAGCGCGCCGCGAAGTCGGACTCGCGCAGGTTGCCCTGCATCAGCGTGGCCAGCGACAGGATGGCGCGGTTGCCCACGTCGTGCCCCATGCCGTCGTTGATGGCCTTGAGGTGATCCAGGTCGATGACCACCACGCTCAGCGAGTAGCCGTAGCGCACGGCGCGCTTGAACTCGTCATCCAGCCGCACCGACAGGGCGCGGAAGTTCGCCAGGCCCGTGAGCGCGTCCGTCTGCGCCAGCACCTGGAGCTTGCGCTGCTGCTCGCTCTGGCGCACCGCCCGGTCGATGCGGGCGAGCAGCTCGCGCGAGCTCGCCGGCTTGTGGATGAAGTCCACGGCGCCCATCTCCAGACATTTCTCCAGGGTCGCCTCGTCCGCGTCCCCCGTGAGGAAGATGACCGGCACCGTCTCCGTGCGCACGTCGCCCTGGAGCGTCTCCAGGACCGCCAGCCCATCCCCGGAGGGCAGGAACCGGTCCAGGAGCACGAGGTCCGGGCGGTGCTCGC
Source organism: Myxococcaceae bacterium (assembly GCA_004173515.1). Lineage (GTDB taxonomy): Bacteria > Myxococcota > Myxococcia > Myxococcales > Myxococcaceae > Corallococcus. The sequence continues at coordinate 33,606 of SECN01000225.1, read as the reverse complement.
GCGCCAGCTCCACGCCCGCGCCGGCATCCGCCGCCGCCAGGACGTCGAAGCGGGGAGCGAGCAGGTCCATCAGACCCTCACGCACACCGGTGTCGTCTTCGATGATGAGGAGAAGCGCCCGCTCACTGCCGCGGCCGTGCCGTTCCATGAACTGGTTCGCTCCGCTCGCCGTGCCTGAAATGGCAGGCCGAAAGTCTCGGGCGCCACGCCCCTCGAGGTGCTCCCCTCGCCCTTGCGCCCCACGCGCACCCGCCGCCGCCTCGTCCTGCAAGCACCCACCCACCCATCCAGACTTCACCCGAGACCTCCGGCTGCCAAGCCCGTCCGCCTCCGCGACGCTCCCGGGCCTTCCTGCCCGGGTCACCCGCGTGTCCCTGCCCGAGAGCAAAGCGTGTGCCCCGGAGATCCAAACGCGCGTCGGCCTCTTTTCAGGGGGTTGCGACACACCCGACGCGTGGGACGCCGCGCGGATCGGAAGACGTTGCAGCTACGGAGCGTTCGCGCCCGGTAGGAATTGCCGGGCAGGGCAGCCACGGAGGCCACCCTCGAAGGGCGGCCATCACGACGTGGCTTCAAGGTTTCGCCACCCCGGAGTGCGCTGACGTCAGCGCACTCGACGGAGTTCCGGGCATCGTCTTCAGAGGCGCCCTGCGGCACTTCGGGGAGGCTTCAACGTCGGCGGGACCGCGCCTCGACAAAGCCTCGACGTTGGTTCGACCGCGCTTCGACGAACCGACGTCGGACTTCAGCGTCGCTGGGTGAACTGGACGCGGCGGCCTCCGCCCATGGGGGGCATCGTCGGCGGGGCTTCCAGGCCGAACTGCCACCAGAGCGGTTCGTAGGGCTTCATCTTCAGGCGCTTGTCGTTCTGCAGCTGGGCGAGGCTGCCCTTGAGCTTCTCGTCGGACGGGTTCTGCTCCACGCCCCGGGCGAGCACCCGCTGGGCGGCGTCCTTGTCCTTCTGCTGCAACAGGCACCAGGCGTAGGCGGCCCAGACGATGGATTCCTTCTTGCCGCTCTTCACCGCGGACTCGAAGGAGGCCTTCATGGCGTCCTTGTCGTTGAGGCGGAAGTGCAGGGCGCCTTCCATGGCCTTGGCCATGTAGTTGCGGCCGCTGGCCTGCTTCAGGTGAGGCTTCGCGCCCTCGATGTCCTTCACCATGTACTTGAGCATGCCGATCTGGGCGTGGATCTCCGGACCGATGAGGAACTGCCACTTGTCCCAGACGAGGCCCTGCTCCAACGTCTTCACGGCCCGGTCCACGCGGCCCTGGGCCTCCTTCTGGTTGGCGGGCTGGCCCTGGAGATCATTCTGGACCGTGGTCATGAGCGCCTGGACCTTGGTGGAGACCCGGCGGGCAAGCACGATGTAGGCGGCGAAGAGGGCGATGACGCCGGGCACGATGCCGGCCCACCAGGAGAAGCCGCCGACCAGCTTGACCAGCACGGCGACCGCCATATACGTTCGGCCGCCTCGCTTTCACCCAAGGGGCCCTCTGTCGAAATTGGTAGACGAGGCGGACTCAAAATCCGCTGCGGCTGACCCCGCGTCCCGGTTCGAGTCCGGGGAGGGCCATACCCCCAACGCAGCTCCGGCGTCCGAGATGCCGCCTCCTTCGGATGTCCAGCCCGTGAAAGCACCGAACTGTCCTCCGTGCTGGGAGTCGCGATGAAGGTCCTTCTGGTCGAGGACGATCCGAGCCTCCGGGAGGGCATGGGCGAGCTGGTCTCCGAGCTGGCGGACGTGCAGGCGGTGGGCACCATCCCCGAAGCCCTGTCCGCCCTGGACACCGACCGCTTCGAGCTGGTGATGACCGACCTGCGCATCGCGGGCGGGCACAATGACGGCAAGGGCATCCTGGAAGCAGCGCGTCGTCGGCTGCACCCGGTGGCCATCGTCAGCGCCGCCGGCCCCGACGAGGTCGTCCAGGCCCTGCACCCCTTCGAGCCGGACGCCCTCCTGATGAAGCCCTTCCAGGTGGACGACATCATGGCGCTGGTCGAGCGGTTCCTCGACCTGAAGCGTCAGGCCCTGGCCGCCTCGCAGGCGCCGGTGTCCGCGGACGCGCCGGGCTGGACGGAGTTCGCACCCGGGGCGCGTTCGGCCCCCGCGACGTCGCAGGCCCCCGGAACCTGGGTGCGGCTGACGTCCGAGGCGGACCATCGCTGGCCTCCGCCCCGGTGTGGCCAGGGGGTCCTCCTCTTGGAGGGCGACCTGGAGCTGGACGGGGAACGCTATGCCGCGCCCTGCTACCTGTTCCTCGGCCTGGGGGCATCTCCCCGGACGCGGACGCGCACGGGCGCGCTGGCGGTGTGCGTGCCGCTGCGCGACTGAAGCGAAGAAGAGGACACACCCCCGTGGAGATTCCCCTCTGGCCTTCGCCGCATGATCCGTCGCGTCTGGGGCGTCCGTCCCGGCGCGCGGCCACCGCCGCCCTGGAGACCCACATCGCGGTGCTCAAGGGGGATCCGCTGAAGGCGGCGCTCGCCAACGCACTGCGCGATGCGGAGGGCCTGGGCGGACAGGAGCGGCGGTTCGTGGCGATGGCGTCGCGCGAGCTGTCCCGGCACATGCGGTTGCTGGACCTGGCGGCGCGCCTGCTGGGCCACTCGCACGCGAAGATCGTCATGACGGAGGACCAGGCGCTGGTGCGCTACACCCTCTGGCGCCGGATCTTCTGTGGCGAGGGCTGGACGCGCATCGGCCCCGAGGTGCGATTGCCCGGTCCGGTGCGGCCGCGCACCCTGCATGACGCGGTGCTGGAGGGGCTGGTGACCAAGCCCCTTCCGGAGGCGCCCGCGTCGGAGTCCGTGGTGGAGCGACTGGCCACGCGCTACTCGTTTCCGGGGTGGCTCACCCAGCGGCTGGCGGACGTGTACCCGGAAGCGACGCTGGCGGGACTGATGGCGTCGCTGGATGAGGAGCCCGCGCTGCACTTCCGCGTGCGGCCCGCCGGGACAAGGGACGCGGTGCTCGCGGCGCTGGCGGAGGAGGGCGTGGTGGCGGAGGCCGTGCCGTCGTCGCCGGACGCGCTGCGCGTCGCGGACGCCAGCCACCGCATCTTCGAGACGAAGATGATGAAGTCCCGGCGGCTCCAGGTGCAGGACGTGGGCAGCCAGCTCATCGTCCAGGCGTGCATTCCCGCCGGGGGCAGCCTGGAAGGACTCACCGTGGCGGACATCTGCGCGGGGGCCGGCGGCAAGACGCTGGGCCTGGCGGACGCGGTGGGCGCGAAGGGGCGGGTACTCGCGGGAGACCGCTCCAAGCGGCGGCTGGCGGACGCGCGTGAACGGGTGCGCGAGTTCAGCCTCAAGCAGGTGACGTTCCCGCACCCGGTGCCGCTGGACGCGGTGGACGTGGTGCTGGTGGACGCGCCGTGCAGCGGCACGGGTTCGCTGGCGCGCGAGCCGGATCAGAAGTGGAAGCTCACCGCCAAGGCCATCAAGGAGTTCCAGACCACCCAGTCCGCGCTGCTCGCGGAGGTGGCCGCGCAGGTGAAGCCCGGGGCGCGCATCGTCTACGCCACGTGCTCGGTGCTGCCGGAGGAGAACGACCGGGTGGTGGAGGGCTTCCTCGCGAAGCATCCGGGCTTCGCGCTGGAGTCGGTGGGGGAGGGGTGGGCCCCGGAGCTCCAGGTGGGCGTGGACGGTCCGTACCTGCGCGCCCTGCCGCCACGGGTTCCTGGTGGGGGCTTCTTCGCCGCGCGCCTCGTCCGCAAGCCGGGTTGACAGTCGGCGAGCCGCCACGTTACGCACGAACCACTTCTCCTGAGGGTGACAGCCGTGGCAGCAGACCCGAAGCAGTCCGAAGTGATGAAGCAGATCAACGAGGCCTTCCAGGCGGCCGAGTCCAAGCTCGCCAAGCTGCGGGAAGCCGTCGAGCGCAACACGGAGCTGGCGCGCGCCAACGGCAAGGCCGCGTTCCTCAAGGACAAGAAGGAGCAGATGCACCGGGAGTTCGGTGAGGCCGTCTGGGCGAGCATCCAGCAGGGTCGCCTGACGCTGCCCCCGGGCTTCGACCGGTTCCTCGCCGCCATCGCCGCGGCCGAGAAGGCGTCTGCGGATCACGCGGCGCAGCTCACGGATCTGCTCCGGGAAGGAGAAGAGGCCGCGGAGCGGTTGAAGGTGTCGAAGCCTCCGGTCGCGAAAAGTGTCGCGCGGCCTCAAACAGTTGTGGCGTCTGGAACGAAGAAACGGTAGAAGAGCGCCGCCTTCGCAGGGCGGAACCGCTCCCCACAAGCGGTACCGGCAGCACGCAGGAAAGAAGGGGCCATAGCTCAGCTGGGAGAGCGCCTGAATGGCATTCAGGAGGTCACCGGTTCGATCCCGGTTGGCTCCACTCTGAAATGGAAAAGGCCCGCGAGAGCAGTCTCGCGGGCCTTTTGCTTTTCGCGTGTCCCGTCTCGGGTGGTGCAGCGCCCCGGCCTGCTTCCGGGGGCGCGTGCGGCCTGCGCTACGTCGCGTTTTCGGCAGCCGCACCCGGAGCGTGACGGGGCAGCCTCACCGTGAAGGTCGTGCCCGCGTCGGCCGTGGAGTCCACCTTCACGGAGCCTCCGTGGGCTTCGGCCAGGTGCTTCACGATGTAGAGCCCCAGCCCGATGCTCCGGGCGCTGTTGTCGACCTCGCCGCTGGCGCGTTGGAGGGGTTGGAAGAGGCGCTCCAGCCGCTCGGGCTGGATGGGCGTGCCCTGGTTGTGGACGGACAGCAGGACGCTGTCGCCGTCGGCCCGGGTCTCCATGCGGACCGGCGTGTCCCGGGGGCTGTACTTGAGCGCGTTGGTCACCAGGTTCTGGGCCATCTGTCCCAGCCGGTCTGGATCCCACGCGCCCTGGCCGTCGCCGGTGGCGCGCTTGAGCAGCTCCCGGTCCGGGTGGGTCGCTTCAATCTCCTCCAGCACCCCGTCGATGACCGCGTGCAGATCCACCGGGCGGCGCTGGAGGCGGATGCCTCCGCCCAGGCGGGCCTGGGTGAAGTCGAGCAGGTCGCGGATCATCCGGTGGGCCCGCTCCGCCGCGGACTGGATGCGGCTCACGGCCTTGGTGCTGCGCGCGTCCAGCTCATCCCGGCGCATCAGGCTGGCGGCGCCCAGGAGGATGGCGCTCACGGGGTTGCGCAGGTCGTGGCTGACGATGCCGATGAGCTGCTGCTCGAAGTCCGCGCGCTGCTGGAGCTGGAACTGGGCCTGACGCAGCTCATGGATGTCCGTGGAGGTGCCCACCCACTTGAGCATCCGGCCCTCCGCGTCCTTCACGGGCAGGGCCCGCACCATGTGCCAGCGAGGGGTGCCGTCCCGGCCGAGCACCTGGTGCTCGATCTGGAAGAGCTCCGGTGCCCGCTGCGCGGTGGCCCATTCCGCCTGGCTCCGGTCGCGCTGGTCGGGGTGGAGGATTCTCAAGGACCCCTGGCCCAGCAGCTCCGCCGCGCTCAGGCCGGTGTAGCGGGGGAGCACGTCGTTCACGTAGGTGATGTTGCCCGAGGCGTCGGCGGTGAAGGCCGCCTCCGGCAAGGCCTCCGCGAGCGTGCGGAACTCCTCCTCGCTGCGCCGGAGCGTGTCCTCGGTGGCCTTGCGCTCGGTGACGTCCTGCATCGCGCCCACCATGCGCAGGGCCGTGCCGGCGCCATCGCGCACCACCCAGCCTCGGTCCTCCACCTGGGCGTACGTGCCGTCCTGCCGGCGGAACCGGTACTCGCCCCGCCAGTCACTGTCCCCGGGCGCGTCGATGACGGCGTGGATGCTGCCCACCACGCGCTCCCGGTCGTCCGGATGGATGGCTTCGTACCACCAGGAGGACGTGGGTTGGACCGCGTCGCCCGCGTAGCCGAACAGCGTCTGCACACCCTCGTTCCAGTTCACTTCCTGCGTGCGCAGGTCCCAGTCCCAGATGGCGTCCTTCGTGGCCCGGGTGGCCAGCCGGTAGCGCGCCTCGGAGAGCTCGAGGGCCTGGAGCAGGTCCTCGCGCTGCCTCCTGGCGCGTGCGGCGTTCACCGTTCCCTCCAGCCGCGCCACCAGCTCGCGGACGCCGAAGGGCTTCACCAGGTAGTCGTCCGCGCCGGCCTGGAGTCCTTCGACCTTCGCCTCCTCGCCCGCCCGCGCCGACAGGAGGATGAGCGGGACGTGGGCCGTGCGCGCGTCCGCCCTCAGCTCGCGCAGCAGTCCGTAGCCGTCCAGTCCCGGCATCATCACGTCCGACAGCACCACGTCCGGTGGGCGCTCCCGTGCCGCGGCGAGCGCGGCCTGTCCGTCCGCCACGGCCTCCACCGTGAAGCGGCCCTCGAGCGACCGCTGGACGTAGCTGCGCATGTCCGCGTTGTCGTCCGCCAGCAGGACGTGGCCGTGCGAGGCCCCGGACGCGGTTTGACGGGCCATGGTGGAGGGCCCGCCGGAGGAGGGGATCCACCAGGCCGCTTCCTGGACGAGCGCTTCGCTCGTCGCGGTCCGGGGAATGCCGGCTGGACGGTCCCGGCGCAGGTCGGACGGCAGGTGCGCCGCGCCCGTGGGCAGCGACACCGTGAAGGTGCTTCCCTGGCCCTCCGTGCTCTTCACGGAGACGGTGCCTCCGTGCAGCTTCACCAGCTCCTGGACGAGCGCCAGGCCGATGCCGCTCCCCTCATGGCTGCGCCCCCGCGCGGCCTCCACCCTATGGAAGCGCTCGAAGACGCGGGACACCTCCGCCTCGGGGATGCCGGTGCCGGTGTCGCTGACGGACAGCTCCACCCGGTCACCGAGCCACTTCAGCCCGACGCGAATCTCGCCCTCGAAGGTGAACTTGAAGGCATTGGAGACGAGGTTGAGGACGACCTTCTCCCAGAGATCGCGGTCCACCCAGACGGGCTCGGGCAGGGGAGGGCAGTCCACCACCAGCCGCAGCCCGGCCTTCGCCACCAGCGAGTCGAAGGCCCCGGCCAGTCCGGCGGTGAGCGCGGGGAGGTCGGTGGGCTCGAAGCTGGCCTGCATCCGGCCGGCCTCCAGGCGGCTGAAGTCGAGCAGGCTGTTGACCAGCTTGAGCAGCCGCTGGCCGTTGCGCCGCGCAAGCTCGAGCTGCGCCTGGTGCCGGGGCTCCAGCGGGTGCTCCGCGTCCGCGAGCACGTCCTCCAGCGGGCCCAGCAGCAGCGTCAGGGGCGTGCGGAACTCGTGGCTGACGTTGGAGAAGAAGGCCGTCTTCGCCCGGTCCACCTCCATCAGCGCGTCGGCGCGTTGCCGGGCCTCTTCGTAGGCGCGGGCGCTGGCGAGCGCGGAGCCCAGGCCGCTGGCGACCAGCTTCAGGAACGAGCGGTAGGACGCGTCCAGCAGGAGCCGGGGGGACAGGCCCAGCACCAGCATTCCCGCCGGGCCCATTTCACCGGGCTGGACCATGGGCAGCACGAGCGCGGAGTCCGGCGGGGGCAGGTCCTCGCGCCCGGGCAGGGCGCCGAAGCGCTCGCGCAGTCCGTCCACGTGCACGGCACGGCCGGAGTGGAGCACCTGGGCCAGGGGCCAGGGCGCGGGGACCTCCGAGCGCGCGAGCATCCGTTCAGGAGCGAGGGGACTGTCCGCGTCCAGGCCCATCCTGCCTTCGAGCCAGGCTCCGGTGCCGTCCGCGTCGAACCGGTAGAGCAGGGCGAAGGGGATGTCCGCCGGGTTGGTGGCCAGCGCCTCCATGGCCCGTGCGCGGGCGTCGGGAACCCGGAGGCTCCCGGTGGTGCGCGTGGACAGCTCCTGCATCATCCGGATCCGGCGCGCGTCCAGCACCTGGCCGGTGCTCTCGATGACGGTGTCGAGCACGCCGCCCACGCCTCCGCTCTCATCGCGGATGGGGCTGTACGAGAAGGTGAAGTACGTCTCCTCGAGGAAGCCGTGGCGCTCCATGAGGAGCAACTGGTTCTCCGCCCAATGGGGACGGGCCTCCGTCCGGACCTTCTCCGCCAGGGGGCCGATGAAGTCCCAGGCCTCCGCCCAGACCTCCCGGCCGGCGCGCCCCATGGACTGTGGGTGCTTGTTGCCCAGCATGGGCCGGTAGCTGTCGTTGTAGAGCTTCACCAGCTCCGGCCCCCAGAAGAGCATCATGGGGAAGGCGGAGTTGATGCAGGTGCTGACGGCGGTGCGCAGCGACTGCGGCCAGCCCTTCACGGGGCCCAGCGGCGTCGTGGACCAATCCATCGACCGCATCAGGGCGCCCATCTCACCGCCACCGGCGAGCACCTCCTCGACCGCGCTCCCGGCTTCGTCGGGTTCGGAGGGCGGAGTGCTGTCTGGCGATGGCATCCGGTTTCGATGCGTCATGCCTGCGTCCGTAGCCGAACGGGCTGGCGGAGGCCAGGAGGGAGCGCCGGGGGCAGCCTGTCTGGGGGCCAGACAGGCGTCGGATGTCGACGCCGGAACACGCCCGGACGAGCCCCCTTCTGCGACCTGTCGGAAGGGGGGCGAAGCGCCGGGCGTACTTCGGCCGGGGACTACTTGCCGGCGAAGATGTTCATCACGTCCTTGAGCAGCTTCACGGACTCGGCGTGCGGACGCTGGAACGCGTTGCGGCCCATGATGGAGCCGAAGCCGCCACCCTGGTGGATCTGCTTGATGTCGTCGATGAGCGCCGACGTCTCCTTCGCCTCGCCGCCGGAGAAGATGACGATGCGCTTGCCGTTGAACGCGGAGCGAACGACCTCGCGCACGCGGTCCGCCAGCGTCTTGATGGGGATGTTGGCCTTCTCGAAGGCCTTCTTCGCCTCGGGCTGCTCCAGGAAGTCGGAGGGCGGCTTCACCTTGATGATGTGCGCGCCCAGCTGCGCGCTGATCTGCGCCGCGTACGCCACCACGTCGATGGCCAGCTCGCCTTCCTTGGACAGCGCGCCGCGCGGGTAGGCCCACAACACGGTGGGCAGGCCGTAGGACTTGGCCTCCGCGATGATGTCGCGCAGGTCCTCGTACTGCTCGTTGCGGGCGGCCGAGCCCGGATAGATGGTGTAGCCCACCGCCGTGCAGCCCAGGCGCACTGCGTCCTTCACGGCCGACGTCACCGCCGACATGGGCGCGGCCGTCTTGGCCAGCGAGTCGGAGTTGTTCAGCTTGAGGATGAGGGGAATCTCGCCCTGGAGCTTGCCGGCGACGGCCTCCAGGAAGCCCAGCGGCGCCGCGTACGCGTTGCAGCCCGACTCGATGGCCAGCTGCGCGTGGTAGTCCGGATCATACCCGGCCGGGTTCGGACCGAAGGAGCGCGCGGGGCCGTGCTCGAAGCCCTGATCCACCGGGAGGATGACGAGCTTGCCCGTGCCGGCCAGCGTGCCGCTGTTGAGCAGCCGCGCCAGGTTGGTCAGCGTGCCGGGGTTGTCGGAGGGATACCAGGACAGGATCTGCTTGACGCGGTCGGTGTGTGCCATGGGGATTTCCTTGAAGGAAGGCGTCGAACTCGGCGCGGGATTCTGCGACCCCTCCGCGCGCCGACCAAGCTTTGTCTGAAATGAATGTCGTGGATTGTCACGCGCGCTACGCGGCCTCCTCGCAGGAGCGGGACTGGGCGGAAGCTGACATCTGGAGGTGCGCACCGGTGCACAGAAATGCTGCACCGGCGCGGGCTTCCGGATATGCCCGCCGCACACGAGGCGGACCACAGCATGGGCAGAGACGTCGGTAGGGTCGTCGCAGTGGCAATGATGCTCACCGGAGGAGTTTCGGGCGCGCAGATCTCTCCCACGACCGCCCCCTCGAACGCTCCGGGAACGGGGGCTCCAGGCACCGCGGCCCCCTCTCCCGGCAACCTGTCACCGGCCACCGTCCCCTCGCCGGGAACCCCCGGTGCCACCCAGGGGACGCCCGGCATGCCGGGGCCCTCTGGAACGGGAACCTCCTCGGGCAGCCCCGCTTCGGGCGCCCGTTCGGCGCTGCCTCCAGGGCCGGCGCCGGTGAACACGGGCCAGGCAGCCGAAGCCGGCAACGCCGCCCAGAGCGCCACCACCACCGCGCCCAAGACGTCCACGACGATGCAGGGCACGCCGGGCACGGGAACCCCCGGTGTCGGCACCGCGCCGGGCGCCGGAGCCCGGGACAACGCGCCGGGCAACGACGTCCCCGGCAACACCGCGCCCGGAGCCTCCGCGGAGGCCGACGCCCCTGGAGCCAGGGCCGGCACGAAGGCGCCCAAGGGCCCCATCACCCTGGCCCAACTGGTGAAGCGGGCCCGCGCCCAGGACGCGCGCGTGGCGGAGGCGGACGCGGAGCTGCGCAAGTTCCAGGCGCTGTACCAGCAGGCGAAGTGGGCGTGGTTTCCCAAGTTCGAGATCACCCTGGGCGCGGGCGGCCCCGTCCCCGAGGCGCGCAACGACGGCCTGGGCGGCCCTCCCACCACGGAGGCGTCGCTGGAGGGCGACTGGAACTTCGGCAAGGTGGGCGTGACGGTGTTCTCCACCGGCAACGCGGTGCTGCCGCTGTACACCTTTGGCAAGCTGTCCGCGCTGGAGAAGGCGGGCGAGCAGGGCCCCGTCGTCGGCGCGGCGTTGCGCGAGCGCGTGCGCGCGGAGGCCGGCTTCCAGGCCGCGCAGGCGTACTACGGCTACCAGCTGGCGCGCACCGGCCTGAAGCAGTTGGAGGACGTGTCCAAGCGCCTCAAGGACGCGGGCGACCGCATCGACGCGCTGCTCAAGGAGGACTCGGATCAGGTGTCCAAGCTGGACACGTACAAGCTGGGATACTTCCGCCAGCTCGTGGAGTCCCAGCGCGCCAGCGCCGTGCAGGGCGAGCAGTTCGCGCGCACCGCCATCCGGTTGTTGGCCAGCGCCGCCCCGGACGATGACGTGGAGGTGGTGGAGGAGGAGCTACCCCTGCGCGAGGACGTGAAGGTCCCCGACCTGGAGACCGCGCTGAAGCAAGCCAACGAGCGCCGTCCGGAGCTGAAGGCCATCGCCGCCGGCATCATCGCGCGCGAGCAGGAGGTCATCATCCGCGAGCGCAGCTTCTACCCGGACCTGGGCCTCGCGGGCTTCTACGACGTGCGCTGGACGAGCAGCGCCACGCGCCAGCGCAGCCCCTTCGCGTATGATCCGTACAACGACCGCACCGTGGGCCTGGGCCTGGTGGTGCGAGGCACCTTCGACATCCCCATCAAGGACGCCCAGTTGGATCAGGCCCGCGCGGAGCTGGACAAGCTGCGCGCGCAGGAACAGACGCTCAAGGCCGGCATCCAGTTGGAGGTCACCCAGGTGCAGGGCCAGCTCGTCGCGGCCTACGCCCGGGCGAAGTCCTTCACGGAGGCGGAGAAGAACGCGAAGCGCTGGGCCACGGCGGCCTACGCGGCGTTCGACCTGGGCACCGGCGACACCCGTGAACTGGTGGACTCCTTCACCGCGCTGGCCCAGGCGTCGGCGGAGCGGGGCAAGAGCTGGTTCGATGTGCGCGTGGGTATGGCCTCCCTGGCACGCGTGACGGGTGCGATCCCAGCCTCGGATGAATAACCCTTCCAGGCTTCCAGTCCTCCAACGCGTCGTTTCACGCGTCCTTCAACCCGGAGCTTCATCAAAATGATTGCTTCCCTGCTTGCCGCCACGCTGCTCGCCGCCGCGCCCGTGGCCCCGCTCAATGTCGTGAAGTCGGGCAACGAAGGCGTCCAGAAGGCCGCCAATGCCCCCGGCGCCAACGCCCAGTCGCTGGCGTCCGTCGTGGAGAAGTTCGTCGACTTCGAGGAACTCGCCAAGCGCGCCATGGGCGAGAAGGAGTGGGCGAAGCTCAACGCCGCCCAGCGCAAGGAGTTCACCGACACCATGACGGGCCTGCTGCGCGCTTCGTACGCCCAGAAGGCCATCGGCCAGGCGAACGCGGCGGTGGCCTACGGCAAGGAGAGCGTGCAGGGGAACGAGGCCACGGTCGACACGAAGCTCACCGTGAAGTCGGATCAGGTGCCCGTGGACTACAAGCTCTTCCGCGCCTCGCCCAAGGCGGAATGGCGCATCTACGACGTCGTCACCGATGAGGTGTCCCTGGTTGATACGTACAGCGGCCAGTTCCGGAAGATCCTCCAGACGAAGGGCTTCGACGGCCTGCTCTCGACGCTGAAGTCCAAGCGCGCCCAGCTGGAGAAGCAGAACGCCGAGAGCAGCGCGGCTCCGGCGAAGGACACCGCCGCCAGCACCCCGGGCGCGGCCCCCCAGACGGCGAGCTCAGACGGGCCGCTGGAACACGCGGTACGTCTTGGAGCGCTGGCCGCCCATGGACTCGATGGCGCGGTTGACCAGGTGGTTGTCCTCCAGCGTCCAGGAGATCTCCCCACCCGTGTAGCCCAGCGCCTTCGCGGTGCGCAGCGTGTCCAGGTACAGGATGGCGTCCAGGCCGCGGCGCCGGTAGCCCTCCTTGATGCCCAGCGTGAGCAGGCGCAGCCGCTTGAGGCGCCGCGACGCCAGCACCAGCTTCGCCAGACCAATGGGCAGGCCGAAGGTGGTGAGCCGCCCGTTGGCGGCCTTGAAGGCCGGGTTGGCGTCCGGCAGCGTCATGGAGAAGGCGACGGGCTCCCCCTTCACCTCCGCGATGAGCACCAGCTCCGGACGCACGATGGCCTTCATCTCCTTGGCCATGTGGTCGAACTCGCGCTCGGTGAACGGGATGAAGCCCCAGTTCTTCTCCCAGGCGGAGTTGTAGATCTCCTTGATGCGCGCGACCTCCGCGGGGAAGTCCTTCAGGTTCACGGGGCGCACGGTGACGCCCTCGCGCTGACGGATCTTGTCCGCGATGCGGGCCACCTTCGCCGGCGGCTCCGCGGCCGAGGACAGCTCCCACGCCCACAGGTCCTTCGCCTTGGTGAAGCCGCACGTCTCCAGCAGCCCCAGGTAATACGTGGGGTTGTACGGCATCATCAGCGCGGGGGGCGTGTCGAAGCCCTCCACGAGCAGGCCCCAGTCCTGGTTGGAGGAGAAGTTGGCCGGCCCCAGCACCCGGTCGATGCCGCGCGCCTTCAGCCACGCGCTGACGGCGTCCAGCAGGCCCCGGGCGACGCCCGCGTCGTTCACGCACTCGAAGAGGCCGAAGAAGCCCTCCTTCGTGCCGTGGACCTCCATGTGGCGCGGGTTCTTGATGGCGGCCACGCGGCCCACCACCTCCGTGCCACGCCGCGCGAGGAACAGCTCCACCTCCGCGTAGTCGAAGAAGGGGTTCTTCTTCGGGTCCAGGAAGTCCTTGCGCTCCATCTCCAGCGGCGGGACCCAGTTCGGGTCGTCACGGTACAGGCCGTACGGCAGCCGGATGAAGGCCGTCCGGTCGGCCGCGCCGCGCACGGGCGTCACCTGCACGTCCGAGGGCATGGGGGAAGGGGAGGAGGAGGCGACGTCGTGCTCGGCGGGGTGGGCCATGAGGGAGGCTCAGTTCCTTTCGGCCTGGTTGCCGTCGGAGGAACCGTCGCCGTTGCGCATGAACAGGTGGGCGCCCTTCTCCAGGAGCAGGCCGCCCAGCTCGCTGCGCTTCTCCCAGAGCTTCTTGGGCGCGCCACCCAGCCGGCGCAGGTCCTCTGGCTGAAGGTTCGCCGCGCGCCAGGTGAGCTGCTCCACCGCGTCGAAGAACTTGCCCGCCATCTCGCGCGACGACATGCGCGACAGCTGCTCCAGCGAGAAGCCCTTGTCGGCGAGCAGGCCCGCGGAGCCCGCGGCCCACGTCTCGCTCGCCTTGTTGCCGCGCACGCCCGCACCCGGCCGGGCGATCTGCACCGGCTCGTACACGGTGGGGCGCGTCTCCGGGATGACGTTCAGCTTGCGGCCGATCTTCTCGAAGGTGTCCAGCACCTGATCCAGCTGCGCATCCGTGTGCGTGGCCATGTAGCTGGTGCGGATGAGCGCGTGGCCCGCCTCCACCGCCGGGGGAATCACGGGGTTCGCGAACACGCCCGCCTCGTGCAGCGCGCGCCAGAAGCGGAAGCACTTCACCTGATCGCCGATGTGCACCGGCACCACCGGCGTCACCGACACGCCCGTGTCGAAGCCCATGGCGCGGAAGCCGTTGTGCATCTTCTCCGCGATGTCCAAGAGGCGCGCGCGGCGCTCCGGCTCCGCCTCGATGATCTCCGTCGCCTTGAGCGCCGCCGCGATGGACGCGGGCGTCATGGACGCGGAGAAGATGACCGAGCGGGCCTTGTGGCGGATGTAGTTGATGACGTCGAACGGGCCCGCGAGCACGCCTCCCAGCGACGCGAAGCTCTTGGAGAACGTCCCCATGACGAGGTCGACGTCCTTCTCCAGGCCGAAGTATTCGGAGGTGCCCCGGCCCAGCTCGCCCAGCACGCCCATGGCGTGCGCGTCATCCGTCATCACGCGCGCGTTGTACTGCTTGGACAGCTCCACGATGCGGGGCAGGTTGCAGACGTCGCCCTCCATGGAGAACACGCCGTCCGTGACGATGATCTTCCCGGCGCCCGGCTCCGCCGCGGCCAGCAGCTGCTCCAGGTGCTCCATGTCGTTGTGGCGGAACTTGCGCTCCGTCGCGAACGACAGGCGCACGCCGTCCACCAGCGAGGCGTGGTTCTGGCGGTCGCTGAAGACGATGTCGTGGCGGCCCAGGATGGACGCGAGCGCCAGGTTCGTCTGGAAGCCGGTGGAGATGACGATGGCGGACTCGCGGTTGAGGAACTTCGCCAGCCGCGCCTCCAGCTCCTCATGCAGCGCGAGCGTGCCGTTGAGCAGGCGCGAGCCGGAGCACGTGGTGCCGAACTTCTCCGTCGCCTTGATGGCCGCTTCCTTCACGCGCGGATCCGCGGCCAGGCCCAGGTAGTTGTTCGAGCCCACCATGATGACCCGCCGGAAGTACGGATACAGGCCGGTGGCCTTGGCGATGCGGTAGTCCTTCCAGGTACGGCACTTGTCGAACACGTCGCTCATGGTGGTCTTTCTTACGCGTCGGGGGGTGATCCGAGCCGATCTCCAGATGCAGGGCTCGCTCCGTTTTCGGACCGCCCGGCGCGCGTGACCACCCAGGGGACGACGCGTGGGGGTGAATAAAGAGGGAAATCCACACTGTCAAGGCAGGGACGGTTCCCTCGCTCGCCGCGTGGGGCATCTGTGTCAGGGCGCGCCTTGACAGGGATGGCGCAACGGTGGCACGCCGCGCCTCCAGAACATTGTCCGCCAGTGAGAGTTCCGGTACCCCGGGCACACACGGGTTCACACGGGGAATGGGTTTCGAGGGGCCATCTGTTTTGGGGGCCTTGCTTGTGGCCGGCTTCTTGCTTTGCCGGCACGCATCAGAGGAGCAGACGGTGTCCCAAACGCGACGACAGCGGTGGTTCGAAGGCTTCATCGGGACGGCGATGTCGCGGCCCTGGCAGGTGCTGCTCGCTGTCGCCCTGGTGACGCTCGCCGCGGGGCTCGTCGCGTCGCGTCTGGAGTTCCGCGGGTCCTTCGTGGAGCTGCTCCCGGAGGGGGCTCCGGAGGTCCGGGATCTGACACGCGTGTCAGAGAAGGCGGGGGGAGACGGGTACCTCGTCATCATGGCGAAGGGTGGAACACCGCCGGCCCTGAGAAGCTACGCCGCTGAACTTCAGAAGCGGCTGGAGGCCCTGCCGGAGGTCCGCTACGTCGAGCACCACTACGACGTCGCCTTCTTCCGCCGCCACGGCCTGCTGCTGCTGCCCACGCAGAGCGTGGCCGCGCTGCGAAAGGACCTGGAGGCGCGGGTCCGCTACGAGAAGGAGCGCGCAAGCCCCCTGTTCGTGGACCTGGGCGCGGAGCAGGCCCCGCCCACCTTCGAGGAGATCGCCCGCAGGCACACGCCGGACACGGCGGTCCCGGAGACGCTGGCCAGCAAGGACGGCTCGGAGGTCTACCTGATGATCAAGCCGTCGGGGACGGCGGGGGACCTGGACTTCGCCCGGCGCTTCGTGGCGACGGCGCTGGAGACGGGCCGCACGCTCGCGGCGGAGCAGCACCCGGGCGTGACGCTGGAGGCGACGGGCAACTTCCAGAACCGCATTGAAGAAGACGCGGTGATGCGCCGCGACCTGTCGAACGCGGGCCTGCTGTCCGCGCTCATCGCGGTGGGGCTCATCCTGCTGGCGACGCGGCGCGTGTCGGCGCTGGCGGTGGTGGGCGTGCCGGTGGTGGTGGGGCTGGTGCTGACGTTCGCGTTCGCGCAAGGGGCCATCGGGCACCTGAACATCGTGACGGGCTTCCTCGTCGCCATCCTCATCGGCCTGGGCATCGAGTACGGCGTGCACCTGGCGATGCGCTACTGGGAGGAGCGGGAGCGGCACGGGGTGCGCGAGGCGCTGACGGCCGCGGTGCGCGGCACCTTCAGCGGCGCCCTCACGTCCGCCTTCACCAACGCGGCGGCGTTCCTCGTGCTGATGCTGGCGCAGTTCCACGCCTTCCAGCAGTTCGGCCTGCTCGCGGGCCTGGGCGTGATGATGGCGGTGCTGTCCGCGTACGCGCTGGGCCCGTCGCTGCTCGCCATCGCGGAGCGGATCCGCCCCTTCCGCAAGGAGGCCGCCCCGGACGCCGCGGCGCTCCAGGCTCCGACGCCCGCCGCGCCGGCCGTGCCCCAGAAGGAGTGGCGCCGCTGGCCCACGGGGCTCATCACCGCCATCGCGCTCCTGGTGGTGGGCTTCGCCGCGTACTCGGTGCGGATCGCGCCCCGCCTGGGCTTCGAGACGAACCTGCGCAACCTGAAGGGGGACTCCCCGGCGTCGCGGCTGGATGACCACATCACGGAGCAGATCGGCGCGCCGCTCAACCCGGCCATCCTCGCGGTGGATTCGCTGGAGCAGGTGCGCAAGGTGGAGGCCGTCATCGCGGAGGTGAAGGCGCGCAACGGCGCCAACTCCGTGTTCCTGCGCACCGCTTCGTTGAGCGACCTGGTGCCCTCGGACGCGGCGGGGCACGCTCAGGAGCTGGGCCTCATCCGCGCGCTGCTGGACGGGCTGCCGAAGTCCGCCCAGGCCGACGCCCGGGTGCGGGAGTTCCGGGAGATGGTGGACGCGAAGCCCTACGGCCTGGAGCAGGTGCCGGTGGAGGCGCGCCGCCGGTTCGAGGCGCTGGATGGCAGGGGCATGTTCCTGCTGCTGTTCCCGTCGGTGTCCAACTACGACACGCAGGACTTGAACCGCTGGGCGGCGCAGTTGGATGAGGTGGTGGTGGGCGCCCGGGCGAAGGGCGTCGACCTGGCGGTGCTGGACAGCAACCGCATCGCGGCGCGCATCTTCTCCCTGGTCCGGGGGGATGGTCCGTTCATCCTCTGGTCCGCGGCGGCGGTGGTGTTCGGCGTCATCCTGATCAGCCTGCGCAGCCTCAAGAAGGCGCTGCTGGTGGCGGGCCCGCTGTTCCTGGGGATGACCTGCCTCGCGGGGGGGATGTACCTCTTCGACGTGCAGCTCAACTTCATCAACGCGGTGGTGCTGCCCAACCTGCTGGCCATCGCGGTGGACAACTCGGTGCACCTGTTCCACCGGTACGAGGAAGAGGGCCCCGGGTCGCTGGGTCGGGTGGTGCGCAACACCGGCTTCGCGGCGGTGGTGGCCACCCTGTCCAACGCGGCGGGCTACGGAGCGCTGCTGGTGGCCAACCACCAGGGTTTGCGGAGCATTGGACAGATTGCGCTGCTGGGGGTCGTGTCCACCTTCCTGGGGACGACGGTGTTCTTCCCGGCCATGCTGGCGCTGCTGGAGCGGTGGAAGGGGCGGCGGTCCGCGGTGGTGCCCGAAGCGGGGGCGATGGTGCGGAGCCTCAATCTCGGGGGAGCCGGCGAGCTGTCGTCTGCCGAATCGCCGGGGGAGCGCAAATCGGCGTGAACATCTGGTCTTTCAGCGAGGGGCGCGTGCGGCCCCAGGTTCGGCTCCGGTATCCGTCGGAGGAGGCGCTCGTGCGCTTCCGCCAGGTGGACATCGTCCTGATGGCCGCCTGCTCGGTGGCGGCCCTGGTGTGCGTGGGCCCGGCCCGTTGGGCGCCCCATTCCCTGCGCAGCGCCTGCCTGTTCGGCCTGATGGCGCTGGGCGTGCCCCTCTTGCGCCTCTTGGAGGCGCGCTTCCCGCGCCAGCCCCTCATCGCCGTGGCGGCGGACTTCTGGCTGCTGCCTGTGTCGGCCCTGTCGCACGGGTGGCTGGGCCCCATCGTCGACTGGATGAACCCGCTGGTGAAGGACGCCCAGCTCATCGCGGTGGACGAGCGGCTCTTCGGCTTCCAGGCGGCGGTGTCCCTGTCGCACGTGGTGCCCCCGTGGGCCAACGACGTGCTGATGCTCTGCTACTACGGCCACTTCATCTGGCCGCTGCTGCTGGGCATCTTCCTGTACGCGCGCGCCCGGGGCCCGTCTCCAGGCTTCGATGAGTACCTGCTGGGCCTGGGGCTGCTTTTGAGCTTCAACTACGCGGCGTACTCGCTGGTGCCCGCGGTGGGGCCGCGCTACTTCCTCATCGGTGCGTTCGACGGCGGGCTGCGCGGGTGGGTGCTCACGCCGCTGTTGGAGTCGATGATGCGCTCGCCGGTGTACACCCGGGACTGCTTCCCCTCCGGGCACACCGGGGTGGCGCTGGTGGTGCTCTTCTACGCGTTCCGGTTCGCCCGGCGCTTCTTCTGGGTGATGCTGTTCCCGGGCCTGGGCCTCATCTTCGCGACGCTGGCGGGGCGCTTCCACTACACCATCGACCTGGTGTGCGCGGTGCCGCTGGTGCTGGTGGTGACGGGGCTGGCCCTGGCGCTGTCCCGGGCCGCCCGGCAGCGGGCGGTGGAACAGAACGCGCGCTCCGTGCCCGTGGACGCTATCGTCAGGCCCTGAACCGCCAGCCGGTCACCTCCCACGGTCGGGGAGGGCGAGCGCTGGCGCCCCTCCAGAGGCCCGCCCCATGTCCCCCCGGCCCATCCTTTCGCAGCGCGTCTCCCGCTTCGGCACCACCGTCTTCTCCGAGTTCAGCGCGCTGGCGCTGAAGCACCAGGCCGTGAACCTGGGGCAGGGCTTCCCCGACTTCGACGGGCCGGACGACATCAAGCGGGCCGCCTGGGACGCCATCCAGGGGGGCGTCAACCAGTACGCCCCGGGCACGGGCGCGAAGGTCCTGCGCGACGCCATCGCGGAGCACTCGGAGCGCTTCCATGGCCACCGCGTGGATCCGGACACCATGGTGTCCGTCACCAGCGGCGCGACCGAGGCCATCCTCGATGTCCTCCTGGGGCTCGTGGATCCAGGCGATGAGGTCGTCGTCTTCGAGCCGTTCTACGACTCCTACGACGCGAGCATCGCCTTCGTCGGCGCCACGCCGCGCTACGTGCCCCTGCGCCCGCCGGACGCGGAGCACACGGCGTGGTGGTTCGACCGGGACGAGGTGAAGGCGGCCTTCGGCCCGCGCACGCGGCTGCTCATCCTCAACTCGCCCCACAACCCCACGGGCAAGGTCTTCACCCGCGAGGAGCTGGAGTTCCTGGGCAACCTCTGCGCGGAGCACGACGCGAAGGTGCTGTCGGATGAGGTCTACGAGCACATCGTCTTCGCCCCGGCGCGCCACATCCGCGCCGCCACGGTGCCGGTGCTCGCGGACCGCACGGTGACGGTGAGCAGCGCGGGCAAGTCCTTCAGCCTCACGGGGTGGAAGATCGGTTGGATCATCGCGCCGCCGCCGCTGCGGGACGCGGTGCAGCGCGCGCACCAGTTCGTCACCTTCGCCACCGCATCGCCGTTCCAGGTGGCCATGGCCGCCGGGCTGCGGCTGCCGGACGCGTACTTCCAGGAGCTGACGGCGCTCTACACGCAGAAGCGCGAACGGCTGCTCACGGGCCTGCGCGCGGCGGGCCTCACCGCGTTCGCGCCCGAGGGCAGCTACTTCATTCTCGCGGACATCTCCGGCTACGGCTTCGAGGACGACGTGGCCTTCTGCCGGCACCTGGTGACGCAGGTGGGCGTGGCGGCCATTCCCCCCAGCGTCTTCTACGGCCCGGAGCACCGGCACCTGGGCCAGCGCTTCGCGCGCTTCGCCTTCTGCAAGACGGAAGGGGTGCTGGACGAGGCCGTGCGCCGGCTGGGCGCGAAGCTGCCCGCGCTTGCCGCGACGAAGCGCTGAAGCGCGCGGCTCCACGTCCAGGCGCCCGTGTCCGACGACTTCTTCGGGGAGCTGTACCTGCGCAGCACGCTGCCGTTCCTCTCCGAGGAGGTGACGGCCCGGGAAGCGGAGTACCTCTCCCGGGCGTTCGCGGACGTGGAGGGGCCGGTGGTGGACCTGGGCTGTGGCCACGGCCGGCACGCGGCGCGACTCAACGCGTCGGGGGCGCTGGCCGGGCGGGTGGTGGGCCTGGAAAGGGATCCGCTGTCGCTGCGCCTGCGCCGGCCCGGCTTCCCGGTGGTGCGGGGTGACCTGCGGGCGCTGCCCTTCCAGGCCGGGGCGCTGGGGGGCGCATACGCCTGGTATTCGACACTCTTCGCCTTCTCGGACGCGGAGCACGTCCAGGTGCTGCGCGAGGTGGCGCGGGTGCTGCGGCCCGGGGGGCTGCTCGTGTTCCAGACGGTGCCCCATGAGCGGCTGGCGCAATCCCCGGGCGCGGCGTTCCGCCAGCGGTTACCGGATGGGAGTCTCCTGGAGGAGGAGAGCCGCTTCGACGCGACGCGTGGACGGGATGTGGGGCAGCGTCAACTGACGCTGCCGGAGGGACGCGTGCTGCGGGCGGCGTACGCCATTCGTTACTATCCTCTTGCGGAACTCAGGGGGCTGTTGGAAAGCACGGGCTTTTCGATGGCGTGGGTGCACGGAGGCCTGGATACCGGGCCGATGACACCCGACTCGACCGACCTCGACCTCATCGTGGGAGCAGGGCTCCGGCAGGGCTGAAGCAGGCCCGCGTACCGCGCCCAGGACACGTCCAAGTGGATCCGAAAGAACCAGCGCGAACGCGGGTCGGCCTGTTGGGGCATCTGCCCCGTCATGTCGACGTGTATGAGGTCGGTCCCCGGGACGGCCTCCAGAACGAACTGAGGACGCTGCCCACGCGGGACAAGGCGCGGCTCATCAACGCCCTGGTCGCGGCGGGGGAGAAGCGCATCGAGGTGACCTCGTTCGTGTCACCCAAGTGGATCCCCCAGCTCGCGGACGCGGAGGAGCTGCTCAAGCAGGTGGGCCGCCGTCCCGGCGTCGTCTTCTCCGCGCTGGTGCCCAACTTGAAGGGCCTGGAGCGCGCGCAGGCGGCGGGCCTGGAGGAGGCCGCGGTGTTCATCTCCGCGTCGGAGGCCCACTCCAAGAAGAACATCAACAAGACCATCGCGGAGGCACTGGCCGGCGCGAAGGAGGTCACCGCCGCCGCCCGCAGGGGGGGCATGCGCGTGCGTGGCTACCTGTCCACCGTGTGGGGCTGCCCCTACGAGGGCCACGTCCCGGTGGAGCGCGTGGTGGACATCTGTCGCCAGCTCGTGGACGCGGGCATCTACCAGCTCAGCCTGGGCGACACGATCGGCGTGGGCACGCCCCGGCAGACGGAAGAGATTCTGGGCGCGCTGCTCCAGCACATGCCGGTGGACACCCTGGCGCTGCACCTGCATGACACGCGAGGCACCGCGCTCGCGAACGCGCTCGTGGGTCTGTCCGCGGGCGTCACCACGTTCGATGCGAGCATCGGCGGGTTGGGCGGCTGTCCCTACGCCCCCGGGGCCGCGGGCAACCTGGCCTCCGAGGACGCGGTGTTCATGCTGCACGGCATGGGCGTGGACACCGGCATCGACCTGGACAAGCTGGTGGAGGCCGGGGAGATCGCCCAGGAGCTGATCGGACGCAAGCTCGCGGGCAAGTACCTCCAGGCAGCGCTGGGCGAACGGGAGAAGAAGTCCTCCCGCCGCGCGCAGACCTGAGGCACCTGGGGGCGCCGCGTTTCTAGTGGTCCCCCAGCATCGCGGACAGCCGGGACTCCAGGCCCAGGTGCTGGGCGGCGATCTCCAGCATCTTGCGCTCCTTGCGGTCGATGCGGCCGTCCACCAGCGCCATCTCCACGATGTGGCGCAGGAACACCTCCGCCTCCGGGCTGCCGCGAGGCACCAGCCGCTCGAAGAGCTGGGGCCCGGCGTTGAGCGCCATCTCCACGTTGGCCCAGGACACGCTCCAGCGCTCCGCGCACAGCTTGAGCAGCCGGCGCTCGGCGTTGGAGACCTCGCCGTCGGCGGCGGCGATGGACGCCATCATGTAGAGCAGCCGCTCGCGCTCCTTCTGGTCGGTCATCACCCGGTCGCCTTCGACGGGGGCCACGACGGCGCCGCGCTGCTCCTCACGGGCCTGCTGGCGACGGGCGGACACGGCCGAGTGGCGCTGATCCTGCCGCACGTTCCAGGACTCGAAGGGGAGGGCGGACGCGAGCACCCAGTCGCGCTCGCCGGTGCCCAGCACCGTGCCGCAGAACTCGCAGGTGTTGGCGCCGCTGTTGGTGAGGGGCGCGTTGCACTGCGGGCAGCGGTCCGTGGACATGCCGGTGTCCGTGTTCGTCTGCGCGCCATGGCGGCGCACCAGCGTGAAGACCCAGCGCTGCGGCACGGTGGGCAGGCTGGGAGGCCGCTCGTTCACGGGGCCGATGCCCATGCGCGCGCTCCAGCGGATCTCCACCTGGGCCTCATCCAGCGACCCCGGGTGCACCTCCAACGCGCGCACGTCCACCGCGCCCACGGCGCACTCCAGGAAGACGCGACGGCGGCCGCGCTTGCCCAGCTCGTCCAGCTCTCCCGACAGGCGTGTGAGGACCTCCGCGTTGGCGACCTTGGACAGGCGCTGCGGCTCGTTGCGGCTCTGCGCGTCGATCCACTTCCAGAACAGCAGCGACGCGCGGTCCTCCAGCATCTCCAGGTTGAGCGCCGGGTCGTCCGCGCGGGCCTGCATCAGGCCGTCCACCTGCTTGTGGTGGCGCACGTGCTCCACGCCCTGGGTGATCTCCGCGAGCGTCCAGTCGTAGTTGCCGGAGTTCACCACCGCGTTGCAGAACTCGCAGGTGTTGGACGCGCCGCCCTTGTACGGGGCACCGCAGTTGGGGCACTTGCCCTGGAACAGATCCTCGCCGATGCGCGTCTGCGCGCCGGGCTTGCGCACGAAGGTCCACACCTCCGTGAAGGACTCCGCGGCCACCTTCTTCGCGGCGGCCATGGCCTGCGCGTCCGTCTGGTCCGCGGGCACGTCCGTGTCGCGGATGCTGGCGCGCACGCGCACGTGGATGCTGTCGTACCAGTTCGTCTGGTGCAGCCCAATGAGCTGCACGTCCTCCACCTTGATGTCCGCCAGCGCGTCGCGCACGCCCTGGGCCTTCATGAGCTGCAGCTGCACGTTGAAGCGCTGCCACGTCGCGTCCGACAAGAAGGGGCGCACGGGCGTCATGTCGCGGCGGAACCACGACTTCTGCAGCTCCAGGAAGAGCCAGCGCACCTTGTCCAGCGTGGGCTGGATTTCAAACGACGGGTCCTTGAGCCTCAGCGCGTTGACCCAGCCCTGCACGTCGCGGCCGGTCACCTGCGTGCGCACCTCCGCCTCGCGTTGATCCAACGCGCGCTGGGTGGTGGCGGTGGGGTGCAGGTTGCGCTTGTAGAGCCAGTAGAGGACGCCGCCGATGAGCAGCAGGGGCAGGGTGACCTTCGGGTACAGGAAGATCATCCGCACCAGGTCGAAGAGCAGCCAGAGGGGCAGGCCGTCGCCCCCCCCGCCACCGCCGCCGCGATCCCGCCCGGACGTGTAGTGCTCGCCTCCACCGCCGCGCGCCAGGGCCACCAGCGGCAGGGCCAGCACGAGCAGGGCGAGGACGGTGCGCGATCCAGGCGACCATTGCCACGGGCGTTTCGTCGGAGGGCACGAAGGCATGGGCGAAATCCTATCCGTTTACGGCTTGCCAGACTGGAGAACCCGTCACAGGCTGCGCGCCATTCACGCGGGTCGCCCGATGCGGCCCGCCACGGGGAGCGAAGATGCCGGAGTTCAAGGTCGACGCCCGCGGCGCCATCGAGATCTGGACCATCGACGGGGAGAGCCGCCGCAACGCCATCAGCCGCGCGATGCTCCAGGAACTGGGCCAGCTCGTGGCCCGCGTGTCCGCCAGCCGCGACGTGCGCGCGGTCATCATCACCGGCGCGGGCGACAAGGCCTTCTGCGCGGGCGCGGACCTCAAGGAGCGCGCCGGCATGGCGGAGCCGGAGGTGCGCGCCTTCCTGGACGGCCTGCGCCAGACCTTCCGCGCGGTGGAGAAGAGCGACTGCGTCTTCATCGCCGCCATCAACGGCG
Source organism: Myxococcaceae bacterium (assembly GCA_004173515.1). Lineage (GTDB taxonomy): Bacteria > Myxococcota > Myxococcia > Myxococcales > Myxococcaceae > Corallococcus. Next base: position 9,460 of record SECN01000225.1, on the reverse strand, counting down.
CGGCCTTCGGCGGCGGCACGGAGCTGGCGCTTGCGTGCGACCTGCGCGTCGCCTCGCCGGCCACCGAACTGGGCCTCACCGAGGTGAAGCTGGGCATCATCCCCGGCGGCGGCGGCACGCAGCGGCTGGCGCGGCTCATCGGCCCGGGGCGCGCCAAGGACCTCATCCTCACCGCCCGGCGCGTCAACGCGGCGGAGGCCTTCAGCATCGGCCTGGTCAACCGGCTGGCCCCGGAAGGGCACCTGCTCCAGGTCGCCTTCCAGCTCGCGGAGGCCGTCGTGGAGAACGCGCCCGTGGCGGTGGCCACGGCGAAGCACGCCATCGACGAGGGCACCGGGCTGGAGCTGGACGACGCGCTCGCGCTGGAGCTCAAGAAGTACGAAGAGGTGCTCAAGACAGAGGACCGGTTGGAAGGACTCCGCGCCTTCGCGGAGAAGCGTCCTCCTGTCTATAAAGGCCGCTGAGCCCCACGAAAGCGACAGGGGCGGCAAGCCCGCGGTCGCCCGCGGACCTTCCGCCCCTGGTCCCAACCTGACGTGGGACGCTAGGCGCTGGCGGTCTTCTCACCGCCGATGTTCACGCCCTGCTTGTTGATGTAGCCCATCGCCTTGTCCTTGACGGTGGTGCGCAGCTCGGTGCCCGGACGCGGCGCCAGCAGCAGCGCCACGATGCTGCCCGCGGCGGCGCCCAGCAGGAACGCGCCGATGCCGCCCAGGCCCGTGCTCGCCGGCTTGTACGTCGTCAATCCCACATACCGCAGCGCGTCGTCGGCATCGAAGTTGTCCCAGGACTTCCGGGCCTTCTTCGAGGCGACGTCGGCGTACTCGGGAACCTGGTCGAGCAGCTGGTGCGCCAGGAACTGGCGGTAGATCTTGCTCTTGGCCAGAGCCTTCGCCTGCCACGTCTTCTTCTTCACTCCGAACATGGGTCCCTCCTGGGCCGGTATGAATCACGGGGTGGGGTGGCCCGCCTGGGTGCACCCCCCTCGTGCAACATGAAGGTAGGCAGGGAAGCCCCAGGTGCCAGCCCCCGGTGTGCTTCACCGTGGCCCCTTGCGTCGTCCGCTGGACGGCACGTCCGCCGGGACCCATGGCAAGAAGGCAGCCAGGCCAGGGGGTTTTTGGTATGTGGCCCGGGCCATGTCCTACGACCCGAAGCTGCTCGAGACGATCGCCCAGGTGGAGAAGGGTGGTGCGCCCAAGTACCACGCGAAGAACGCTGAAGCCGGCAAGCTCTTCGCCCGCGAGCGCATCCGCCTGCTGGTGGACGCGGACTCGTTCGTGGAGGACGGAAAGCTCGCCAACAACCTGGACCCGGACCTGCCGTCCGACGGTGTCATCACCGGCCTGGGGCGCATCGCGGGCCGCACCGTGGCCATCATGGCCAACGACTCCACGGTGAAGGCCGGCAGCTGGGGCGCGCGCACGGTGGAGAAGATCCTCCGCATCCAGGAGACGGCGAAGGCGTCGCGCTGTCCGCTGCTGTACCTGGTGGACTCCGCGGGCGCGCGCATCACCGACCAGGTGGACATGTTCCCCGGCCGGCGCGGCGCGGGTCGCATCTTCTACAACGAGGTCCACCTGTCGGGCGTGGTGCCGCAGATCTGCCTGCTCTTCGGGCCGTCCGCCGCCGGTGGCGCGTACATCCCCGCGTTCTGCGACCTGGTCATCATGGTGGACGGCAACGCGTCCATGTACCTGGGCAGCCCGCGCATGGCGGAGATGGTCATCGGCGAGAAGGTCACGCTGGAGGAGATGGGCGGCGCGAAGATGCACTGCTCGGTGTCCGGCGTGGGCGACGTGCTGGTGAAGACGGAGCAGGAGGCCATCGCCGCGGCGAAGCAGTACCTGGCGTTCTTCCCGGAGAACTTCACGAAGCCCGCGCCGCGCGCGGAACTCAAGGCCCCCAAGCACAGCGGCAAGCGCGTGGATGAGATCATCCCGCCGGATCAGAACAAGCCCTTCGACATGCACGCGCTCATCGCGGAGCTCATCGACGAGGGCAGCTGGTTCGAGGTGAAGAAGCTCTTCGCCCAGGAGCTCATCACCGGCCTTGCGCGCATCGGCGGGCAGCCGGTGGGCATCGTGGCCAACCAGCCCAAGTACAAGGGTGGCGTGCTGTTCGTGGACAGCGCGGACAAGGCGGCCCGGTTCATCTGGCTGTGTGACGCGTTCAACATTCCGCTGCTGTACCTGGCGGACGTGCCGGGCTTCATGATCGGCACCAAGGTGGAGCGAGCGGGCATCATCCGCGCGGGCGCGAAGATGATCTCCGCGGTGTCGGAGGCCAGCGTGCCGCGCATCTGCGTGGTGGTGCGCAAGGCGTACGGCGCGGGCCTCTACGCCATGAGCGGCCCCGGCTTCGCCCCGGAGGCCACCCTGGCGCTGCCCCAGGCGATGATCGCCGTGATGGGCCCGGAGGCGGCGGTCAACGCCGTCTACTTCAACAAGATTCAAGAGCTGCCGGAGGCCGAGCGGCCGGCCTACGTCCAGAAGCTGCGCGACGAGTACAAGCAGGACGTGGACATCTACAAGCTGGCCAGCGAGCTCATCATCGACGCGGTGATTCCCGGCGATTCCCTGCGCGGCGAGCTGTTGCAGCGGTATGCGCTGTACGCGGAGCGCTTCCAGCCCCGTGCGGAAAAGAAGCACGGTGTGTATCCCGTTTGAGTCGTCTCCACCTGAGCTAGATTCCCCGCCCGACCATGGACTTCGAACTTCCCGACAGCCACCGCGCCCTCCAGGCCTCCCTCCGTGAATTCTGCGAACGCCGCGTGAAGCCGTATGCGCGCGATTGGGACAAGGATGAGAAGTTCCCCATGGAGGTGGTGAAGGAGCTGGGCCAGTTGGGCGTGCTGGGCATGCTCGTCGCCGAGGAGTACGGGGGCGCGGCCATGGACTCGCTCGCCGTGGCGGTGGCCGTGGAGGAGATCGCCCGCTACGACGGCTCGCTCGCCCTCACGGTGGCCAGCCACAACGGCCTGGGCACCAGCCACGTGCGCGTCTTCGGCAACAAGGCGCAGCACCAGCGCTACCTGCCGAAGCTGGCCACCGGCGAGTGGCTGGGCGCGTGGGGCCTCACCGAGCCGGGATCCGGGTCCGACGCGTCCGGCATGCGCACCACCGCCGTGCGCAAGGGCGACAAGTGGGTGCTCAACGGCGCCAAGATGTTCATCACCCAGGGCACCGTGGGGGATGTGTTCGTGGTGCTGGCGCTCACGTCGCCGGAGAAGCGCCAGAAGGGCATCACCGCCTTCGTGCTGGAGAAGGGCGTGCCGGGCTTCAGCCAGCGCTCCATCCACGGGAAGCTGGGCATGCGCTCCTCGGACACGGCGGAGCTCATCCTGGAGAACGTGGAGCTGGGCGACGACGCCATCGTGGGCGAGGTGGACCGGGGCTTCATCGACACGCTGAAGATCCTCGACAAGGGCCGCATCACCATCGGCGCGCTGTCGGTGGGCCTCTTGCGCGGGGCGCTGGAGGAGTCGGTGGCGTACTCCAAGGACCGCACCGCGTTCGGCCAGCCCATCAGCGAGTTCCAGGGCCTGCGCTGGATGATGGCGGACATGAAGACGGAGCTGGAGGCGGCGCGCCTGCTGGTGCACCGCGCGGCGCGGCTCGCGGACGCGGGGCAGCCCTATTCGGATCCGAGGCGGCCATGCGCGGCTGCAACAAGGCCGTGCAGATCCACGGCGGCTACGGCTACACGCGCGAGTTCCCCGTGGAGCGCTACCTGCGCGACGCCAAGCTCTGTGAGATTGGCGAGGGCACGAGCGAGATCCAGCGCACCATCATCGCCCGCGAAACGTTCAAAGGGGCCTGATGGACACCGCTCGGTTACGGGAGCTGGGACTCCAGGTCCGGGAGGAGTCCTCCGGCATCGAGGTGATGCTGGACCTGGAGGCCGCGTCCCTGGTGAATCCCATCACCAAGGACTTCATCACCGAGGTGACCTTCCAGGTGATGGGCGACCGGCTCATCCCCATCGCCCCCGCGGCGGTGGTGGGCATGACGCCCATCCTGCTGTCCGCCATCGACGCGGCGGAGGAGATGCAGGCGCTGCTGCTGGACACCTTCAGCGACCACGTCTTCCACCTCCAGCGCCGCTCGGAGGAGTTGCAGCTGCTGGGCCTGCCCGCGGACGTGGATCCGCAGTCGCTGGAGCTGTCCACGACGGTGAAGGAGGGCCACCTCGCGGTGAAGCTGGTGTCGGACCGCCAGGGCAACTTCCGCGTCGCGCAGGCCCTGCGCGGCGGTGAGGACCTGCCCACCGCCGCGGGCCACATCATCGAGCTGTCGGAGTTCCGCGAGCGCGGGGCGCTGATGGGCTACCTGGCGGCGCTCTTCGGTGAGCCCACCACGCGCACGCCGGTGTCTGCGGGCGCGGGGCCGGTGCGCTTCGTGGAGATCGTGGAGAAGTTCGGGGCCCAGGCGCTGGTGCCTCCGCGCAGCAGCCTGGAGCTGCTGGCCCAGTTCCAGGTGGAGGGCAAGGCCTACCGCTTCGCCGCCGCGCGCATCGCCGGGCGCACCTTCCGGGGGATGCTCGCGGGCACCCAGGGCAAGGTGTGGGCGGGCCGCTTCGAACTGGACGAGTTCCCGGGCGTGGTGCGGATGGTCGCGGACCTGTTGAAGGTCGCTCCCGAGGCCGTGCGCCTCGTGGGCCCGGACGCCCCCCAGGAGTGAGACACCCGTGGAGAAGATGACCCTGGTGGAGCGGGTGCAGGCCCTGGAAGCTCGCCTGGGCGTGAGCTTCCTCAAGCGCGACCTCGCGCTGGAGGCGCTCACGCACAAGACGTACGCCAACGAGAACCGCGACCAGAACCTCAAGGACAACCAGCGCCTGGAGTTCCTGGGCGACGCCGTGGTGGACCTGGCCGTGAGCCACCGGCTCATGGACCGCTGCCCGGGCATGCCCGAGGGCGAGCTCACCAAGATGCGCGCCCGCATCGTCCACGAAGAGGGCCTGGCGCGCGTGGCGCGCGGGCTGCGCCTGGGCGAGCTGCTGCTGCTGGGCCGGGGCGAGTCCCAGTCGGGCGGACGGGACAAGAACTCCATCCTCGCGGACGCGCTGGAGGCGGTGCTGGGCGCCGTGTACCTGAACGGCGGCCTGGAGCCGGCGCTGGCGCTGGTGGACCGGTGCTTCAGCGAGCCGCTGGACGAGGTGGCCTCCGGCGCGGGCCGCCTGGACTACAAGACGCTCCTCCAGGAGATGTCCCACGAGAAGCTGAAGCTGTCGCCGCGCTACCGGGTGGTGGCGGAGTCCGGGCCGGAGCACTCCAAGGTCTTCGAGGTGGAGGTGTGCATCGGGGAGGGGGTGTACGCCCGCGCCAACGGCCGCAACAAGAAGGAGGCCGAGCAGGCAGCCGCGCGCACCACGCTGGAGCGCCTGAAGACGGCCCCCGCGTCAGCCCCGGACACCGTGACAGACGGGACGCCCACGGTGGAGGTCGCCCCGGAACCCACGACTCCCGGGGTTCTCCCGGAGGACCCTCCGGCGTGAAAGCCCTTGGAGCGGGAGGGGGGTGGGGGGTAGGGTCCGCGCCTTCCTGCCCTGGAGGCCGTCCCGTATGCACCGTCTTCTCGGTATCACCGTGGCCCTGTTCGCATTCGGAGTCCTGGCCCTGGAGCCGGCTCCGGCCGCCGCGAGTGGCCCCTGGACGAAGAAGGTCCAGGCCGGCAAGGACCTCTACGCGACCCTGAAGACGAGCCAGGGCACCCTCATCGTGCGGCTCTTCCCCAAGGACGCGCCCAAGACGGTGGAGAACTTCGTCGGGCTGGCCACGGGGGAGAAGGCCTGGACGGATCCCACCACCGGCCAGCAGGTGACGAAGAAGCCCCTCTACGCGGGGACCGTCTTCCACCGCGTCATCCCGGGCTTCATGATTCAAGGTGGCGACCCCACCGGCACCGGCATGGGTGACCCGGGCTACCGCTTCGAGGACGAGTTCCAGAGCGGCCGCGGCTTCGACAAGCCGGGCATCCTGGCCATGGCGAACGCGGGCCGGAACACCAACGGCAGCCAGTTCTTCATCACCACCTCCACGCCCACGCAGCTGACCGGCCGGCACACCATCTTCGGCGAGGTCGTCTCCGGCTACGACGTGGCGGAGAAGATCTCCAACGTGCCCCGCAGCGCGCAGGACCGGCCCCAGACGCCGGTCACCCTCATCTCCGTCACGCTGAGCGACAAGGCCCCCAAGGGCGTCCCCGCGGCCAAGGCCCCGGCCGCCGCCAGGGACGCGGCGAAGGCCGCCGTGAAGAAGAAGGTCCCCGCGGACGCCCCCGTCGCCCCGAGCCCCGCGCCGTGAGCTTCATGGCGCTGGCCCAGAAGGGCGAGGACCTGTACGGCACCCTGGACACGACCGAGGGTCGCATCGTCGTGCGCCTGCTGTCCCGGGACGCGCCGAAGACGGTGGAGAACTTCGTGGGGCTCGCCACCGGCGAGAAGGAGTGGAAGCACCCCATCACCAGCGCGGTCATGCACGGCCGCCCGCTCTACGACGGGACGCTGCTCTTCCGGTGCATCAAGGACTTCATGATCCAGGGCGGGGATCCGAGCAGCCGTGGCAACGGCGGGCCGGGCTTCCGTTTCGAGGATGAGTTCCAGAGCGACCGGCGTTTCGACAAGAAGGGTGTTCTGGCCATGGGCAACACGGGCCCCAACACCAACGGTAGTCAGTTCTTCATCACCGTGGCACCCACCCCGCACCTCAACAACCGACACACCATCTTCGGCGAGGTGGTGGAAGGGCAGGACGTGGTGGACCGCACTGTCGGAAGGCCCACTGATCATCTCCGGAAGTATGGCCTCCCAGTCCTCGCAGAAGAAAACCCGCGCCGGCTTCGCCGCGCTCATCGGCCGGCCCAACGTGGGCAAGAGCACGCTGCTCAATGCGCTCACGGGCGAGAAGATCGCCATCGTCTCGCCCAAGCCGCAGACCACCCGCAACCGCATCCTGGGCGTGGTGACGCGTCCGGAGGGGCAGGTGGCCTTCCTCGACACGCCCGGCATCCACCAGGCCAAGGGGGAGCTCAACCGCTACATGGTCGAGGCCGCCCTCTCCGCGGCCGAGGAGGTGGACCTGGTCCTCTTCCTCATCGAGCCCCCCGCCGGTGAAACCCTCGACGTGACGCCGGGCAACCGCGCCATCCTCGAGCGGCTCCAGAAGGTGGGCAAGCCCACCTTCCTGGTCATCAACAAGATCGACGCCATCCCGAAGGAGAAGCTCCTGCCGCTGATCTCGCTGTACGGCGAGCAGTTCCCCTTCGCGGAGGTGGTGCCCATCTCCGCCCGGGAGAAGGACGGCGTGGAGCACCTGTTCCAGGTGGTGCTGGGACACCTGCCGGAAGGCGAGCCGCTCTTCGCCGAGGACATGCTCACCGACCAGCAGGAGCGCGTGCTGGTGGCCGAGTACATCCGCGAGCAGGTCCTGCGGCACTGCCGGCAGGAGATTCCCTACTCCACCGCCGTCCTGGTGGACGTGTTCGACGAGTCCGAGCGCGAGCCGCGCCCTGGCACGCCCCCCGGGCAGCTGGGCGGCCTCATCCGCATCGCGGCGTCCATCTACGTGGAGCGCGACAGCCAGAAGGCCATCCTGATTGGCAAGCAGGGGCAGATGCTGAAGCTCATCGGCACGGACGCTCGCAAGTCGGTGCAGCGCCTGCTGGGCGCGCACGTGTACCTGGACCTGCGCGTGCGCGTGGAGGCCCGGTGGAGCGAGCGCGCCGCGGGCCTGCGGAAGCTGGGTTACGAGTGATGCGGCCGTCGTCGTCCGAGGGCTCGCCGTTCCTGTCGTCGCAGTCGTTGCCGTCGCTGTCGAAAGAGACTCCATGAAGCCGCTGGTCGCCATTGTCGGTCGCCCCAACGTGGGCAAGAGCACGCTGTTCAACCGCCTGGTGGGCCGCCGTGTCGCGCTCGTGGAGGACGAACCGGGCGTAACCCGCGACCGGCACTACGCCGACGCGGATTGGGAAGGCCGGATCTTCACGCTCATCGACACGGGCGGCTTCGTGCCCGGAGAGAAGGACTCGCTGCTCAAGCAGGTGCGCGAGCAGGCGCAGTTCGCCGTGGAGGAGTGCGACGTCATCATCTTCGTGGTCGACGCCCGCGTGGGCATGTCCACCGCGGACGAGGCCGTCGCCAACTACCTGCGCAAGAGCGGCAAGCCCGTGGTCGTCGCGGCCAACAAGCTCGACAACGAGACGGGGCTGATGCAGTCGCTGGCGGGCGAGTTCTTCCGCCTGGGCCTGGGCGACGTGCAGGGCATCTCCGCCGAGCACAACCTGGGCATGGGCAGCCTGATGGACTCCGTCGTGTCCAAGCTGGCCCCGAAGGTGGAGGGCGAGGACGCCGAGGCGCCCCCCGACGACGGGAAGATCCGCGTCGCCATCATCGGCCGGCCCAACGTGGGCAAGAGCACCCTGGTCAACGCCATCCTCAAGGAGAAGCGCGTCGTCACCAGTGAAATCGCCGGCACCACGCGCGACCCCATCGACTCCGAGGTCACGTACAAGGGCAACGAACTCATCCTCACGGACACCGCGGGCATCCGGCGCAAGAAGACCATCGCGCACCAGGTGGAGCAGTACTCCGTCATCGCCGCGCTCAAGGTGCTGGAGCGCAGCGACGTGGCGGTGCTCCTGATGGACGCCACCGAGCCGGCCGTGGACCAGGACGCGAAGCTGGCCGGCCTGTCCATGGACCGCGGCCGCGCGCTGGTCATCGTGGTGAACAAGTGGGACCTCATCGCGGAGGACAAGCGCAAGCAGGACGCGTTCCGAGAAGACCTGAAGATCGCCCTGAAGTTCGTGGGCTACGCGCCGGTCATCTTCACGTCCGCCCTCCACGGCTCCAAGGTGGAGAAGGTGGTGGACCTGGCGGTGGAGCTGGCCAAGCAGTTCCGCTTCCGGGCGCCTACGCCGCAGCTCAACCGGCTGTTGGACTACATGGTGGACAACAACCCGGCGCCCATCGTGAAGGGCAAGCCGCTGCGCCTGTACTACATCGCCCAGGTGGCGGCGGCGCCGCCGACGTTCGCGCTCACGTGCAATGCCCCGGAAGGCGTTCCGGACATGTACAAGCGCTACATCACCAACCAGATCCGCAAGACGTTCGACTTGCGCGTGCCCATCCGGCTGCTCTTTCGCGAGCGTCCGGGCAAGGCCAAGCGCGAGGCACGCAAGAACCCGAACCTGGCCAACAAGGGCAAGGGCGGGAAGCGGGCGGGGCGCGACTGACCGCGCACGTTCGTTGACACTCCCAGCGGGCGCTCTCTACAGTGCGCCGCTTTCGCAAGCGAAGAGCACCGTCGAGCCGAGAGAGGTCCCCTCATCGTGGCCCAGCAGAAGACCGAGAAGATTCGCCAGCAGGAGCTTCGTCAGCCGGACGCCTTCCAGAAGGCGGGGGCGGACGCGCGCGACTGGCTGATGCAGCGCCAGAAGTTCCTCGCCATCGGTGCCGG
>SECN01000720.1 GCA_004173515.1 Myxococcaceae bacterium | reverse complement strand
CCGGCAGCCGGCCGTGCAGCGCCTTCCAGTCGTACTTCTCCCGGTCGCGCTCCAGCGCGCGCGGCCCCAGCACCGCCTCCGCCGCCGCGCGCAGGCCCGCGACGCCCCGGTAGCGCGTGTCCTCCAGCGCGTCGGAGGGCTGCTCGCGCTGCACCAGCCCCAGGCTCTCCAGGCAGTCGAGGAACTTGTACAGCCGCTGCGGCACGAAGCCATGCTTCGTCGCCAACGCCCCCAGCGTCACCGGTCCGGGCTCCAGCGCGTCCAGCAGGCCCAGGCCCAGCGCCGTCTCCACCACGTCCAGCGCGCGCGCGCCGTTGAACAGCAGGTGCAAGAGGGCGCGCGGCGACGCGGCCTCGCGCGGAGGCGGCGAGGAGGAGGGGACTTGAGGGGATGCCAGCGCCGGGCTCATGCGGCCTCCTTGCGCTGCTCTTCGACGAGCGCGTCCATGAAGCGTTCCACCTCTTCCGGCGTGTTGTAGAAGTGCGGCGCGACGCGCAGGAAGCCCCGGTGGCTGCAGATGAAGCCGCGCGCCACCAGCCGCTGCATCACGCCCACGTCGCCCGGGAAGCTCAGCGCCACGATGCCGCCGCGCTGGTGGGGCTCACGCGGCGTCACCACGCGCAGGCCCGCTTCATCCGCGCGCGCCATCACCCGCGACGTGAGCTTCAGCGAGTGCTCGCGCACCGCGGTGATGCCCACGCCCTTGAGCAGCTCCAACCCCGGACGCGACAGCAGCACCATCAGCGGCGCGGGCGTGCCGCCCATCATCCGGCGCGCATCCGGCGCCCAGTCCTCCGCGGGCTGGAAGGCCAGCGGCGTCGCGCCGGCCAGCCACCCGGTGCTCGCGGGCCGCAGCGTGGGCAGGAGCTCCGGGCGCACGTACAGGAAGGCGGCCTCGGAGCCCCCCAGCCACTTGTGCGCGCCGCCCATGAGGAAGTCCACGTCCAGCGCGCGCACGTCCACCGGCACCGTGCCCACGGACTGGTACGCGTCCGTGGCGATGAGCGCCCCGGCCGCGTGCGCCGCCTTCGCCACGCGCGCGATGTCCACCACCGCGCCGGTGGCGAACGCGGCGTGCGCCACGCAGACCAGCCGCGTGCGCTCGTCGATGGCCGCCTCCAGCGCCGCCTCATCCACGCGGCCGTCGCGCGACGGCACCACCACCAGCTCCGCCCCGTAGCGCGCGAAGCCCTTCCAGATGAAGGGCACCGTGGGGAACTCCAGGTCGGTGACGACGACGCGGCGGCGCTCGCCGCTGAAGTCCAGGCAGGTGCCCAGGCGCGACAGGTGCGCGCTCAGGTTCAGGTCCAACGCCACGGACGCGGGCGGCGCGCCGATGAGGTCCGCCACCGCGTCCGCGTAGCCCTGCATCTGGGACAGCCAGCCGTCCCAGACGTCGTCGCGCCACGTGCGCATCGTGGTCCAGTACCGCGCGAGCACGCCCTCCACGGCCCGGGGCATCGCCCCGGTGGAGTTGCTGTTGAGGTACGTGCAGGTTTCCAGCAGGGGATACTCCGCGCGCAGGGCCCCCGGGAGTACCCCCTCGCTCACGTCTGGCCCCGCAGCTCGTGGGGATGGGGATACGCCGTCGGCGCGGCGTGGGTGTGCGGAGGCGGCGCGGCGTGGGTGTGCGGAGCCGGCACGGCGTGGGCGTGCAGGGGCGGCGCGGCGTGGGTGTGCGGAGGCGGTGTGGCGTGGGTGTGCGGAGGCGGCGCGGCGTGGGTGTGCGGAGCCGGCGCGGCGTGGGCGTGCGTCGGAGCCGGCGTGGCGTGGGCGTGCGTCGGCGGTGCGGCGTGGGCCGCGGTCGGTGCGGCGTGGGCGTGCGCGGCATGCATCGCCGCCACGTCGTGGGCGTGCATCGCGGTCGGCGCGATGTGGCCGTGCATCATCATCGGGCATCCGCCCCCGCGCGGCGCCGCGTGCGCGTCCGTCCCTCGCGACGCACCCGTCGCGTAGCCACCCTCGCGCTTCCAGCTGCTGGTCATCTCCACGCGCACGTCCCACAGCGCGCGGAACAGCGGCAGCGTCATGCGACCGGCCAGCACCTGCGTGGGCAGGCCGTCCAGCGCCTTCACCGAGCGGTCCACGCCGATGGTGCGACGCACCAGCTGGAAGTGCGCGTACAGCCAACGGAACGTGTTGTAGCCCGGCGACTCCTGCCCGCTGCCGTTGCCCAGGCTGCGGCGGATGACCTGGTACGCCTCCGGCGTCATCGTCTCCAGGATGGCCATCTCCGAGCTGATGCACTGGAGGATGCGCTGCACCCGCGCCAGCCGCGCGACCACCGCCCACAGCGCGTCCCGGTCCAGCTCCGCCACCACTTCGACGATCTCCCGCGACGCCAGCTTCAGGTACAGCTCCTGGGACTGGTGGACGATCTGGAACATCAGCTCGTCGTGCGACACGCGCTCCGCTTCGGAGGACTGCAGCCCCAGCAGCGTCCCGGTGTGGAGGTAGCGCTCGTAGTCCAGGTCCCCATTGCCCACCCACTTCTTCAGCATCGGGTTGAAGAGCGGCTGAGTCAGCTCGTGCTTCAGTTTTTCCGCGTGGCTGTAATCAGTGGACATGAACATAGCTCCGTCCGGGGCGCAGGAACGTATGAGTGCTGGGTGGATTGCGCCCCAGTTCGGGGGGAACAGTGAGCGCGGAAAACTCTAGAAGCGACTACCTTACAGGGCTTTTTGTATTCTTCAAGTCGCTTGCCCTACTTGGTTATCACTTTCCGAGATTTTTCTCGTACTCCAAGGCAGGGTGGCCCGAGGGGTCGGGCGCACCCAGGGTGGCACTCACCCCTCAACAGGGGAGGGATTGCGGCCCGGCGTAGCGGTCCGGGGCTTCAGACGCATTGCGTTGAGCTTCTGGGCCAGGTCGGCGCCCTGCACGCTCTTGGAGATGTAGCCGTCCGCGCCGGAGGCGATGGCCAGCGAGCGCAGCTTCGCCTCATCCGAGGCGGAGTAGAGGATGAA
>SECN01000224.1 GCA_004173515.1 Myxococcaceae bacterium | reverse complement strand
GAAGTCCGCCCAGTTGGCGGTGCCCACGCGGTGGTTCACCACGATGTCCGCGATGGGCTTCACGCCCTGCGCGTTGAGCGCGGCCAGCGCGGCGGTGAGCTCCGCCTCCGTGCCGTAGCTGGAGTTGAGCACGTTCAACTGCCGGGGCAGGTAGCCCTGGATGGACGCCGCGTCGGACGGCGGCGGCAGCCACACCATCGTGAAGCCCGCCGACTTCAGCGTGGCCGCGTTGTTCTTCACCGTGTTCCACCAACCCCCGGCACTGGCGGAGTTCCAATGGAAGCCCTGGATCATCACGTCGGTGCTGGCGCCATCCAGCGGCTTGGCCGTGGCGGGCGCGGCGGCGAACAGGCTGGCCACGGAAGCGGCCAGCAGGCGGGTCTTCAGCGTCATCGGGACCTCGGGGTTGGGGGAGGAAGCGGCGGCAAGCTAGTCCTGCCATCCCCTGCAAACCAGGACGGCCCGTCAGGGCCGCCCTCCCACACGGTGCGCCCATTCGACGGCGCGGTGCGTCGTACTTTGCTGGACGGCGGAGCTGTCTAGAATCCCACCCTCCGCCGTTCCCACCCCCGAGCGTTGCCCTTGATTGAACCCGAGACGGCCCTTCCGGCCACGGCTCCGGCCGCCGAAGAGCGTTGGTCGTGGCCTCCCCTGTTCGGCCTGCTGGAGGTGCAGTTCGGCGCCGCCGTGGGCTTCCTGCAGACGGCGGTGCCCTACTGGTTGGCGAAGGACGGGATGCCGCTGGCGCAGATTGGCGTGCTGTCGGGCACGGCCTTCTCGCCGCACGCGTGGAAGCTCCTGTGGGTGCCGCTCATCGACCTGGGGCCCTGGCGCCGGGTCTGGTACGGCGTGAGCACGCTGCTCACCGCCATGCTCATCCTGGCGTGCGCGCTGCTGCCGGATCCGGCCCACCAGTTGGGCGTCTTCACGTTGCTGCTCACCGCGTTGCAGGCGGCGGCGACGACGGCGCACGCGGCGCTCAACGGGCTGATGGCCACGACGTCGAAGCTGGAGGACAAGGGGCGCACGGCCGGATGGCAGATGGCGGGCAACGTGGGCTCCACGAGCCTCCTGGGCGCGCTGGCCATCTTCCTCGCGAGCCAGTTCTCCCGGCAGGTGGCGGGCATCGTGCTGGCCACGCTGGTGCTGGCGAGCGGCGCGGGCATCTTCTGGATCACCGAACGGCATGATCCGTCCACGGTGCCCACCGGGCCGTTGTTCAAGGCCGCGTGGGAGCGGGTGAAGGGCATCGTGGTGGACCTGGGCAAGACAGCCTTCAGCCGCGAGGGCATCATCATGCTGGTGCTGTGTCTGGCGCCGGTGGCGTGCGGCGCGCTCACCAACCTGTTCAGCGCGATGGCGAGCGACTACCAGGTGCCGGAGCACACGGTGGAGCTGGTGAACGGCCTGGGCATGGGCATCACCGGCGCGCTGGGGTCGCTGATGGGCGGCTGGATTTCGGACCGGATGAACCGCAAGCTCGCGTACGCGCTGATGGGCGGGGCCACGGGCCTGTGCGCCTTCGCGATGGCGGCGGCGCCCATGACGCCGACCACCTACATCTGGGGAACGCTCGCGTACAGCCTGGCGAACGGCGGCGCCTTCGCGGCCTTCGCGGGCATGGTGCTGGAGATGGTGAGCGAGGGCGCGGCGGTGACGACGAAGTACTCGCTGTTCGTCGCGGCCTCCAACTTCGCCATCAGCTACACCACGGCGCTGGACGGACACGCGTCGGCGTTCCGGGGCATCGGTACGCGCGCGAGCATCGCGGCGGACGGCCTCATCACCTTCGGCGGCATCAGCATCGTCGTGATCATCTTCGCGCTCTTCCTGCGCAAGAAGCCCTCGGCCCCCGCCGCCACCGCGTGAGTCCCATGGTCCCTGCCCCCGCCGCCGTCGAGGTCATCCCCTACCGGGAAGCGTTCCGCTCCGACTTCGAGCGGCTCAACCGGCAGTGGATTGAAAAGGACTTCCGCATCGAAGGCTCCGACCTGGACTCGCTCACGGATCCCCACGGGACGTTCGTGGCCCCGGGGGGCGAGGTGCTCTTCGCGCTCGTGGACGGCCAGGTGCTGGGAACGTGCGCGCTGCGCAAGGCGGACGGCGACACGTACGAGCTGGGCAAGATGGCAGTGGCCCCGGAGGCCAGGGGCCGCGACCTGGGCGACGCGTTGATGCGGGCCGCGCTGACCACGGCCCGTGAACGCGGTGCCCGGCGGATGTACCTGGTGACCAACAGCGCGCTGGCGCCCGCGCTGGGCCTGTACCGCAAGCACAGCTTCGTCATCACCAGCAGCGGCCCGGAGCTGGCGGCCGCGACGGGCTATTCGCGCGCGGACGTGGAGATGTTCGTCGACCTGTGAAGGTATGAAAAAGCGCCGCTCATCTCATCATCCATTGGGCGTCGTCACCTGCTCGAACGACACGCCCAGGTTCCCGATCTTTTCGAGGGCGGCCTTGATGTCGTCCGACACGATGAACGCCGTCTTGAACTTCTTCAGCCGAAAGACGTGGGCGCCTTCGGTCTTCGAGGGGTCGATTCTCAGGCCGTAGATCCAGCGGTACTCGCCCTCGTATTCAGGAAAGGAATTCTCGGGGTAGTGCTGCACTTCCTGGCATCGCGCTTCGTCGATGCAATCCATCACCCGGGTTGCATTGACGACGAAGTACGATTCGGATTCTCGTTCAATCGGCACGGGAAGAAGCTGCACATCGTCGGGAGCGAGGGTCCTGAAGACGTTCGCGACGGCCGCGTTGACGATGGGGGCCTGCTCCATCCCAGACAACACAAATGCGCGCCTCTCACCAGGATGTGAAACCTGGGCCTCCATGGGTTCAGGATCTGGGAGCACACGCCCCTCCACGAACATCCAAGGCTCTTCGAACGCGCCACCGCCCACAGGCGCGGGAGTCCTGAGCACCCACTGTGGCACGTCAGCAATACCTACCTGGTAGAAGTGACGCGCCACCTCACCCCTCCACCTTCACGATGAGACTCCGCAACGGAGAGCCCGGCGTCAGAAGCTCGTTGGCAATCCTTGCAAGCTCCTCCGTCAAACGGGCCCTACAGTTTTCAGTCGTCCGACATCGCGCGACGGCACGTTCAAGACGAGACACCACTGCGTTGTGATATTTCTCGGGATGCGGTCCTTCGTGACCGTTGAGCCTCACCTTGTTTGAAGCGCTTTCAAGCGTCAGCCCTGCCTTCTTGAAGACATCCTCGCATCTCGGCGTCCACGGCCCCCCTGTAACAGCCGAAATCGGATTCTTGTTCGTGCAGATGTGGTGAATCGGCCCTGCGGCATCGCCTGGAATACCGCTTGAGTACATCGCCACGGCAGCGGTTGCCCCTGGAGCCAGCACCACGTTCAGCACACCCGCGGCGGGCATCGCGATGGAAGTCACGCCGCCATTCAGTGCAGGTCCGAGTTGGAATCCCGCTTCGGCCTGTACACGAAGGGCGGCCTGAGAGAAGCCGGGGAGCCTGGGTCCCTGGGCCGCCATCGCGCTCTTTCCGCCCAAGGCCGTCGTGACCAGCAGCACCAGGACGCGCGCACCGTTCGTGCCGAGCGTCTTACCGAACCGGTGCCCGATGTCCTGCAATTCGATGACGCTCGTGGCCCTCTCTGCATCGTCCCACAGTCGCACGAAGCCTCGGCCCATTTCCCAGACCGGCACGACACCGAGGTACGCCACCATCGCTGCTGTCAGAGCTACCGCGATGGCCTTGGTGACCGGCTCGGGAATGGCCATCGTGAGAAGCACGGTCAGTGCCGCCGACGTCACCATGGCCTTCAGCGCAACCGGGTTCAGCAGCTTCCCGACTTCCGCCTCGACACTGCTCCACACAGCATCGAGCGCGAAGGACAGCGCCATGAGCGTCCGGTCCTTCCGCGAGAACGTCAGTCCCGTTCCGCCCACCAGGGTCAGGCAGTCATTGGGATCGGGGCAGATGCGCGCGTACAAAGCCTCGGGGGTACCCTCCGTCCCCGAGTCCGCGAGGCCCTTCGACGATGCGAGGAGCGTCCTGGCCCGGGCCCATCCACGTGGGTCCGCCGCATCCGTTTCGCGGAAGGCGACATCCATGCGCAGGGTAAGAATGAGTTGTGTCAGGGCCGACTTGAACGCGTCCTCGCCCACCTGAACTGGATCAACGTCCACCGACGCGTGGACGACCTGCCTGCCGTCTCCCACATCGAGATGGACGACGCGAGCGGTCGCGCATCCTCCCACGAACAGCAGCAACGCGATAGCTCCGACCCAACGCACAAGAGCCCCCAAAGCCGGACCACCTGGCAATCAGATGGCGCGGCATCCTGAACCTTGGGTTTTTCGCCTTCAAGGACTTCCTCGTACGGCCTCGCTTCTGCCTACTTCGTGTGCACCGTGACGGCGGCGGACAGGCCGGCGCGCAGGGCCAGTCCCTGCGGCGGGTGCGCCCAGGTGATGCGCACGGGCACGCGCTGAACCACCTTCACGAAGTTGCCGGACGCATTGTCGGGAGGCATCAGGGAGAAGCGCGAACCGGTGCCGCCGGACAGGCTCTCCACCTGGCCCTCCAGCTTCTCTCCGGCGAAGGCATCCAGCTCCACCTCCACGCGCTGGCCGGCGTGCATGTGGCCCACCTGCGTCTCCTTGAAGTTGGCCACCACGTAGGTGGTGAGCGGCACCAGCTCCGCCACCGCCTGCCCGGGGGTGAGCAGTTGCCCCGCGTGCACGGACAGCTTGGACACCTGACCGTCCGCCGGGGCCACGATGCGCGTGTCCTCCAGTTGGAGCTTCGCCTGGTCGAGCGCCGCCTCCGCACCCTTCACCCGCGCGTGCGCCAGCGACGCATTGGCCTGGGCGGCGGCGATCTTCTCGTCGATGGGGGCACTCACATCCAACTGGCCCTGCGCCTCCGCGACCTTGCTCTCCGCGGTGCGCCGGCCCTCTTCCGCCAGGGTGAGCTGCGCGCGAGCCCCTTCCAGCGCGGCCTGCGCGGTGTCGTTCCCCGTCTGCGCATCATCGAGCGCGCTCTGCGCCACGACGTTCTGCTCGCGCAGGCTCTTGGCCCGCTCCAGGTCCAGCGTCGCCTTGCGGGCCTGCGCTTCGGCTCGGGAGACCGCCGCGCGGGCGGAGGCCACCTGCGCCTGGGCGCTGCTCACCGCGGAGTTGCTGGTGGTGACGAGCGCCTTCGCGCTGGACAGGCCACCCTTCGCCCCGGCCGCCGCCACCGTGGCCTGCGCATCCGCCGCCACGGCCTGGGCGCGCGCGGACTCCAGCTCCGCCTCCGCCTGCTTCACCCGGGCCTCGTAGGGACGCGGGTCGATCTGGAGGATGACGTCGCCCTGGTGCACGGTGGCGTTGTCGGCCACGGTCACCTTCACCACCGGACCGGATACGCGCGCGGACAAGGGCACCACGTCGGCCTCCACTTGCGCGTCGTCGGTCGTCTCCTGACCGGCGGTGAGCAGCTTGTAGCCGCCCAGGGACAGCAGGATGGCGACCACCACGGCGCCGAGGATGAAGAAGCCCCGCTTGCCCTTCTTCGCCTGCGCCTCGGCGGAGGGCGCGGGCGCCGCTTCGGGGACAAGCTGGGGTGCGGTCGTTGTCGTTGCCATGGCTTAGATCTCCACGTCGATGTGGGGCTTCTCGTGGGAGCCCCCGCCGCTGGGAGCGGCCTTGAGGAAGTAGATGAGCGGCAGCACCACCACGAACATCAGCGCCGCGAGGACGAACAGCTTGTCGAAGGCGAGCACCATGGCCTGCCGGGTGACGGAGCCCGCCATCATCTGGAGGCTCGCCATCCTGGCGCCGGCGGAGTCCAGGCCGTGCTGCATGAGGCCCTGCTGGGTGGCGGCCATGCGGCCCGCGACCTCCCACCGCTCCGGGTTCAGGTGCGCCGCGATGGAGGCCTTGGCCGTCACCGTGTAGCGCGACAGGAGCGTGGTGAAGATGGCCAGGCCCATGGAGCCGCCAATCTGACGCAGCAGCGAATTGAGGCCGGTGGCGTCCGCCATCCGCTCGCGCGGGATGTTGGCGAGCGCCGTGGCGCTGAGCGGCACGAACATCATGCTGAAGCCCACGCCCTGCAATGCGATGGCGCTGATGATGTTCCCGGAGCCGGTGGCGAGCGAGAAGTGGCTCATCTCGAACGCCCCAAGGCCCGCCAACACGATGCCCACGGCCACCAGCGCCCGCGCCGGCACCTTGCCGTACAGCCGCCCGACGATGGGCATCATCACCATCATCACCAGCGTGCGGGGCATCAGCGCGAACCCCGACTGGGTGGCGGTGAAGCCCAGCAGCTCCTGCATGAACACCGGCAGCAGGAACATGCTGGCCATGAGCACCGCGAACACCAGCGCGCTGAGCAGCGTGCCGGATGCGAACACCGGATCTTTGAACAGGCGCAGGTTCACCGCGGGCGCCACCGCCGTCAGCTCGCGGATGACGAAGGCGATGAGGCACGTGGCCGCGAACAGCGCGCAGAGGACGATGACGGGGGACTCGAACCAGTCATCCGCCTGCCCTTCCTCCAGGAAGTACTGGAGCGAGGCCAGCCCCATGCAGAGCAGCGTGATGCCGGACCAGTCCATGTGCTTGCGCTGGCGTTCGGCCTCCACGCGGGCGGTGGCGCGAAGCTGTTCGTCCTCCTGGACGAAGCGGGCCACCATGAAGAAGCCCAGGATGCCCACCGGCACGTTGATGAAGAAGATCCACGACCAGTGGAAGTTGTCGACGATGAAGCCTCCCAGCGTCGGTCCGATGGCCGGGCCCACCATCACGGCCATGGCGAAGATGGCCATCGCCGTGCCCTGCTCCTTGGGCGGGAACGTCTGGCGGAGGATGGCCTGCTCGGTGGGTTGCAGCGCGCCCGCGCCCAGCCCTTGAAGGAAGCGGAAGAGCACCAGGGTCGGCAGGTTCCACGCGAAGCCGCAGAGGAACGAGCCCGCGACGAAGAGCACCAGACACGCCAGGTACACGCGCTTCTGGCCGAACAGGCGGCCCAGGAAGCCCGTGAGCGGCATCACCATCACCGTGGCGATGACGAAGCCGGTGGTAGCCCAGGTGATCTCCTGCACGGTGGCGCCCACCGCGCCGCGAATCTGCGGCAGCGCGACGTTGACGATGGACGAGTCGATGGCGCCCATCAGCGTGCCGAACGTCACCGACAGCGTGACGAGCCACTTGTTCGGCAGGGCCCTGGGTGTGGCCGCCAGGGCTCCGGGTGATGCGACGGAAGTCGCCATGTCGCTAGACCTCGATTCCCTTCAGGAAGACGCGGAGGATCTCCTCCGCCCACACCGCGGCGGGAGGGTTCGCGCGGTCGCCCTCGCGCAGCCGGTCCAACGCGCCGCGCACCATGCCCACCAGGAGTGCCGGGTAGAGCGCCCGGCCTTCCGCGCGCAGCTCGCCAGCCTTGATGCCCCGGTCGAGGATGGGCTCCAACCGCCGGTTCATCTCCGCGAGGGCGCGGCTCTTGTTCTGGCTGCGGGTCGCGTCCTCGGGAAGCTGCATCAGCAGGCGCACGAAGACGTCGTGCTCCGACACGTGGGCGAACACCGCCAGCACGAAGGCGCGAAGCTGCACCCGGGCGGGCTGCCCCTCCACCAGGGCCAGGGAGGCATCCAACCGCTTGAGCAACGCCTCCCGGCGCCTCGCGCGCAGGGCCTCCAGCAACGCCGCGCGGTCCGTGAAGTGGTTGTAGAGCGTCCCCACCGACACGCCTGCCTGCTCGGCGATGGACTCCATCTTCGCCGCGTGCAGCCCCTCCTGCGCGAACACCGTCGCGGCCGCCGCCAGGATGGCATCGGCGGTGGCCTCCTTCAGGCGGGAGCGCAGCTTTTTGACGGGCGCCTCAGATTTTGAATCTCGATTCATTTCCTGAAGAGAGATTTAACCTTCTCCGTCCAGGAGTCAAATCAAGGGTGGGCAGAAGGCGGACATCCGACCGGGGGCTCACAAGCTCGGAGCCCCGGGCATACATGCGGGAACCCACGACGCGGTCATTGAAAGACAACAAATCCCGTCGCGAAAAGGCAACACATGGCCACAAAAGGCAGGGCCCTGCCGCCTCGTGCGTCTATCCGAGTGCCTCTCCCTTCCCCAGGAGTTCCCATGCCCAGCAGACTCCCGCGAGTGGGTTCCGGTTCAGGTCCCATCCGGACACCCCGCTCTGACAACCGTCATGACCCCATCGACTCCGGGTCGCGCCGCTCCAACCGGATCGGCGGTCCCCCCGTAGCGCCCGAACACTTCAAGCCCACGGCGTCGAACAAATACCGGCTCAGCGACCAGGATCCCCAAAGCGTCCTCGTCCGGGAGAAGAAGGGCGAGCAGCGCGCCTCGACCCCGCCTCCGCCTGCGTTCACGGAGCCGACCTCCAAGCGCTACCAGGCGGACGGCGATACCTTCCAGGAGTACCGGGCGAAGCCCGGGAGCACCACCCGGGACTGCCTCAACACCGCCGAAGAAGTCATGCACCAGAAGCCGCTCACGCCCTTCGCCGACGACTACAGCCGGGAGAAGGTCACGGGCAAGGTCTTCGGCGGCACACCCCAGCAGAACATCGGCATCGCGAAGAAGGCCCGGACCCAGGAGCCCGGCGCCGTCGACAAGAAGGCCGCCCCGGACAAGGGCGAAGGCTTCGTCATCGTGCGCGAGAAGACCGTGAAGGAGGGCGCCCGGCATCACGCGGAGGGCGTCTGGGGCACGGACGGCAAGGACCGCATGACGATGCACGTCTGGTCCGACGGCACCCCGGACGCGGAGGAGCGCAAGCACACCCCCGAGTTCAAGAAGTACAGCACCGACCCCAAGAGCCAGGACACCTTCCACGACTCCTGGAAGGACGCCTTCGGGAAGGACAAGGTCACCACGACCGTCCTCCAGAAGAAGGAATAGCGCCGGAAGCGTCCCGGGCGCGGAAGGAAACCACTTCCGCGCCCGACAGGATCAACCCCTCACGGCGTGAGCATGCCCAGCTTGGGTGCGGGCAGGTCCACGGACAGCTCCTGCGTCAGGCTCTCCGTGGCGTGGAAGCCCTTGCCGCTCACCTCTCCCGCGCGGAACAGGGCCCAGCTCTGGAGGCCGCGCTGGAACGTGCGCGTCATGTGCCACAGTTCCAGGCCGCTGTTGGCGACGAAGAGGTACAGCGTGCGCTTGGGGTTCCAGGGATTGGGCAGCGCCAACGCGAGGCCGTCATCCGCGCGGCCGTACGTCTTGCCCTGCCACCGGAAGTAGCGCCGGCCCAGTTCCACCGGCAGCTTCTTCTCCGCCTGGAGCCGCGCGAGCAGCCCGTTGTCCTCCGCGCCACCGAACACGACGAGGTCGCGGTCCGCCAGCTCCGCGTCCGTCACCTCCGCGTCCGGCTTGAGCGGGGCCAGCTTCTCCGGCGACGCGTCCGCCAGCTGCTCACGGTAGTTCAGCGCCAGCGTGCGCATGGACTCCACCTGGTGCGCGGAGCCGTACACGAAGAGCAGCTTCTCCCAGTCGTCCAGCGTGTTGGCCAGGGTCTGGTAGCGCTCGCGGGCCACGGGGATGTCATTGCCCACGTTGAACACCACGCGCACCGGCTTGTCCGCGACCTTCACGGTGAAGGTGTCACTTGCGCCCTTCACCTCCACGCGCTCCAGCGTGGCGCCCTTCTCCGTCTGCACCTCCACCAGCGTGACGAACTGCCAGGGCTTGCCGGACTGCTCCACCTTCAGCGTCACCTCGTAGCCCTCCTTCGCCTTCTGGGCGCGCGAGGTGAGGCGCGGCGCGGGCAGGCCCTCCCGGGCCACCCACTGGTTCACCAGCGGCGCCACGTCCCGGCCCGCCGCCTCCGACGCCGTCTTGATGAAGTCCTGGGTGGACAGCTTCTTGTTCGCGAAGCGGCCGTGCACCGCGGCCATCACCTGCGCGAACTTCGCGTTGCCCAGGCTCAGCCGCAGCTGGTGCAGCAGGTACGTCCCCTTGATGCGAGGCACCGCGTACTGGCCATACCGGCCGTAGTCCGTGCGCGCGGCCGAGGGCACCACGTCGCCTTCGCGCGAGGAGACATAGAGGTAGCGGGCATTGAGCTCCGCGAGCGCGTCCCGCTGCTGCTCGAACGCCTTGCCCAGCACGTCGTCCCCCTCCGGCAGTTCCTTGAGCTGGGTCCAGTACGCGGCCGAACCGCTGACGAACCAATTGTCCCCATCCGTGGCCGGGAACACGGTGTTGGCCCACAGCTTCTTCTCGTCGAAGGCGAGCACCTCCTTCACGCGGGCGAAGTCCTTCTTGGGCTTCTCCACCTTGGGCTCGGGCTTCTGCTGGGCCTTCGCGGCCTTGAGCTTGTCCGCCACGTAGATGGGGCTGAAGGCGGTGTAGCCCAGGGACAGGTGCGGCGTGGCGCCGGGCAGGTCCGGAATCCAGCGGCTGCCCACCATCTTCTCGCGCAGCGTCGTCTTGCCGTAGTGGGCCAGGAACATCAGCTTCTCGGTCATCTCCGAGGTGGTGATCTTCCCGTCGCACGCGTGCGGACGGTTGATGGGGCTGGACGCCATCATGCGCGTGGCGCTGTCCACGTCGAAGCCGCCCTTGCCGTACTTCGCGTAGAACTCCTGGAAGGCGATGTCGCGGTTCCAGGTGTTGAAGGCCAGATCCACCGGGGCGTTGCTCGCGTTGGGCACGGACTCCTTGCGGACCTCCGGGTCGCGGTTGTTGTTGTTGGCCCAGATGAAGTCCTTGAGGTTTCCGGGCGTGTCCGCGGCCTTGCCCTTGCTGCCGGTGCGCCACAGCCGCGTCTTCGCGGTGCCCAAGAGGAGGCACGCGCCTTCGTCCGTCTTGGTGTCCGCGAGCGTCCAGTCGTTGGTGTAGAGGCCGTTGTTGCGGTCCTTGAGGATGCGCTCCACGTCGTCGATGGAGTTCGCGTA
>SECN01000223.1 GCA_004173515.1 Myxococcaceae bacterium | reverse complement strand
GACCTCCGCGCCGACCCCTCCCCCGGAGCTGCCCATGCCCTCCTATCCCGCCGTCGAGACCTTCATCGAGAAGGCCTCCGCCGACGACGTCCAGGCGCTCTTCGCGCCCGTGAAGGAGGGCCTCGCCGGCCTGAAGGGTCCGCGCGCCGAAACCGGCAAGAAGGCCCAGGCTGCGATCGCGCGCGCCGAAGAGCTGTTGAGCATGCTCGTGGACGTCCGCGAGAAGCTCGTCGCCGAGTCCAAGCAGCCCAAGGGCCGGAAATAACAGGCGTTTCGGGGGCCTGGACGATTTCTTGTCACCAGCAGGCAACCGGCGGCTGGCATCCCCGATAATCCATTGAAAGAGCCAAGGGATGATCCCAGGCTCACCTTTAATTCGCTGGCAGCAGCGCGGAGGCTGAAAATGGGCGTCAAGATCGACAGCGGCATGATGGGTCCGAACCTGCGTATGAACACCCAGATGACCACGGCTCGGCAGACGCCGAACACGAGCTTTGGCGCTCGCGTCCAGAACGGGCTGAACAACGCCGCGGGCGTGGTCGGCGCGGGCGTGGGCTCGGTGGCCGGCTTCGTGCCGGGCGCGGGCATCGTCTCCGCCGCGGTTTCCTCCGCGCAGACCTTCTCCGGCGCCGCGGGCTCCGGCATGGCGGGCGGCCCCTACGCCGGCGTGATGAACACCGGCTCCGGCGCGGTGCCCACTACGTCCATGCCCGGCACGGGCGCGGGCATCCCGGGCACGGGCGGCTCCTCCACGCTGGGCACCAGCGCGGGCGCGGGCGGCGTGAGCGACTCGCTCACGAACAACGGCAGCCTGAAGGCCATGATGGACGACAACGTCAAGCTGCTGAACATGCAGTCGGCCATGCAGCACGAGTCGCAGCTCTTCACGGCGGTTTCCAACGTGATGAAGTCGCGGCACGATACGACCAAGAACTCCATCGGCAACATCCGCTAGTCTTCGGGCTTCAGCGGACACACTGACCGGTGCAAGGAAGGCGGCCCTCGACGGCCGCCTTCCGTGCTTCCGGCCACGGGAAAGGCAGCGCGACGTCCATGGCGGAAACCTCCTCGGAGATTGCCAACAGCCTCGTGCCCCTGGCGCGCCAGCCGGCCATGGTGCTGCTGGAGTCCGGCTACCTGTGGCTCGACATGGGTCACTTCGACAAGGCCCGCGAGGTCTTCGTCGGAGCCGCCGCGCTGATGCCCAAGAGCGAGGTGCCGCAGATCGGCATCGGCGCCGTGGAGTTCGCCCAGGGTCACCACGACAAGGCCCTCCAGGCCTACCGGGTGGCCCAGCGCTTGGCGCCCCTGTCGTCGCTGCCCCGGGCACACGCGGGGGAGGCCCTGTTGTTCATGGGCAAGGTGCCCGAAGCGCTCAAGGAATTGAAGGCCGCCATGGATCTGGAACCGGAGGGCGATGGCGCCCGGCTGGCCCAGGCGCTCATCCAGGCGAAGGAAGCGGGGGCCCTGCCTCCGCCTCGGAAGTAGCGGGTAGGACGAAGGAGGTACGTCGATGGCTGTCGGTGGAGTCGGACGTGGGGGTGGGAAGGGCCGCGCGGGCGGCGTCAAGGGTGCGTCCGGTGCGGCGGGTGCCGCCGGCGCGTCCTTCGGCGGCAAGGTCGACAAGACCGAATCACTCGTCGGGCCTTCAGGTCTGGTAGGCTCCAGCAACGTCCAGGGCCCCCAGGCCGCGGATCCGATCGCGGCGCAAGCGCTCGCCATCGCCCGTCGGTTGAAGAACGGGGGCTTCAAGAGCAAGGAGGAGGCGACGAAGGCGCTCGTCTCCGAGGTGCTCCAGGAGAAGCTGCACATGAAGTCCGATGCCCTCACGGGCCGCATCGCCGGTGCCCTTCAGGATGATCCTCGGTTGAACCAGGTTCTCGAGCGGCTGTGGTCCAAGGCCGAGTGAGCGCGCCGCTTGCCTCTGGGTGAAGACAGGAAGGTCATCCTGGAGAAGTACGGCCCGTACGTGCGGTCGCTCGCGGCCACCGTGCGCAAGCAGTTCAACGCCCAGCTGGAGCTGGACGAACTGCTGGCCTATGGGCAGATCGGCCTCCTCGAGGCCGCGGAACGCTTCGACCCCAAGGTCGGCGCCAACTTCCTCACCTTTGCCCACTACCGCATCAAGGGCGCCATCTTCGATGGCCTCCGCAAGATGGGCGTCCTCCGGGGCGCGGATGCCCGCACCGCCTACCAAGGCGAGCGCGCCACCGCCTATCTTGGAAATCTTGCGGACCGCGAGCAGGGATCAAGCAACCGCGGGTCGTCATTCGACGATGATATTGGAGACATCTCGGATGCCGTGGCGGGACTCGCCGCGGTGTTCGCGGCGGGGGCGGAAGGGGCGGAGGCGGCGGGGTATGTCGACGAATCCCTCCCGGCGGATCAGCGCCTGGAGATGGAGCAGCTGAAGAACCGGGTGCGCTCGGCCATCGAGAAGCTTCCGGAGAAAGAGCGCAAGCTCCTGCAGGGCTACTACTTCCAGGGCAGGACCCTGGAAGAAGCAGGGGCTGAAATCGGGCAGTCGAAGAGCTGGGCGTCGCGGCTTCATGCGCGGGCCATTGACCGGCTCAAGGAACTCTTGAACGAGGAGGAGGAACTCCCTCCCCCCTCGACGGATGCAAGGAGGGTGTCACATGGCGGCTCCGATGAGCGGCATCTCCGCGGGACAGGTGGCGCAGCAAAAGCTGCAGGATCAGGGCGCCCAACAGACGAACAAGACGGGCGCGTCGAAGTTCGACGGAGTTCTCGCTGACAAGGCCCAGGGCGCCGACAAGGCGGACGCGGCCCAGGGCGTGAAGTCGGGCGGCATGGTGTCCGACCTCGTCTCCGGTCTGGAGAAGGGCCAGGTCAGCATGGACAAGCTGATCAAGGAGGCCAGCTCCGGCAAGAACATGTCCAACGCGGAGCTGCTCGGGCTCCAGGCGTCCATGTACAAGTACTCGCAGGAACTCGATCTGACCTCCAAGGTCGTCGAGAAGGCCACCAGCGGCCTGAAGGACGTCGTCAAGACCCAGGTCTGAGTTCCCACCCGCCGGGCCATGGCGGCATGCGAAGGGCGGTCCCTCCCGGGTTGGGAGGGGGCGCCCTTCCGCGTTTTGCAAGGGCCCTGTTAAGCTACGTCCCGCCCATGACTCGCCGAACGCCCGCCTTCGCCGCCCCGCTCCTCGCCCTGTTGCTCCTCACCGGCTGCTCCATCGAGCTGCAGCACGAGCTGACGGAGGCGGACGCCAATGAAATCTACGTGCTGCTCAGCAAGAACGGCATCAACGCCAAGAAGGAGAAGGCGGAGGGTGGAAACGAAGTCCGTTTCACCATCGTCGTCCCCAAGGGTGATGCCGCGCAGGCCGCGGAGCTGCTGAAGCGCAACTCGCTGCCGCGTCCGGTGGAGAAGGGCCTGTCCCACTTCGCCAAGGGCAGCATGGTGCCCACCGCCACGGAGGAGCGCGCGATGCTCCTCAAGGCCATGGCCGGTGAGGTCTCCAACGCGCTCAATCAGATCGACGGTGTGCTGGAAGCGCGCGCCATCGTGATGATCCCGGAGAACAACGACCTGTCGCAGCCGGAGAACAAGCCGATGCCGTCGGCCTCCGTGTTCATCAAGTACCGCACGAACGAGCCCGGCAAGCCCCCCATCAGCCCGGACGCGGTGAAGCAGTTCGTCGCCAGCTCCGTGTCGGAGCTCAAGCCGGAGGCCGTCACCGTGCTGATGACGGAGGCCCTGGCCCCCACGGCGGAGATGAGCGAGACCAACCGCCTCCAGGACGTGCTCGGCGTGCGCATGACGGCGGCCAGCGCGTCGACGTTCAAGGTCATCCTCGGCGGCGCGTTCGCGCTCATCCTGGCGATGATGGGCCTCACCGCGTGGACGTTCATGCGGAGCGGCTCGGGGGGCGGCGCCGCCGCAGCGGCGCGTCCTGCCCGTGCACGGGGTGGTCGTCCGGAGTGACGTCGGTCCTCCGTGGCCCTCCTGGGGTGGGCCACGGGACATGTCCTCCAGGCCGGGGACATGCCTACTTTCTTCAGCGGGCCACCAGGGGCCCGCGAGGTGACCGTTGGATTCATTCTTCACCTCGCTCAGCAAGCGCCAGACCATGCTGCTCCTCACCGCGGTCACCTTCGGTGGCCAGGAGAGCATGGCCGCGCTGGAGCACCTTCCCGAGGAGGAGAGCGCGCTGCTTCGGCACCGGGCGCAGGAGATCCTCCAGATTCCGCGCGAGAAGCGACTGCCCGCCGTGGTGCAGGAGCTCAAGCGCCTGATGAAGGACCGGCGCGGTCAGCTCTGGACCGCGGATCCGGAGCGGCTGGCGGCGCTGCTCCAGCGCGAGCGCGGGGCCCTGGTGGAAGTGACGCTGCGCGCGCTGCCCGGCAACATGGCGGACGCGGTGCGCGGCCACCTGCCGCCGTCTCGCGTGAAGCTCACCCGCGAGGTGCGCCCGCAGGTCCTGGACATCATCCGCTGGAAGCTGGAGGAGTCGCTGGCGCGCGAGGTCGCCGGCCAGTCCGCGGGCTTCAAGTTCGCGGACGTGCTCAATCTCCAGACGCGCGAGCTGCTCACGGTCAGTGATCGCCTGGGCGCGCGCGTGCTCGGCCCCGCCCTGGCGGGTCTCCCCGAGGGGGAGCTGACGGGCTTCCTGGAAGCGCTGCCGCCGGACCTGCTCCAGCTCGCGAGCAAGTCCGTGGCGGCCAATGCGCCGCGCAAGCTCCCCGAGGAGGACGCGCGCGCGCAGATCACGCTCCATGACGGCTTCAACCGGCCGGCCGGCGCCATCCGCAGCGCGGGCGTGCAGCGGCTGGCGCGGGCGTGCGTGGCGCAGTCCCCGGAGTTCGCAGCGCGCATGCTGGAGAAGCACCGCGGGGAGTTCGGCCAACTGGTGGCGAAGTGGGTGCGCGAGGAGCGCTCGCGCCCGACGGCCCGGGGCGACGGCGGACGCACCGACATCGTGATGGACCTGGAGCGGCTGGCCGTGCGGGGCCTCATCGAGCGCCCGGTGCGCCTGACGGCGCCGCCGCGTCCCTCCGCCGTGCTGCCGCCTCCGCCCGGTGCGCGCAAGGCCGCGCCACCAGAGGGCCGCGCCGCACCGGCGGCTTCGCCCTCGAGGCAGGCGGCTCCGGCCTCGAGGCCTCCGGCGGGGCGCACCACCGCGCCGGATCCGTCGCGGTCTCCCGCGCTGCGTGCTCCCAAGGGGCTGCGGGGCGCTGGCGGAGACGCGCCCGCGGAGGATGCCGGCGCCAAGCGCGACTTCATGGCCGAGCGTGCGGCCCGTCGCGCGGGCGCCGCGTCCAGCCGTGACGCGGGACCGGGCGCGTCGCCTGGAGCGGGGCGCCCCCGTCCGCCTCCGGGAGAAGGGCGGGGTCCGCCGGTCCTCCAGGAGGGGGATGCGAACGGCTCCCAGATGCGCCGGATGCCCGTGGAGCGCGAACGGGGCCCCGCCTCCCGGGTGTCCATGCCTTCGTCCGAAGGGGACGCGAACGGCTCGCAGATGCGGCGGATGCCCGTGGAGCGCGAGCGGACCCGCGCGCCGGAAGGAGACGCGAACGGCTCGCAGATGCGCCGGATGCCCGTGGAGCGCGAGCGGACCCGGGCGCCGGAAGGGGACGCGAACGGCTCGCAGATGCGCCGGATGCCCGTGGAGCGCGAACGCGGCGCGGCGCCCCGGACGGCCACCGGCGGCGTCCCCGGCCGCCGTGAACCGGAAGGCAGCCGGCCCACGCGTCCCGGGAAGATGGATCCAGAAGGGGCCCGCATCGGCCCGCCCCCCGCCCGGCTGGGCATGCGGGGCGAGTCCCGCCCGGTGCCGCCGGACGACTCCCCGGGCCGTCCTGCGCGGGCGGAGCGCCCCTCGCGGCCGTCCTCCGACGAGGCCCCCCACGAGTCCCGACGTCCAGATCCCTCCGAGGGGGCCCGGGTGCTGGGCGCGCGCACCGGAAGCCGCTCCGCGGTGCGTCCCGAACCAGGAGGCGAACCCGAGCGCCCTCCGCGCGTGCTGGCGGGTCGTGCTGGCCCGGCCTCCGGGCAGGCGCCCCAGAGATCCACCTCCGAGGGCACCCAGGTGGGCCGCAGACGCCCCCCGCCCGGCCGGGAGCCCCCGGAAGAGCCGGGAGGTCCTGGAGGGCGTGGACCGCGCGGCGGAACGCGCTAGCATCCGGTCCGCAAGGAGCAGCCCATGGCGATCGGCAAGGTAATCAAGGGGGACGGGGTCTCGGAGTCGGTGGTCGTCGCCTCGTCCGAGCGACCGGTGCTGCGGCCGCCGCGCGCGGGCGTGATGAACGCCGAGGTCTTCGAGGCGCGTCAGGGCGCCCAGGGCATCATCGAGGAGGCCCACCGCGAGAAGGAGCGCATCCTCGCGGAGGCGCAGCGTGAGAAGGAGGAACTGTTCGCCAAGGCGAAGGACCAGGGGCGGCAGGAAGGCCTGGCCCAGGCGACGGAGATCGTCCTGCGCGCGAAGATCCAAGCCGGGGAGCTGATGACCTCCCACGAGCAGGACATCATCGGGCTGGCGCTGAAGATGGCGGAGAAGATTCTGGGTCGCGACCTGGAGCGCGAGCCGGAGCTGATGGTGGACCTGTGCGCCGCGGCCATCGACAACCTGCGCAACGCGCGCGCCATGGTGCTGCGCGTGCACCCGAAGACGGCCGCGGTGCTGCGCGCCAAGCGCCCCGTGCTGATGGAGCTCATCGGCCGCACGGTGGACCTGGCCATCAAGGAGGACCTGGAGGTCGCTCCGGTGGGCTGCATCGTGCAGACGGAGTTCGGCACGGTGGACGCGCAGCTGCCCACCCAGTTGGAGATGCTCCAGAACCTCCTGTTGCCAGACCCCGCGCGCAAGAGCGGTCCGGCCTGAGCCGGAGGAAGCAGCCATGGCCATCGACCTCTCGCGCTACTACGACCTCATCAAGGATGCGTCCCTCGTCCGGGTGCGCGGTCGCGTCACCGAACTGACCGGCCTCGTCATCAAGGCGAGCGTGCCCAACGTCCGCATCGGCGAGGTGGTGCTCGTCAAGAGCCGCACCCGTGGCGCCATGAAGTCGGAGGTCGTGGGCTTCGTGGGCGACGAGGTGATGCTCATGCCCCTGGGCGAGCTGTACGGCATCGGTCCGGACAGCGAGTGCATCCCCACCGGCAAGCCCCTGACCATCAAGTGCGGGGACGCGCTCCTGGGCCGCGTGCTCAACGGCATCGGTGAGCCCATGGACGGCCGCCCCCTGGAGGGCGACGGGCTCATCGACTGGTCCGTGGACCGCGACTGTCCGGATCCGTTCACCCGCCAGCGCATCGAACGGCCGCTGCCCCTGGGCGTGCGCTGCATCGACGGGCTGCTCACCGTGGGCGAGGGCCAGCGCGTGGGCCTCTTCGCCGGCTCCGGCGTCGGCAAGTCCACGCTGATGGGGCAGATTGCCCGCAACACCCAGGCGGACCTGAGCGTCGTGGCGCTCATCGGCGAGCGTGGTCGTGAGGTGCGCGAGTTCATCGAGGACGCGATGGGCGAGGAGGGCATGAAGCGCGCCGTCCTCGTATGCGCCACGTCCGACCAGCCCAGCCTCGTGCGTCTGCGCGCCGCCTACGTCGCCACGGCCATCGCGGAGTACTTCCGCGAGCGCGGCGGCAACGTGCTGTTCATGCTCGACACGGTGACGCGTCTTGCCCGTGCCCAGCGCGACATCGGCCTCGCGATTGGCGAACCCCCCGCGCGTCAGGGCTATCCGCCCAGCGTCTTCTCCATGCTGCCGCGCATCCTGGAGCGCACGGGCAACTCGGAGAAGGGCAAGTGCACCGCCATCTACACCTGCCTCGTGGCCGGCGGTGACATGGAGGAGCCCATCGCCGACGAAGTCCGAGGTATTCTCGACGGCCACTTCATCCTCAACCGTGCCCTGGGCGAGCGAAACCAGTGGCCCGCCATGGACGTGCTCGCGAGCCTGAGCCGTGTGATGAGCGGCATCGTCTCCAAGGAGCACAAGAAGGCCGCCGGCAAGCTGCGCGAGACGCTCTCCACCTACGAGAAGCAGCGCGACCTCATCCTGCTGGGCGCCTACCAGGCCGGGGCCGACGCGCGCACCGACTACGCCATCGAGAAGTACGACGCCATCATCGACTTCCTCAAGCAGGACACCCACTCCAACTCCCCCTTCGAGGAGACCGTGGAGCAGCTCATCGCCCTCTTCGAGGACTGAGGCTGCCTGCCCCGGAGGCAGGGGGCCCGGGCGGGGCGTTTTCCGGTTAGGATGGCCCCACCATGCCCCCGTACCGGTTGCAGGTGTTGCTGGACATGCGTGAGAAGGCGAAGGAGGAGGCCGAACAGGCCTTCTCCGCCGCCATCAAGGCGCTGGAGAAGGAAAAGCAGGTTCAGGCCCAGTTGGAGGCTGAACTGGAGCGCCGCAAGAGGGAGCGCAAGGCCAAGGTGGCCGAGTACTTCCAGCAGATGATGGCCAAGGGCGCCGGCATCAACGGCATGAACATGATGGGCCGCTTCGAGGAACGCCTGAAGGACGAAGAGGCCCAGGTCGCGCTCCAGATTGAACACCAGAAGGAGGTCGTCAAGGCGGCCGCCCGTCTGGTGGAGCAGCGCCGCATGCTCATGGCGGAGGCCGCCAAGGAGCTGAAGGCCATCGAGAAGAACAAGGAAACCTTCGTCAAGCAGGTGCGCCAGGAGCGCCAGCAGCGCGAGGAGCTGAACCAGGAGGAGATAGGCAACGCCTTGTTCCTGGCCCGCCAGCGCAAGTAACCTCCCGCCGCCCCCGAAGTCAGGAGAGGACGCCATGAGCCGAGTTGACGATGATCGCGATGCCGCGCGCATGGCGGAGCGGATGGTCCAGGAGCGCCGGCTTGCCGAAGCCAAGGGCAAGAAGCGCCTGGAGGGTGAGTCCCTCTTCTCCAAGCTGGTCCAGCAGGGCCAGGCGGAGAAGGGCCAGCAGGAGAAGGGCAACCCGAAGGCCGCGACCGAAGCGAAGTCCCCCCAGAGCCTGGCCAAGGCCGTGCTCGCGCGCGCCACCCAGGGCCAGGGCAAGACCTTCGACGAGAAGCTGGCCCAGAAGGAGACCGGCTCGGCGAAGCCCGGGGAGACGGCCCAGGGCGCCCAGCAGTCCCAGCGCCAGGGGGAGACGCAGTCGCTGACCCAGCGTTCGGAGACGCGCAAGTCGGAGGTCAAGGAGGACAAGCGCTCCAACGACGTGCGCGACGGCGACCTGACCAAATCCGGCGGCGAGTCCAGCCGCCTGAGCGCCGAGAAGGGCGAGATGAAGGTCGACGTCAACGCCGGCGGCGGCAAGGGCGCGGGCGGCGGCAGCGGCAAGGAGAAGGACGAGAAGGGCGGGCAGATGGCCGCCGCGGGCTTCCGCTTCAACCCCGCGCTGATGGCGCCCGTCCCGGTGGCGAAGCCCAAGGACATGGCCGGCTCGGAGCGCCTGCGCCAGATGGCCAGTGAGATCGCCCAGAAGATCGTGGAGCGCGTGCGCGTGGGCACCAACGCCCTGGGCAACGCGGAGTTCCAGATCGACCTGCGCGGGGACGTGCTCAACGGCCTGTCCATCAAGGTCAGCGCGAGGAACGGGAAGATCTCCGCCACCTTCAGCGGCAGTGACCGCGACACGCTGAAGCTGTTGGAAGAGCACAGCGAGGGCCTGCGCAGCGCCCTGGGAGGTCGCGGGCTGGCGCTTGAGCAGCTGCGGTTCGAGGCGAAGACATGAGTCTGGAGCCGGACGACGAACCCGGAATCTACGAGCGAACCATGTTGGTCGACACCCGGAAGCTGGGCCCCCCCGCGAAGCCCGCCTCGGCACCGGCCCAGCCGGTATTGCCCTGGCGGCCCTTCGTCTTCACGCACCTGGAGAAGGTGTCGCGCGCACAGGGCCTGCTGGCGGAGCGGCTGCGCTGGCTCACGCCGAACCCGGGCACGCTGGAGACCCTCTGCGCCCGGCTCAAGGCCCTCTTCGACGTGGACGTGCGCCTGACGGTGGAGTCCGCCCAGGCGCGCCCCATGACGGAGCTGCGCCGCTTCCTGGGCGACCCGTCCTTCCTGGCGGTGCTCGCGCCGGGGGCGCTGGCGGGGCGGGGCGTGCTGGAGATCGAACTGTCCCTGGCGCACTCGGCGGTGGACCTGCTGCTGGGCGGCGCCGGTGAGACGGTGGGCCTGCGGCCGCTGACGGACATCGAGGAGGGCGTGATGGGCTACGTCGTCCTGGAGGCCCTGAAGGAGCTGGCGCCCGGACTGCAGGCGGGGGTTCCCCGGCCGCGTCTGGACGGTGTGGCCCGGGGCGTGGATGAGGTCTCCGCGCGGCTGGGCGAGGACGGCCCGATGCTGGCGGTGCACCTGAACGCGGTGGTGGGCCCGCACCGCGGCATCGTGCGGCTGGTGATTCCGTCGGCGGTGCTGGAAGCGGCGGAGCCGGCGGTGGACAGCGCCCAGCGCCGCGAGCAGCGCCGCGCGAACATGAAGGCCCACGGGCGGCGGCTGTCCACGCTGCGCGACTGGCTGCGCGCGGAGATCGGCGTGGCGGAGCTGTCCGCCCAGGACCTGGCGTCCCTGCGGGTGAAGGACGTGCTGCTGCTGGACGCGCTGTCGGCGCGGCCGGACCGGGGCGAGGCCGGCACGGCGCAACTGCGGCTGGGCCTGGGACGCACCGGGCACCTGGCGGCGGACGTGTACGTGGAGAACGGCCGCTACCGTGCGCGCATCACGGAGGTCGTCCCCGGCGAGACGGGCCATTCCCAGGCGGAGCCCGGGGCCGGCGGCGGCGAGAACGAGGACTTCACCAACCCGGAGCTGGACGTACCTCCGGAACTGGAAGGGGCGGCTTTGGACGACGCGAACAACCGGGATGGAAGCGACCTGCTCAGCGACCTGCCCCTGCAGGTGGCGGTGGAGCTGGCGCGCGTGGCCATCACGGCGGAGCAGGTGGTGGGATTGCGCACAGGGCAGGTCCTGGACCTGCGCCGCGGGCCGGGTGAGCCCGTGGACCTGTCCGTCAATGGCAAGGTGGTGGCCCGGGGCGAACTCGTCGAAATGGACGGACAGCTCGGCGTGCGCATCATCAACCTGGCGGGATGAGCCTTCCTGCGTCACGAACCCCAGGGCAGGCGGGCAGGGGGCCCTCGTCGCTCGGGGGGCCGTGGCGGTCCTGACTCGGGTGCACTAGGCTCGCGCCCATCCATGGCAGTCCTCCGTCTCTCCTCCTCGCGCGGGTTGCTCGGCGCCGCGTTGCTCTTCGCGTCGTCGGCCGTCCTGGCGCAGGCGCCCGTGGCGCCGCAACCGACTCCCGTCCCCGCCGCGCCGCCGGCGAAGGCCGACGCCGTCGTGCCTCCGCCCGCGCCCAAGGCCGCCGCTTCACCCGCGTCCGCGACTTCGCCAGCGAAGGCCGAAGCGGCCCCGGCTGCGCCGAAGGTGGCCGCTCCGTCGGTCCCCGCCACGCCTCCGGCGAAGGCCGCCGCCACTCCCTCGCCCGTCGTGGCGAAACCCGCGAAGGCCGAGGCGCCGACCGCCGCTGCTCCGGACGTCGCGCTCCAGCCCACCCCGTCCGGGTCCGCACAGGCTCCGGCACCCGATGCCGTGAATCCGGCGGAGCGCGCCTCGCGCCACGCGGACGAGCTGGACAAGGAGCTGGGCATCGCCGCGCCGGAGGAGCAGGAGAGCCTGGGCTGGGTGGTGGTGCGCACGGTGGCGCTGCTGGGCGCGGTGCTCGCGTCCATCTACCTGACGCTCAACGTGGGCCTGCGCCGGCTGATGGGCCTGCAGGGCGTGCCCGTGGGCAATGCGTCGGTCGTGTCGGTGATGGAGCGCATCCCGTTGGATCAACGGCGCACGTTGTTCGTCCTGAAGGCCGCGGACGAGTACCTGCTGGTGGGTGGCGGCGAGGGTGGCGTGCAACTTGTGTCGAAGCTGGACCGGGACGCCGTGGAGCGCATCCGCGCCGCGCGGCCTCCGTCGTCCCCGGTGTCCCTGAGTCCTTTCCTCCAGAAGCTCCTCTCCCGCCGGACCGGTGGCCCCACGCCGCCGCCGGGCGTCTGAAGGCTGTCACGTGAACCGTTCGTCTCCCGCCCGCTCGCCCCTGTTCCGCGCTCCGCCCTGGCTCTTCGCGGCCCTCGTGTCCCTGCACCCGTTCGTCGCCTCCGCGGCGAAGAAGGGGGGCGCGGACACCTCCATGCCGGACTCCCTGGTGAAGGAGGCGGTGAACTCCGACTCGTTCACCTCCCGGCCCCTCATCCTCATCCTCGCGCTGGCGGCCATGTCGCTGCTGCCGTTCGCGCTGATGATGGTGACGAGCTTCGTGAAGATTTCGGTGGTGCTCTCCATCGTCCGCTCGGCGCTGGGCACCCAGCAGATCCCCCCCACCCAGGTCATCACCGGCCTGGCCATCATCCTCACCGTCTACATCATGGCCCCCATCGGCCAGGAGATGTACCGGGCGGGCGGGGTGGACATCTGGTCCCGGGGCACGGCGGTCTTCTCTTCTGAAACGGTGGGCACGCTGCTGGGCGCCGCGGACAAGTCCAAGGAGCCCCTGCGCGACTTCCTGATGAAGAAGGTCACCAACAAGGACCGCACGCTCTTCTACAGCCTGGCGAAGAAGATGCGGAAGGAGGAGGACCGCAAGGACATCGGGCCCAATGACTTCATGGTCATCGTCCCGGCCTTCGTCGTGTCCGAATTGAAGGAGGCCTTCCAGATCGGCTTCCTGCTCTTCGTGCCGTTCATCGTCATCGACATGGTGGTCGCCAACATCCTGCTCGCGCTGGGCATGCACATGCTGTCGCCCACGACCATCTCCATGCCCTTCAAGCTGCTGCTGTTCGTGCTCGTGGACGGCTGGTACCTCATCGCCAAGGGCCTGGTCATCGGCTATCTGTAAGGAGCACCGCACTCCCATGAATCAGCTCACGTTCATCACCCAGGAGGCGCTGTTCCTGGTGCTCGTGGTCTCCGCGCCGCCGGTGCTCATGAGCCTCCTGGTGGGCTTCCTCATCTCGCTGTTCCAGGCCACCACGCAGATTCAGGAACAGACGCTCACGTTCGCGCCCAAGGTCGTCCTCGTCTTCGGCGTGCTGGCCATGACGGGTCCGTGGATTGGCGGCCAGTTGCTGCGCTTCACCTTCCACGTCTTCGACCGCTTTCCGGCGCTCATCGGCAGATGAACATCGGCGAAGTCATGGCCGAGCTGGGCACTCGGATCAACCTGTCGGTCACCATCTTCACGGTGGCCCTCATCATGTGCAGGGTGATGCCCATCCTCATCTTCAGCCCGTTCCTGGGCGGTGAGGTCGTGCCCGCGGAGATGAAGCTGGGCCTGGGCCTGCTCATCTCCATCGTGCTGTTCCCGTCCGTCTCCGACCGCCTGGACAAGATCCCCATCAGCGCGCTCCCGTACATCGCGCTCTTGTGCAAGGAGATCTTCATCGGCCTGTGTCTGTCGTACATCGTCAACACGGTGTTCGACGCGGCCCGCGTGGCCGGCACGCTGATGGACACCATGTCGGGCAGCAACAACGCCCAGCTCTTCGTGCCGCAGCTGGGCACCCAGGTGTCGCTCTTCTCCAGCCTCAAGGTGCAGCTGACCGTGGTGCTGTTCCTGTCGCTGGACGGACACCACATCATCATCCGCGCGCTCGCGGACAGCCTCCAGGTCGTCCCGCTGGAGGGCTTCCCGCGCTTCAGCCACGGCGTGTGGCCCTTCTTCGACCTGATGATCCGCTCCTTCGCG
>SECN01000222.1 GCA_004173515.1 Myxococcaceae bacterium | reverse complement strand
CACGGCTTCCTGTCCGTGCTGCGCGACCAGGGCGGCGGCGAGTACTACCGCTCGTCCGTGGAGCTGGAGCACTTCGACCTGGTGGCGGACCTGGAGCGCTACTTCCACCAGTCGGATCAAGTGCCTTCGCACCTGCTCATGACGCAGCTTCCGGGCGTGGTGGACGGCAAGCAGGACGCCCTGGCCACGGTGGTGGGTCTGCTCGTGCAGCCGCTGCCCAACGGGGACAAGGACGCCTTCAAGGCGCTGGGCACCCGCCTGCGGGCGCAGTTCCAGACGGCGGTCCAGGCGCACGCGGAGGACGGCGCGACGACCATCCTGCGCTCGCTGGTGCCGGAGGCGGACCTGGAGGTGATGTCGCGCTATCCGCTGCGCTTCACCTGTTCGTGCAGCCGCGACCGCGTGAAGCTGGCGCTGCTCGCCATGGGCAAGGAAGAGCTCCAGGACCTGCTGGAGAAGGAAGGCCAGGCGGAGGCCACCTGCCAGTTCTGCACGACGCGCTATGTCATCCCGGGCGCGGAGATTGCGAAGATGCTGGCCGAAGGCAGCGTCTGAGCTGGCAACGGGCCCGTGACATGGGGCCTGTGACTCGGGGACGGGCCTTCTGTTTTGAAGACAGACATCCTCTGGCACCGGGGGATGTTTCAGCGCTTCACACCCGCCGGGGGAGCAGGCGCGGCGGTTGTGGCGGGTGCGCGTGGCCCGGGATATGACAGGAAACGCACCTCATCCGGAGCTTTCGCCGTGGCCACCAAGCGGGCAGCGCCTGGGCCGAAGTCCCAGGACCAGCGCAACCCTTCCCTGAAGTCCCCTTCGCCTTCCGCCTCTCAGAGAGAGGGCGCGGAGCGCATCGTTTCCATTCCCAACGACCTGGTGCTCGCGCCCCAGGCGGAGGCGCCGCGCCAACCCACCGGCCGCGACCAGTCCCGCAAGAAGCCCGGGGGCGTGGTGGAGCTGTCGTGGGCGGAGTTCGACCGCTCGGTGCAGAAGCTGGCGCGCACCATCCGCCAGTCCTGGGAGCCCCAGGCGGTGGTGGGCGTGGCGCACGGCGGCGTGTACGTGGGCGGGGCGCTCGCCGGAGCGCTCGGGGTCAAGTTCTTCCCCGTGCGCATCAGCCGCCGCAGCCGCGACAAGGCGGACCGCGCGAAGAACCGCGCGTTGGATCCCCAGGTGAGCGAGGAGATGCCCCTGGAGCTCAAGGGCTGCCGCGTGCTCATCGTGGACGACATCGCGTCCAGCGGGGACACGCTGGAATTGGCCACGGCGCTCGCGCGCAAGGTGGGCGCGAAGGAAGTGAAGACGGCGTGCCTGGTGGCGCGGCCGGAGGGCTTCACGCCGGACCACGCGGGCATGTCCACCGACTCGCTCTTCGTCTTCCCCTGGGACTACGAGCCCGGGATGGGCGAAGCGCACTTCGACGACGACCCCGACAAGGCCGGAGCCTGAGTCCGCTGGACACCGGAAGGGTGCGGACGCGGCGATGATCATCGGGACTGCGGGGCACATCGACCACGGCAAGACGTCCCTGGTGAAGGCGCTGACCGGCATCGACACCGACCGGCTCCCGGAAGAGAAGCGGCGGGGCATCACGCTGGAGCTGGGCTTCGCGCACCTGCCCCTGCCGGACGGACACGTGGCGGGCGTGGTGGACGTGCCCGGCCACGAGCGCTTCGTGAAGGCCATGGCCGCCGGCGCGGGCGGCGTGGACCTGGCGGTGCTGGTGGTGGCCGCCGACGAGGGCGTCATGCCCCAGACGCGCGAGCACCTGGACATCTGCCGGCTGCTCGGCGTGAAGGCGGGCGTCGTCGCGCTCACCAAGGCGGACCTGCTGGAGGCGCTGGGCGACGACTGGCGCGCGCTGGTGGAGGCGGACCTCGCTTCCCTCACCACGGGCACCTTCCTGGAAGCAGCGCCCGTGGTGCCGGTGTCCGCGAGGACGGGCGCGGGCCTTGTGGAACTGAAGGCGGCGCTCGGCCGCGTGGGGGCCGCGTTGCCGGAGCGGCCCTCGGAAGGCCCGGTGTTCCTGCCGGTGGATCGGGCCTTCAGCATCAAGGGCTTCGGCACGGTGGTGACGGGCACGCTGTTGTCCGGCTCTCTCGCGGTGGACGACGCGGTGTCGCTCCTGCCCGCCGGTCCCGGGGCCCGCCCGGGGGCGCTGCGCGTGCGGGGCGTGCAGGTGCACGGGCAGCCGGTGACGCGCGTGGAGGCCGGGCAGCGCGCGGCGGTGAACGTGACGGGCGTGGAGACGGAAGAGGTGCACCGGGGCATGGTGCTCACGCGCTCGGGCGAGCTGCCGGAGACGTCCATGCTGGACGTGGAGCTGACGCTGCTGCCCGCGGCCGAGTCCCCGCTGCCCAGGCGCCGCAAGCTGCTGCTGCACCTGGGCACCGCGCAGGTGGAGGCCACGGTGGCGCTGTTGGATCTGGACGCGCTGTCGCCCGGGGAGACGGCGCTCGCGCAACTGCGGCTGGCTTCACCCGTGGGCGCGCTCGTGGGCCAGCGCTTCATCCTGCGAGGCTCGCGCGCGCTGCCGGGACGGGGCGCCACGGTGGCCGGAGGGCGCGTGCTGTCCATCACCCCGCCGCGCCGTCGCCGGGGCGCCTCCGGGGTGGTGAAGCCCCTGCTGGAGGCGGACTCGGCGGGGCAGGTGGCGTGGCTGCTGCGGCAGTCGGGCTACGCGGGGCTCATGCAGACGGAGCTGTTCGGCCGCTCGGGGCTTTCGCTCAAGGTGCTGGCGCGCACGCTGGAGCTGCTGGGCGCGAAGGGGCAGGTGCTGCTCGTGGACCGCGAGCGGCGGCTCTATGTCTCCCAGGACGTGTTCGAGGGCCTGCGCCAGCGCTCGCTCGCGCTGCTCGCCGCGTTCCACGAGCGTGAACCGATGCGCGAGGGCCTGTCGCGCGAGGAGCTCCGCCAGCGGCTGTCCGCGCAGTTGGACGCGCGCCTGTTCCAGCGGGTGGTGCAGGCGCTGGTGGACGCGGGGAAGGTGGAGTCGGAGAAGGACGTGGTGCGCCTCCAGGGGCGGGGCCGCACGCTCACCCTGGGGGACGAGGCCGCGCGCACGCGGCTGTCCGCGGAGCTGTCCGCGGCGGGGCTCGCCCCTCCCACCCTCACGGAGCTGGCGCTGAAGCTGAAGCTGCCGCCCACGAGGCTCCAGGAGCTGCTGAAGGTGCTGGTGGCCCAGGGCGTGGGGGTGCGCGTGAGCGAGGAGCTGTGCTTCGACGCGAAGGCCCTGGGCGGCCTGCGCGAGCGGCTGGTGACGCATCTGCGGGAGCAGAAGGAGATCACCACCCAGGGCTTCAAGGACCTGGTGGGCCAGAGCCGCAAATTCATCATCCCCTTGTCGGAGTACTTCGACCGGGAGAAGGTGACGTTGAGGGTGGGTGACAAAAGGGTGCTGCGTCGCGGATGAGTCCCAAGACCTACAGCGAGCAGGAGCTTCGGGCCCTGGTGGAGCCCTTCGCCAACCCCGTGCTGGTGTTGGACGGGGAGGGCCGCGTGCACGTGGCCAACGACGGGTACGCCCGGCTGCTGGGCCTGGAGCGCTCCCTGGTGGAGGGCCGCTCCTTCCTCGACTTCGTGCAGGCGGAGGAGCGCAGCCGCCTGGCGGAGCGCTACCGCCGGCTGGCCTCGGGCGCGCCGCTGGACGGGCGCACGCAGCTCTACGGGGTGACCAACGTGCAGGGCCGCACGAACGAGGTCTCCGTGCAGGCCTCGCAGCTCCTGCTGGAGGACGGCGGCTACGGCCTGCTCCTCAACTGCCTGGTCCAGGCGGAGCGGCCCGTGGAGCTGGCGGTGGCGGAGCGGCTGGTGGACACGTCCGCGGCGCTGGTGTCCGCGCACTCGGCGGAGGCGGTGCGGCGCGTGGCGCTGGCGGGCCTGGAGGGCGCGGGCTTCCGGGCGCGGCTGCTGCGCTGGGAGGGCACGCGGCTGGTGGTGCGTGACGGCGTGTCCCCGCCGGTGGACGCGCACCTGGCGCTGGAGGCGCTGTCGGACGGGCGGCCGGTGTTCGGCGGCGCGGACCACGCGGAGCCCACGCACGCGTACCTGCCGGTGGGCGGGCCCCAGTCGGAGGTGCTGTGGGTGGCGGGGCCGTGGGTGGCGCCCCGGCACGGCTCGGTGCTGACGCTGTTCGCGAAGGTGGTGGGCGCGGCGCTCGCGGACGCGCACCTCCAGGCGGACGGCGCGCGCAGCCGGTGGGAGGTGGAGGCGGTGGCGGAGATGGCGCGCTTCGTGGCTCAGCCGGTCCCCCCGCCGCCGGAGCGCTTCCTCGCCCGGGTGGCGGACCTGCTCCATGCCTCCACGGTGGTGCTGCACGTCGCCCCGGAGCCCGGCCAGCCCCCACGCCTCATCGCGCACGTGGGGCTGGAGGAGGGGAGCCTTTCGGGGGACGAAGCGGAGCGCATCACCGGCGTGCTGCTGGCCGCGTCGTTGCGGATGGATGGGGGCGTGGTGTCCTCGTACGCCCAGAACCGCGCGCTGGAGTCGGTGTCCCAGGGCCGCTTCGGTGCCGGAGCGGCGGCCAGACTCACCCGGGGCGGTGAGGGCGTGGGCGTGGTGCAGGCGCTGCGTCCCAAGGACAACCCCTTCGACGAGCGCGACGCGCGGCTGCTGGCCACGCTCGCGGAGCTGCTGGTGACGCTGCTGGAGCAGCGCCGTCTCCGGGCCGAATCCGCGCGCCAGCTCACGGAGACGCGCCTCTTGCTGGACCTGTCGCGCACCACGTCGGGCGTGCTGGAGACGGCGAGCATCCTGGACGTCGCGTCCGACTTCCTGGTGCACCTCTTGGACGTGTCCAACTGCTTCATCCTGCTCTACGACGAACAGGCCAAGGTGCTCCGGGGCGCGGCCGCGTCCGAGGCGCACCGGGACCTGTTCCGCGCGGTGGTGGTGCCGCTGGACAGCGACGCCCTGGCCGCGCGCGTGGCCCGCGAGCGCAGGCCCATCGCCATCGAGGACCTGCGGCAGGGGGGCTCCGCCGCCGCCACCGCGCTCATCGAACAACTGGGGGAGAAGGCGCTGCTGGGCCTGCCGCTCACCTCGCGCGAGGAACTCATCGGCGTGGTGATGGTGGACGACGTGCGCGGCCCGCGCCCCTTCGGTCCGGAGCTCATCGACCTGGCGGAGGCCACGTGTGGCCAGCTCGCGCTGTCCATCGCCAACGCGCGGCTGTACGAATCGCTGTGGGCCAGCTACGCGGAGCTGGCCGCCACCCGCGCGGAGATGGTGAAGCGCGAGCGGCTGGCCGCCCTGGGCGAGCTGTCCGCCATCGTCGCGCACGAGGTGCG
Source organism: Myxococcaceae bacterium (assembly GCA_004173515.1). GTDB lineage: Bacteria > Myxococcota > Myxococcia > Myxococcales > Myxococcaceae > Corallococcus. The sequence goes on along the minus strand of SECN01000222.1, from coordinate 5,634 downwards.
AAACCCCCTGGGCGTCATCTTCAACGCGGTGGCCTCGCTGCGGCGCATCCTCAAGCCGGAAGGGGACGCCGCCATGCTGCTGGACATCGTGGGCGAGGAGAGTGACCGCCTCAACCGGATGGTGGGCGCCCTGCTGGACTACACCCGCCCGCGCAACCCGGTGCTCCAGCACGAGGACCTGCTGCGCGTGCTCCAGGACTCGGTGGAGGCGGCGAAGGCGCAGGGGGGCGCGGAGCGTCCGGTGCGCATCTCCTCGGAGGTGGAGCCCGGCATGCCGCCGGTGCTCATCGACCGGCGGCTCATCCGCCAGGCCATCCTCAACGTGGCCGTCAACGCCATCCAGTCCATGCCCCAGGGGGGCGAAGTGCAGGTGAAGGCCCGCCGTGAGGCCCACGGGGGCCGCGAACAGTTGCGCATCGACGTGATGGACCAGGGGCCGGGCATCCCGGCCGAGCTGCTCCACCGCGTCTTCGAACCCTTCTTCACCACCAAGGCCCAGGGCACCGGCATGGGCCTCGCGGTGGTGAAGCGCATCCTGGAGGATCACCGCGGCGAAATCGCCGTGGAGAGCGTGCCGGGACGCGGTACGACGTTCATCTTCCGGTTGCCGCTCACGCAGCCCCTGTCCCTTCCATGACCGACGCGACCACGCCCATTTCCAAAGGACGCATCCTCGTGGTGGATGACCAGCGCAACATGCGCGCCACCACCGCGATGCTCCTGCACGATGACGGCTACACCGTGTCCCAGGCCGCCACCGGCGAGGAGGCCCTGGCCGTGCTCGCGAAGGGGCAGGTGGACCTGCTGCTCACGGATTTGAAGATGGAGCCCATGGACGGGCTCACGCTCCTCAGGCGCGGGCTGGAGGTATCCCCGCGCCTGCAGGCCATCATGATGACGGCCTTCGGCTCCATCGAGAGCGCCGTGGAGGCCATGCGCCTGGGGGCGTACGACTACGTCACCAAGCCCTTCAAGGACGGCGAGCTGCGCTACCGCGTGGAGCGCGCCCTGGAGCGCACCAAGCTCCAGATGGCGGTGGACAACTTCGCCAACCAGTTCTACCAGCAGCACAACCTGTCCGCGCTGGTGGGCCGCAGCCAGGCGATGCGGGAGCTCACCACTCGCCTCATGCGCGTCGCACAGAGCGACGCCACCGTCCTCATCCAGGGCGAGAGCGGCACGGGCAAGGAGCTGGTGGCGCGCGCGCTCCATGCGCACAGCCGCCGCAGCGGCCGGCCCTTCGTGCCCGTCAACTGCTCGGCCATCAGCGAGACGCTCCTGGAGAGCGAGCTCTTCGGCCACGCCAAGGGCGCCTTCACGGGCGCGGTGAAGACGCGCCGGGGCCTCTTCGAGGAAGCCGACGGCGGCACGCTCTTCATCGATGAGGTGACGGAGACCAGCCCCACCTTCCAGTCCAAGCTCCTGCGCACGCTGCAGGACGGCGAGGTGCGCCGCGTGGGCGAGTCCACCGCGATGCGCGTGGACACGCGCATCGCCGCGGCCACCAACCGGGACATCGAACTGGAGGTGCGTGAGAAGCGCTTCCGTCAGGACCTCTACTACCGCCTCAACGTGGTGATGCTGCGCGTGCCCCCGTTGCGCGAGCGCCTGGAGGACGTGCCCGCCCTGGCGGAGCACTTCCTGCAACGCTCCAACGCCCGCAGCCCCCGGGCCCGGCGCCTGTCCGCCACCGCCCTGGAGCACCTGATGACGTACAACTTCCCCGGCAACGTGCGCGAGCTGGAGAACCTGGTGGAGCAGGCCGCGGCGCTGGCGGAAGCGGACGAGCTGCAGCCAGAAGACTTCCCGTTGCGCCCCCAGTCCCGCGTGCTGCCGGCGACCACTGCTTCGGGCCTGCCCTCCGCGGACGTCCGTGCCGGAAGCCCGGAGGCCACCGGCCCCACGCTGGCGGAGGTGGTGGAGGAGGCCGAGCGCCGCGCCATCGTGCAGGCCCTGGAGCGCCACGGCGTGGACCTGGCCCGCGTGGCGGACGAGCTGGGCGTCTCCTCCACCACGCTGTGGCGGAAGATGAAGCGGCTCAACCTCCGGCCCCCCGCGGGCGCCCCGCGCGAGTAGGGGCAGGTCACCCCAGGGGTGGGTGTCCGGAGCATGTCCCACCGCCGTCCAGGGTGGGTTCAGATCCGAAATCGGACCCGTTCAAGGTTGAAAAAAACAAACCCCCGGATTTGTTCGGGCTTTTCAGATCTGAAACCCGATTTCAGCCCTGCAATGCTTGAAGGAGGGGGAAGCAGTGTTGCCCTGTCGTCCAAGTGCTTGAGAAGTCTAGAGTTTCACCTTCTGGAGCGGCTGGCATGGCACCTGCTAAGGCTTAGGTCCGGGACGCATCGAAGCGAGGCTGAAAGTGGTTCCCCCCCACCCTTTCAGCACTTCCGGTGCGTTACCTTGAGAAGACCCGCGGCCCGACACCCTCACGGGTGCCGGGCCGCCTTCTTTTCCGCATCACGCCAGGCCTCCTGCGCGCTTCAAGCTTCGCGAGCCCCGCGCCCATTTCACTTCTGAAATGCACGGTGGTGCATGACGCCGTGGGCCACGTCCCGCGAAGCCATTGCCGGGCCGCGCCATGCGGCGTGCATGCTGGCGCGCGTCATGCGGATCCACGCCGGGCCGCGCTGATGCGAAGCGGGGGCGTGTGACTGCCTGCCCGCAGCGACAACGCCCGCCGGGCCATGGGGCCGCGACGGGCGTCGGGTGCCGTGTACCGCTGTCCGTGCGCTACTGACCGAACAGCGTGCCCGCCTGGGCGAGCCAGTCCGTCACGTGGCCGGGGAGGATGCCCAGCAGCACGACGGCGACGGTGGAGATGACCAGCGCGGCCTCGGTGCCCCAGTTGCGCTCCAGCGGCTGCGCGCCCTCGGGGACGGGGTGCATGAACATGTAGACGACGACGCGCAGGTAGTAATACGCGCCCGCCGCACTGGAGAGCACCGCGACGATGGTGAGGCCCACGAGGCCCACGTCGATGGCGGCCTGGAAGATGAGCAGCTTGCTCATGAAGCCCACCGTGGGGGGGATGCCGCCCAGCGACAGCATGAAGGCCGCCATGGCGAACGCGTAGCCCGGCCGGCGCTGCGCGAGGCCCGCGAAGCGCTCCAGGTCCCACGCGGTGCCCTTCTCCTCGTCCTCGCGGCGCTCCAGCGCGGACACCATCGCGAACGCACCGGCGGCGCTGAACGTATACGCCAGCAGGTAGTACAGGATGCCGCGCAGCGCGTCCGAGCGGGCCACGTCCAGCGGCGTCCCACCGGACAGCGACGACGCGGCCAGCACGCGGAAGCTCTCGCCCGGCGCCGCGACGAACAGCGCCGCCACGCCCAGCAGCAGGTAGCCCGCGTGCGCGATGGAGGAGTACGCCAGCATGCGCTTCACGTTGCGCTGCGGGATGGCCATCAGGTTGCCGGCCACCATGGTGAGCAGCGCCAGCGTGGCGAACAGCATCAGCGGCAGCTTGGGGTCCATGCCCTTGCCCACCGTGAGGAACACGCGCACCAGGGAAGCGAACGCCGCCGCCTTCACGCCCGCGCTCATCAGCGCCGTCACCGGCGTGGGGGCCCCTTCGTACACGTCCGGCGTCCACATGTGGAACGGCACGGCCGCCACCTTGAACGCGAAGCCCGCCGCGATGAGCACCGCGCCCACGTACACCAGGGCCGGGTTGCCGTTGAGCGCCTGCTGCAACGGGATGACCATGTCGTTGAGCTTCGTCGTGCCCGTGGCCCCGTACAGCAGCGCCGTGCCGTACAGCAGGATGGCGGACGAGAACGCGCCCAGGATGAAGTACTTGAAGCCCGCCTCGCTGGGACGCGTGCCGCGGCGCAGGTACGCCGTCAGCGCGTACGTCGCGATGGAGAGCACCTCGATGTTGACGAAGATGGTGATGAACTCCGTCGACATGGCCAGCAGGCTCATGCCCGCGGAGGCGAAGAGCATCAGCGCGTAGAACTCACCGCGCTCCGCGCCTCGCTTGCGCAGGAAGCCCACCGCGCTCAGCGCCGCCAGCCCCAGGCCCACGCTCACCACCAGGGTGAGGAAGCTGGAGAAGGGGTCCAGCACGCCGAAGCCCAGGAATACCTCCTGGGGCGGCTCGAACATCAGGCCCACGGCCACGGCGCCGCTGGCCGCTGCCGCCGCGACGGTGAGCACCGCCTGGTAGCCGCGCGACGCGGTGGCGGAGAGGAACACCTCCGACAGCAGCAGGATGGAGGCCGCCACCACCATGATGATGGCGGGCAGCAGGGGGAGGAAATCCGCCAGGGTGAGGTTTGGCAGGTTCATGGAGTCTTTCGGGGCCTACTCGCGCACGGCGAGCGGCGCGGCGGGAACGGAGGGGCGGGCCGCCGCGGCGGTGGAGGGCAGCGACATCACCTCCACGCGCAGCTGGTCGTCCTTCGCCTGGGTGGCACCCGGAGCGCCCACGCTGGCGCGCGCCACGTAGCGGTCGGTGGACGGGGCGATGCGCTCCAGGAAGGGCTGCGGCATCAGACCCATCACCGCCACCAGCACGATGAAGGGCGCCGTGGTGAGCATCTCGCGCAGGTTCATGTCGCGCAGGTGCTGGTTCTCCCGGTGGGTGATGCCGCCGAAGAACACCTTCTGCACCATCCACAGCATGTAGGCCGCGCCCAGGATGACGCCCAGGGTGGCGAACACGCCGAAGCCCAGGGGCAGGGTGCTCTTGAAGGTGCCCATCAGCACCAGGAACTCACCGATGAAGCCGTTGGTGCCCGGCACCGCCACCGACGAGAAGGTGATGATGACGAAGGCCGCGGTGAACACCGGCATCACCTTGGCGATGCCGCCGTAGTCCGACATGAGCCGGGTGTGGCGGCGCTCGTAGAGGAAGCCGAACAGGAGGAACAGCGCGCCCGTGGAGATGCCGTGGTTGAGCATCTGGTACGCGCTGCCCGTGGCGCCCTCGCCCGTGACGGCCAGGAGGCCCAGCATGCAGTAGCCCAGGTGGCTGACGGACGAGTACGCGATGAGCTTCTTGATGTCCCGTTGCGCCAGGCACATCAGCGCCCCGTACACGATGCCGATGACGGCCAGCACCGCGAGGAACGGCCGCGCGGCGTGGGCCGCCACCGGGAACAGGGGAATCGCGAAGCGCCAGAAGCCGTAGGTGCCCATCTTCAGCATCACGCCGGCCAGGATCATGGAACCCGCCACCGGCGCCTGCACGTGCGCGTCCGGCAACCAGGTGTGCACCGGCCACATGGGGACCTTGATGGCGAACGCCAGCGCGAACGCGGCGAACATCCAGGGGCCGTACGTGTGCAGCGTGGCGGCCAGGCCCGTGAGCGACGCGCACGCGCCCTCTGGACCGTTGGTGCACGCGGCGAGCTGCTGATTGGCGGCGAGCAGGTTGTTGTAGAGCGTGCCGTAGTCGAACGAGCGCACGCCCGGGGCGCCGCTCACGAAGTACACCGCCACGATGGCCACCAGCATCAGCAGCGAGCCGACCAGCGTGTAGAGGAAGAACTTCACCGCCGCCATGCGACGGTCCTCGGCGCCCCACACGCCCACCAGCAGGTACATGGGGATGAGCATGGCCTCGAAGAAGATGTAGAAGAGCAGGACGTCCATCGACGCCAGCGCGCCCAGCATCGTCGTCTGGAG
>SECN01000221.1 GCA_004173515.1 Myxococcaceae bacterium | reverse complement strand
CCTGGAGGACACGGGGGCGGAGGCGGAACTCGCACAGGAGCCCACCCAGGCGCCGGACCTGACGGTGACGCAGGAGGCCTTCTGCCCTCCCACCGCGGCGGCCACCCAGCGCGTGAAGACGATCCTTCCGCCCTCGGAGCTGGGCATCCCCCGCTTCGCCGCGTCGCCCACCAACTTCGTGGACTTCCAGGGCGCGCTGCACTTCGCGGTCAACTACGAGGACGGCCGCAGCGCCTTGTGGAAGAGCACCGGCACCGACGCGGGCACGGCGGCGGTGAAGGACTTCCCCGTCGGCCCGGCCTTCTCGCCCAGGGTGTTGCAGCTCACCCCCACCCCGACCCGGCTCTTCTTCATGGCGCCGGATGCGACGCGCGGCCAGGAGCTGTGGGTGAGTGACGGCACGGGCGCCGGCACCCGGTTCGTCAAGGACCTGACGCCGGGACAGGAGGGCTCATACCTGTCGCACCTGACGGCCGTGGGCAACGACGTCGTCTTCTTCCGGGAGGTCTATGACGCGGCCACCTCGACCACGCGCAACGAGCTGTGGCGTTCGGACGCAACGGACACGGGCACGGTGCGGCTGCGCGACTTCGGGGCGGGCGTGGAGGTGAGCTACCTGGACGCGAAGCCCGGCAACGCGCTGCTCTTCTTCGTGAGCGAGCCGAGCGGCGCCATCAGCCTCTGGCGGACGGACGGCTCCGCCTCCGGCACCGTGGCGCTGAAGCGGCTGGACGCGGGGCCCGGCACCTATGTCTACGACGTGCGCACCCAGGGGACGCTCACCCTGTTCGCGTTGAAGGAGAGCACGGGCCTGACGGAGCTGTGGAAGTCAGATGGGACGGCGGGCGGCACGCTGCGGCTGGCGTCCTTCGGGGCCTCGCGCGCGGTGGCGCTCCTGGGGACGCTGGGCACGAACGCGTACGTGACGACCACCTCGCTCAGCACCCAGTACATGGTCATCTACCGCGTGCCGCTTGCGGGCGGCAACCCGACGTCCGTCGTCACCCTGCCCAACAACCACGCCTCCCAGGGCGAGGCATTCCCGTACATCTCCGAGGTGAGCGCCGTCCCCGGAGGCACGAAGCTGTTCTTCTCCGTCACCATCGGCAGCAACGGCCCGGCGCCCCGCGACACGCAACTGTGGGTGACGAACGGCACCGCCGGGGGCACGGCGCTCCTGCGCCGCCCGCTGAGCCTGTCGGACGAGTACGGCTCCCCGGTGTACGCGGTGGCGGACAACCTCGTCTACTTCAGCGCCCCGGATGCGAATGGAGCGAACATCGAACCCTGGGTGAGCAACGGCACCGCGAGCGGCACGCGGCGGCTCAAGGACATCGGTGTCGATGGGTCGTCCTACCCGCGCGAATTCTTCCGCATGGGCTCGCGCGTCTACTTCAGCGCCTACGACGAGACCCTGGCCGGCCAGCTCTGGTCCTCCGCGCTCACCAACACCTGCGCGGCACCGGAGGTCGGACAGTAGGCGCCCCGTTCCCGACCGCCCGCCTGGGCTGCTGGCGGGTGGGCGTGCCGGGCGGACGCGTGGGTGTTAGACACCGGCGCATGCCCACCGTCAGCCCCAGCGCCCGCCTCGCGGGACAACGCCTCGAGCGCAGCCGGGCCTCCCGGCAGTTCGAAGGCCAAGGCTTCCGCAACACCGCCCCCGTGGGGCCCGGCCTCCAGGGCAGCCCGCTGCCGCTGCTGGGGGAGTACTTCTTCGGCGGCACGCAGCGCACGCCGCCCGGCCCGCTCCCGGTGGACGACCCGCGCGGCACCTGGGCCCGCGCGCCGGACACCGGCCTGCGCGTCACCTGGCTGGGCCACAGCACGATGCTGCTGGAGGTGGACGGCGCGCGCGTGCTCACCGACCCCGTCTTCGGCGACCGGGCCTCGCCCGTGTCCTTCGCGGGCCCCCGGCGCTTCCACGCCCCGCCCGTGCCCCTGGACGCGCTGCCGGAGCTGGACGCGGTGCTGGTGTCGCACGACCACTACGACCACCTGTGCCGGAGCACCATCCAGGCGCTGGCGAAGCGGCGCGTGCCGTTCATCACCGCGCTGGGCGTGGGACGGCACCTGGAGGCCTTCGGCGTGGCGCCGGCACCCGAGCTGGGGTGGCATCCACCTGGGCCCGGAGAACGCGCTCAAGGCGCACGCGATGCTGGGCGGCGGCACGCTGATGCCGGTGCACTGGGGCACCTTCAACCTGGCGCTGCACGCGTGGGATGAGCCCGCCGAGACGCTGGTGCGGCTGGCCACCGAACAGCAGGTGCGCCTGTTCACGCCGGGCCTGGGCCGGGGCCTGGAGCCCTCGCGCGTGGAGGGCGTGACGCCGTGGTGGCGCGACGTGGGCGAGCGCCGGCTCGTGCCCCAACCGGCGCCCTGAGGCACCGGGAAGCGGCGCGGCGGCCTACGAACCCGATTCGCGGGTGCCGGCCGCGGACGACTTGGAGCCGATGCCGGGCGTCTTGCCCAGCGTGCCGGAGTGGTTCTGGTTCTCGTGGGTGAGCGAGGCGGTGTCGCCCCCCTTCGGCTGGACGATGAGCATGCCGCCGCCGTTGAACGAATCCCACCCGGTGTTCATCGCCTTCGTGAGCTGCTCGAGTCCCACGCTGTAGCTCTTGCCGGAGGCCGAGTCGTTGATGCGGTACTGGCCCTGCGCATCCTTCCCGTCGATCTCCACCCAGTGCGCGCTGCCCCCGGCCTTGTCACCTGCCGCGCCGGACTGGATGCGGTTCGAGTCCACCAGCGCCACGGCCTTCTTGCCCTGATCGAGCGCCGTGTTCAGCGCGTCGCGGTCGAAGTTGGACGCGCCGCGAGTCACCTCGAAGCCCTGGCCCGCGAGCATGTCGCCCATCTGATCCGGCGTCGTGCCCTGGCTGCTCGCGTACTTCGACTCCAGGCCCTTCACGAGCTGCGCGTCCGTCTGGCCCTCGCCTCCCCCCGCCGCGCGCACCAGCATGGCGGCGGTCGCGGGGCCGCAGTTCGTCGGATCCGTCTGCGGGATGACCGGCGTGGGCTGGGTCCAGCCCTTCGCGCCCGGAATGGACGGCGCCGCTTCCATCTCCGATACGCCCACGACGGCGGGCTGCTGCTGCACCCCGTTCGCGGCGCGCGCGGCCCACTCCGCCGCCGCCACGGGATTCTCGTCGTAGGTGTCCTTCAGGTGCTCGGCCGCCTGCTCCTTCGCGACCTCCTGCACCGGCTCCGGCGCGGGCCGCGCCTGGGCCTCGGACACGCGCTGCGCCTCCGGAGGGATGACCGTGCGGGGGTTCGACACTCGGGAGATGGTCACGTTGGCATCCTTCCTGCTGACATTGAGGACGACTCGGAGGATCTCGCCATTATCCGCGTCCCCCCAGGTGAAGTTGCCGCACCTTCTCAGAAAAAAGGGAAGCCGGGGTCATGGCGGCGAAAACGACAGGGCCGATAGGATTGAGCACCCCATGAAAGCCCGCCCTGGAGAGGAGTCCGACCCGACGCTCCGTGCGCGCCGTCCTGGAGAGGACGCGACCCAACCGCTGGCCCCGGCGCCGAGCGTGGGCGTCGCGGGCACGGCCGGCTCGGATCGCCTGTCGCGTGCGGAGCCACCCGCTTCGGTGCAGGTGGGGCGCTACCTGCTGCTGCGGCCCCTGGGCGCGGGCGGCATGGGCGTGGTGTACGCGGCCTATGATCCGGACCTGGACCGCAAGGTGGCGCTGAAGTTGCTGCGTCCGGACGGCAACTCGGATTCGGACCTGGCGCGGGCGCGGCTCTTGCGTGAAGCCCAGGCGATGGCGCGCATCTCCCATCCGCACGTCATCCCGGTGTTCGACGTGGGCGTCTGGGGCGCGCAGGTGTTCCTGGCGATGGAGCTCATCGATGGGGGCACGCTGGGCCAGTGGCTCAAGCAGGCCCCGCGCTCCTGGCGCGAGGTGCTGGAGAAGTACCTGGCCGCGGGCCGGGGGCTGGTGGCCGCGCACGCGGTGGGGCTGGTGCACCGCGACTTCAAGCCCGCCAACGTGCTGGTGGATGGCCGGGGGCGCGTCTGCGTGACGGACTTCGGGCTCGCGCGCCAGGTGGGCACCGCGACGGGCGACAGCGAGGACGTGACGGGGCCCGTGGCCGGAAGCCTGCCCATGGAGCGCCGCATGCTGGATGCGCCCATCACGCTCACGGGCGCGGTGATGGGCACGCCGCACTACATGTCCCCGGAGCAGGTGCTGGGCGCCGCGCCGGACGCGAGCACGGATCAATTCAGCTTCTGCGCGGCGCTGTACTACGCGCTCTACGGACAGCGCCCCTTCGACACCGAGCGCATGCAGGCGCTGCGCATCCCCTCCGACCTCACCGGCCCCCAGGCCCCGTCCATCCTGGAGCCCCCGCGCGATTCCCGCGTGCCCGCGTGGGTGCGGCAGGCGGTGATGCGGGGCCTGTCATTGCGGCCTGAAGAGCGCTTCCCCACCCTCTCCGCCCTGTTGGATGCGTTGGGGCAGGAACAGCGGCGTGCCCGCGGGCGTCGCGCCTGGGCGGTCGCGGGCGTGGGCGCCACGGTGCTCGCGGTGGCCGGTGGCGCGCTCTACCAGCAGTCCCAGGTGTGCGCGGGCGCGGACGCGCTGATGGCGCAGGTGTGGAGCCCCACGCAGCGCCAGCAGGTGGAGCAGTCCTTCGTCGCCACCGGCAGTCCCCTGGCGATGGACATGGCGGCGCGCGTGGCCGGAGTCCTGGACGCGTACGCGGACGCCTGGAGCCGACAGCGCACCGACGCCTGCGAGGCCACGCGTGTGAGCGGCACGCAGCCCGAGGCGCTCATGGTGGAGCGCGTGGTGTGCCTGGAGCGGCGGCGCAACGACGCGCGCTCGGTGGTGGAGCTGCTCTCCACGGCGGACCGGCCCCTGGTGGAGAAGGCGCTGTCCTCCGTGAACGCCCTGCCGTCGTTGAGCGAGTGCGCGGACGTGGCGGCCTTGGGTGAGCAGCAGCACCTGCCGGAGGATTCCGCGAAGCGCGCCGAGGTGGAGCGGCTGGAGGCGCACCTGTCGCGGGTGAAGGTGCTGGTGGACGGCGGACGCCTCACCCAGGCCCGGGAGAAGCTGGGGCCGCTCATCGAAGGCGTGCAGGCCACGGGGTATGCGCCGCTGCGGGCCCGGCTCCACCTCCAGCAGGGCTGGATGCGCGAGCAGTTGGGAGAGTCCAGGGAGGCCGCCACATCACTGCGACAGGCCGCCTTCGACGCGGAGGAGGGCCGCTCGGACCGGCTGAAGGTGCTCATCCTCAACCGGCTCCTCTACGTGGAAGAGGGCCAGAAGCACTTCGAGCAGGCGGACGTGTGGAGCGGCCTGGCGGACGCGACGCTGCGGCGCATGGGTGGGGACGCGGGGCTGGAGGCGGAGGTGCGCATCAACCAGGGCAACCTCGCGTCCGCGAAGGGGGACCTTGCCCGCGCGCGGACCCTGTTCGACGAGGCACAGGCCAAGGCGGAGTCGGTGCTGCCGGAGGGCCATCCCCTGCGCGCGCGCATCACCTTCCTCCAGGGAGGGCTGGCGACGCGGATGGGAGACGCGGCGCGCGGCGTGAGACTGCTGACCCGGGCCCTGGCGCAGACGGAGGCCGCGGTGGGCCCGCTGCACCCGGACACGGCGCGGCGGCACGATGCCCTCTCCTGGGCGCTGCGCGAGACGGGCGACGCGGCCGGAGCGCTGACGCATGCCCGCGCGGCGGTGGAGATCCGCAAGACGCTGCTGGGCGCGCGCACGCTGCCCGTGGCGGAGGGGCTGGACGAGGTGGGCATGTGCCTGCTCGCGCTGGGCCGCTACGACGAGGCGCTGCGCGTCTACGAAGAGGCCCTGGCGATGAAGCGGCAGGTGGCCCCAGACGACGAGTCCCTCCAGTACTCCCATGACGGCGTGGGACAGGCGCTGCTGGGACTGGGCCGGGCGAAGGACGCCATCGCGCCGCTGCGGCGGGCCGTGGGCTACCCGTCCATTCCGGAGGCGACGCTGGCGGAGTCGGGCTTCGCGCTCGCGAAGGCGCTGTGGGACGCGGGCGAACCCGGGTCCGCGCGACAGGAAGCCGAGACGGCCCACGCGCGCTTCACCCGCGCCGCGCGCGAGTCCCAGGCCGCCCAGGTGGCGAGCTGGCTTCAAGCCCATCCGGCCGTGAGCGCTCCGGCCCGCCCGGAGCCCCGGCGGCGCGGCGGAAGGTGACCCCTCCTCCGCGTGGTAGCGTCCCCTTCGTGGCGCGACCGGATGACGAGCAGGACGGGCCCCAGGCGCGGCCCTCCGAGCGGACCTCGACCCTTCCCGTGAAACCGGCGGGGCGGGTGCGGCTGAAGCTGTGGGTGCTGTCCGGGCCGGATGCCGGCAAGGGATACCCGCTGCCGGTGGGCACGTACCAGTTGGGCAAGAGCGCCGACTGCGACCTCGTGCTCGACGACACCACCGTGTCGCGCCACCACATGCGCCTGGACGTGACGGAGGAGCGCGTCGTCGCCACGGACCTGGGTTCGTACAATGGCTCCTTCTGCGAGGGCCTGCGCTTCACCGAGTTGGAGGTGCGCCCCGGCGGCGTCCTCACGCTGGGCGCCACCCGGCTCAAGGTGATGCCCGAGGACAGCCGCGAGCGCTCGCTGCTCCTCTCCTCGAAGGACCGCTTCGGGGCCCTGGTGGGCACGAGCCGCAGGATGCGCGAGGTCTTCACCTTCCTGGAGCGCATGGCGCCGGGCGACGCGGATGTGCTCATCCAGGGTGAGACGGGCACCGGCAAGGAGCTGTGCGCGGAAGGGCTGCACACGCAGGGCTCGCGCGCGAAGCACCCCTTCGTGGTGGTGGACCTCGCGGGCATCGCGCCCACGCTCATCGAGTCGGAGCTGTTCGGCCACGTGAAGGGCGCCTTCACCGGAGCGCACGGCGACCGGGCCGGAGTCTTCGAGCGTGCCCAGGGCGGCACCGTCTTCCTGGACGAGGTGGGTGAGCTGCCCCTGGAGCTGCAACCGCGCCTGCTGCGGGTGCTGGAGCGCCGCGAGGTGAAGCGCCTGGGCGGCAATGACTACCGCAAGCTGGACGTGCGGGTGGTGTCCGCCACGCACGTGGACCTGGAGGCGGCGGTGAAGGCGGAGAAGTTCCGCCGCGACCTCTTCCACCGGCTGGCCGTGCTGCGCGTGGTGCTGCCGCCGCTGCGCGAGCGCCCGGAGGACATCCCGCTGCTCATCGACACCGTGCTGGAGCGGCTGGGCAAGCCCCCTGGCGCCCTGTCGGACCAGACGCGCGCGCTGCTCTCGCAGTACCCGTGGCCGGGCAACGTGCGCGAACTGCGCAACGTGGTGGACCGCGTGGTGAACCTGGGGGAGGAGTCCCTGCCGGACATCGACCCGGGCGTCCCCCGCCGGGCCGCGTCGCGCGCGGGTGGGGACCTGGACCTCGCCCGGCCGTACAAGGAAGCCAAGGAGCAGCTCGTCGAGGGCTTCGAGCGCGACTATCTCATCAGCCTGCTCAAGCGCTGCGAGGGCCGCTTCAACCGCGCCGCGCGAGAGGCCGGCATCGACCGGGTCTACCTGCGCAAGCTGATGCGCAAGCACGGCCTGGAGCTCAGCGACGGCAAGCCTGGCCCGGACGACGACGCCGGGTGACTCCAGTCACCCACCCGAACAGGGTCGGGTGACTCCCGTCACCCACCGGGAAGCACCGGCACCGGGCGCTCCCCTCTGAAGGCCTCTCACGGGAGCGCGCGAAACGGGTTGGTACGGGTCCTGCTTTGGAACAGCGCACACGGCCGCAACTGGCCCCACACGCGAATCCAAGAAGGAAACCCCATGTCCCTCTCCGCCATCTCCCAGCGTCCCGCGTTCCGCCCCGACCCCTCCGCGCTGTCCAGGCTCCAGGCGAAGCCGGCCGCCGAAACGCAGGGCACGCAGGGCCCGTCGGTCCACCCCGTCGTGAAGCGCTTCCAGACCGACAGCTTCGAGCAGGGCTCGGAGGCGAAGTCGACGAAGCAGGCCACGGCGCCGACGACGCCTCCGGGCGCCGGGGACACGGCCGTCAGCACCGAGTCCCTCGTCCAGGCGGGCACGCACGGCTCCGACCAGGTCTACCCGGAGCTCTCCTACGAGGAGACGCAGCAGTACAACGACCACCCGGTGGGCTACTGGAAGAGCCAGGTGTTCGAGGCCGCCACGAACGCGGGCGCCAGCGAGGAGGAGGCCTCGCTGCTGGTCGCGCAGGCCATGCAGGAGGGCGGCACGGACTTCAGCAAGAACGGCTCCTCCACCAACTTCGGGCCCTTCAACCTGAACAAGGACCTCATCGAGACCTTCGGCGGCAAGGACGTGCCGGGGGACCTGAACCAGCTCAACGGAACGGATGAGAAGTCCATCGCGCTCAACGTCGGTGTCGCCCTCAATGCCATGCGCGACATGGGCGCCAACAACTACCTGCACCACGTGCGGGGCGGCGCCACGAACTACACGGACCCCGGTCAGCGCATCAGCGACAACATCGACGTCCGGCCTGACGACGCCCGCATCTTCGCGCGCAGCGTGGCGAACAACGCCAACAAGATCCTCGCCGCGTACAAGGCGGATCCCAGCTCCCTGACGACCCACCACCGCTTCGCCTCGAACATCCCGCACATCTGAGCTCCGCGTCCCCGCCCCCCCTCCAAACGGAGCAAACCCATGGCCTCCTCCCTGTCCATCCACGGCTCGCGCGTCCAACCCCCGAAGCAACCGTGGGCATCCCAGACCGGCCCGGCGAACGCGCCCCCGCCTCCGGCCATCCAGGACCCGAGCCCCCCGGGCACCCAGGCCACGCCGGAGCGCTACGCGGCGAAGGATGGCTTTGACGCCGGGAAGCAGGCCGGCGCGGGCTGGCAGGCCTTCTCCGGTCAGGCGCGGGGAGCCAACCCGGCCGCCACGGCGGGCGCGTCTGGCACGAGCAAGACGCTCGCGCCCGACCCGAAGACGGCGGACGCGGCCATCCAGAAGAGCTACGCGGACTGGAAGAACACGTACGTCACGGCGGACGGCGCGAACGGTGCGCTCCGCGTGCAGCGCCCGGGGAACAACGGGGACACGGTGTCGGAGGGCATCGGCTACGGGATGCTGCTGGCCGCGTACAACGGGGATCAGGACACGCTCAAGGGCCTGTGGAAGTACGCGCAGGCGAACATGAACGAGAACGGCCTGATGAACTGGCAGATTGACGCCCAGGGCGGGACGATTGGCAAGAACGGCGCCACGGACGGCGACCAGGACATGGCCATGGCGCTCATGGTCGCCGACAAGCAGTGGGGCGGATACAAGGCGGACGCGACCCAGCTCGTCAACGACATCATGGAGCACGAGGTGGAGCCGGGCACGAACGTGCTCAAGCCCGGCGACGCGTTCGGAGGTTCCTCGGAGACCAATCCCAGTTATTTCGCACCGGCGTACTACAAGGAGTTCAGCAAGCTCACCGGGGACTCGCGCTGGGACAAGGTCGCGGACTCCTGCTACGACATCCTGGACAAGACGTTGCAGCAACCGGGCTCGAAGGACACGGGGCTCGTGCCGGACTGGGTGGATGCCAATGGCAAGCCGTTGGAGCGGGCCCCGAACTCCACCTACGACGCCGTGAGGACACCCTGGCGCATCGGCACGGACGCCGCGTGGAACGATGATCCGCGCGCGAAGGCGTATCTGGACAAGGTGAACACCTTCTGGAAGTCGCAGGGGGTGGAGAACATTGGCGACCAGTACGCGCTCGACGGCAGAGCCATCACGAAGAACCACAACGCGGTCGCGGTCTCCATGGCGGCGGCGGGCGCCATCGCGGATCCGGACGCCAGCTACCGGGACGCGATGTGGAATGAGATGAACAAGGTCCCCGGCGGGAACTACTTCAATGACTCACTGCGCGCGCTGTCCCTGCTACAGACGGGCGGAAGGATGCCGCCTCCGTCGGGAGGCACGGCCTCCAACGGCACGGAGGCCCAGACGGTGCCGCCCCCCACGAGCAGCGGCGGTTCGCAGCCCGTCCCCGCGAACACCGGAGCTCAAGCCCCCGCGAACACGGGCGCCGGAGCGGCGGCCGCCATCCGCGACACGCAGAGCGTGGAGGGCGACTACGGCGTGAAGCAGGCCCTCTCCGACCTGGACACGCTGGCCTCCCTGCACCCCGTGGGCACGGAGATGCACGGGGTGGGTGACGCGAAGCGCGCCGCCTTCGACAAGAACAAGCCCGCCATCGCGCAGGCCGCGCTGAGCGCCGCCGCCCGCTACTTCCCGGAGCTGCCCCTCAAGGACGCCACACGCCTGCTCCTGTCAGACATGGCGCAGGAGTCCACCTTCGACCCGAAGCTCAACGTGGAGCCCAACGGCGACGTCACGAAGGACAAGACCATTGGCCTGCTCCAACCCCGCGCGGCCTCCAACCTGGAGGACTTCCGCAACTACGCCAGCGGTGACGGCTTGAAGCGCGCGGACGGCAGCGCCTGGGAGCCCAAGCAGACCGGGGACAAGGAATTGGCCAACGTCTGGGAGAACGTCCACGTCGGCGCCTGGTACATGTCCCAGATGGCCCGTCTGGGCGCCATCTCCGCCAATGAGCACTACCTCTGGGGCCGCGACGGCACCGCGCCCTCCACCGTCCAGACGGGCCTGCTGTCCCACTTCATGGGCCCCGGCGGCGCGGCGAATGAAGGCACCCGCAATCCCGACGCAGCGAAATACCTTTCCATGGTCGGCGGAGAAATGAACTTCCTCGACGCCGGCCTCTCCCAGCGCGTCTACGACACCGTGCTCAAGCCCGGCGCCGTGTAGCTGGCGGACCCGCCAGGACCCACCCGCGAGGACTCGACGCCCACCCGACGTCCGGGCGTAGAGTCCGCGCCATGCTCCGCTCCCGGCTCGTCCCGACGCTCTGCGTGGCCGTCCTGCTGCTGCCCATCCTGGCGTGCGACCCCGCGGCGGGAGACAAACCCCAGACGGAGAATCCGGCCCCGGTCCTCACGAAGAGCGCGAAGCGGGGCCTCGCCTATGGCTATCACTCGGCCGCGGACCTGAAGGCGCTCTCCCCCGGCATGAGCTGGTGGTACAACTGGTCGCCCCGCCCCGAGGCCGGCGCCGCGGGCGTCTACACCTCCGAGGCCGTCACCTTCGTCCCCATGGCCTGGGGCGGAACGCCCACCGCGGATCAGCTCGCCTCCGAAATCCCGGCGGGCGCGCAGTACCTGCTGGGCTTCAACGAGCCCAACTTCCTGAGCCAGGCGAACAAGACGCCCCGGCAGGCCGCCGCGCTCTGGCCGGTGCTGGAGGAGGTGGCCCGCCGCAAGCAGCTCAAGCTGGTGTCCCCGGCGGTGAACTACTGCGGCGACTGCGTGACGGAGGACGGCGTCAAGTTCACGGACCCGGTGGTCTACCTGGATGCCTTCTTCAAGGCCTGCCAGGGCTGCCAGGTGGATGCCATCGCGATCCATTGGTACGCGTGCGACCTGGGCGCGCTCAAGTGGTACGTGGACCGCTTCAAGAAGTACGACAAGCCCCTCTGGCTGACGGAGTTCGCGTGCGGCGACATGCCCCATGAGCGGATCACCGTCGAAGTGCAGAAGAAGTACATGGTGGACGCCATCCCCTGGCTGGAGTCGGAGCCCACCATCGAGCGCTACTCGTGGTTCTCCGGGCGCAACAACGAGATCCCTTCCATCAACCTGCTGGGCGCCTCCGGAGAGCTGACCGAACTGGGCCGCCTCTACGTCACCCTGCCTGCGGGCACGACGAAGCAGGCCCCCTGAGTGGCCTCGGGTGCATGAGGGTGATCCACCGCCCTACATGACAGCCGGGCTGCCTGCCCTCCAGGCGGCGGAGGAGCCTCCTCCCACGTCCAGACAGACGCCAAGGCGCCTACTCCGCACTCCAGGTTTTCTGGGGTAAGGATGGCCGCCACATGGGACTTCAAGCGGGGGATGCGTTCGGGCGGTACGAGTTGGTGTCCTGGCTGAGCCGGGGCGGCATGGCGGAGACGTGGCGCGCGCAGCTGGTGGGCGCCGCTGGCGTGACCAAGCCCGTCCTCATCAAGAAGGTCCTCCCCGAGTACGCGGACGACGAGGCCTTCATCTCCATGTTCATCAGCGAGGCGCGCATCTCCGCCACGCTCTCCCACGGCAACGTCGCCCAGGTCTTCGACTTCGGCCGCGTGGATGGCGAGTACTTCCTCGCCATGGAGTTCGTGGACGGCCAGCCGCTGCACCGCGTGCTCAAGCGCGCCATCAAGAGTGGCATGGCGGCCCTGCCCGTGCCCGTCGCGGTCTTCATCGCGATGGAGATGTGCCGGGGGCTGCACTACGCGCACTCGCGCACGGATGGCAGCGGCACGCCGCTGGACATCGTCCACCGGGACATCTCCCCGGACAACGTCCTCGTCGGCTACGAGGGCCAGGTCAAGATCGTCGACTTCGGCATCGCCAAGGCCAAACTCCTGCGGGGCGTCAGCACCGAACCCGGCGTGGTGAAGGGCAAGTACCTCTTCTTCTCCCCGGAGCAGGCGCGCGGCGAGGACGTGGACGCGCGCACCGACGTCTGGGCCACCGGCGTCGTGCTGTATGAGCTGCTGTGCGGCAAGCTGCCGGTGGAGGGGGCGCCCCAGGTCGTGATGATGCGGGTGGCGCGGGGCGAGATTCCCCCGCTCATGAAGCTCCGGCCGGACCTGCCCCAGGAACTGAATGACATCGTGATGAAGGCGCTGACCCCGGACCGGGACCAGCGCTTTGAATCCAGTCATGAATTCGCGGAGGCGCTGGCGGGCTATCTGTATGCGAACCACCCGCGCTTCTCGTCGCTGAGCATCGCGAACCTGCTGCGCGTCCTGTTCCGGGGAGACCTGGAGCAGCAGGGCCGGCAGTTGGCGGTGCCGGGCACCTTCCAGCAGGAGATGAAGTCGTGGGGCGCCGCCACCGTCGTGCCCGAGCCCCCGGCGCGGCCTCCCCAGGAGGGCGTCCAGACCCGGCGCATGGCCCGGGCCGCGAAGCCCCCCAACACGGCCCTCACGGCGAAGACGGAGCCCGAGCCCCCGGCG
>SECN01000719.1 GCA_004173515.1 Myxococcaceae bacterium | reverse complement strand
CCGCTGCCGGAGGCGGTGCGCCGGCACCGGCCGGACGGCTGGCCTGCGCACGGACCTGGCCGCCGCGCGGGTGGCGGCGGTCAGCGTCCGTCCAGCGGCGCGGGGGCCCAGGCGTCGCGCGGCGGCCAGGTCCGTGCGCAGGCCAGCCGTCCGGCCGGTGCCGGCGCACCGCCTCCGGCAGCGGGGGCCAGCACGCCTCCGCCCCGGCGTCAGTTCTCCAAGTGGGGCTGAAGCCCCCTTTCCAGGTAGGGCGCGGCGTCTAGCGCCACGCCTTCCCGGGTGAGCACGGCTTCATCGACTTCAAGGCGCCCGGGTCCTCCCACGAGGGTCCGGGCGTTCGACTGTCTGGGGGGTGGCCAGGAGCGGGAGGCTCGCGCCGTGGCGGGTGGGGCGTGCTAGCGTGGCGGCCCGTTTCGCAGGTGCCTCGCACCCTTCTGTCATCAGGACACGCCCTCTTCCATGACGCGCTCGGCTGACGGTGAGCTGCACATCGATTCGGTCCTCCGGAACACCTACAAAGTCGTCTCCGTGTTGGGTCGGGGCGGCATGGGGTCGGTGTTCCTTGCCCAGCACCTGCGGCTGCCGGGCAAGCACGTGGCGGTCAAGGTGCTGCGCACCGGCGACAGCGTGAGCCCGGACATCCACGTGCGCTTCCGGCGCGAGGCGGAGATCGCCTCCCGGCTGGGGCACCCGAACATCGTGGAGGTGCTGGACTTCGACACGCTGGAGGACGGCAGCCCGTTCCTGGTGCTGGAGTACCTGCGCGGGGAGAGCCTCCAGGACCGGCTGCGGCGCGGGCGGCTGTCGTTGGAGGAGGTGTTCTCCTTCACGCGGCAGATGGGCTCCGCGCTCCAGACGGCGCACCGCGCGGGCATCGTCCACCGGGACCTGAAGCCGGCGAACATCTTCCTAGTGCCCACCGACTCTGGCGGCGTGGTGGGCGAGCGCGTGAAGCTGCTCGACTTCGGCATCTCCAAGGTCATGTCGTCGGAGACGCTGCAGACGCAGGACGCGGTGCTCATCGGCACGCCGCAGTACATGTCGCCGGAGCAGGCGCAGGGGCGCAACCGGCAGATCGACGCGAGGACGGACCTGTTCGCGTTGGGCGGCATCGTGTTCGAGATGATCTCCGGCATGACGCCGTTCGGCGGAGGTTCGCTGGCGCAGATCATCTACCGCGTGGTGCATGAGCCGCCGGTGTCCCTGTCCACGCTGATGCCGGAGCTGCCGCCGAACGTGGGCGCGGCGGTGGCGCGCGCGCTGGAGAAGAACCCGGACAACCGTTACGCGGACGTCGGCGCGTTCATCGCGGACCTCACGGGCGCGACGCTCCAGTCGCTGCCGGAGACGGAGGAGATGCGCGTGTCGCGGACGTTCACGCGCACGTCGAATCCTTCCGGCATCGCGCACCCTTCTGGAATCGCCCATCCATCCGGCATCGCCCTGCCCTCCATGGCGCAGGACGACGCGGCGTCGATGGGGGCGACGATGGCCCCGGTGAACAAGGCGCCGGGGCCTGCCACGGGCCGCTTCGGTCCGGACGCGGATGAAATCGGCTTCGATGCGACGATGGCGCCGCGCGGAGGCACGGCCCACTACGGACAGCAGCCCCAGTCCCCCGCGCCCAGCGACACGATGGGCTTCGGCGCCACCCAGATGCCGTCCAACGGCTCGAACCTGGGAGTCGTGGGGGCCTCGGGCGTGGCCCTGCCGGTGGCGTCGCAGGGAGGCGTCGCGGGACCGTCCTACGCGGGGGGCGGCTTCCCCGGGCAGTACGTCGCGCCGGGCAGCATGGGCGGACAGCATCCTGGCCCCGTGGCGGGACAGCACGGTGCACCTGGCAGCATCGGCGGGCAGCACGCGGCCCCTGTTCAAGGCACCGGCCAGTACGGCATGCCCGGCAGCGTCGGAGGCCAGCAGGCCGCGCCGGGATACGTCACCGGGCAGCAAGTTGCTCTGGGCAGCATGGGTGGGCAGCAGGTCGCTCCGGCTGGCTACGGAGGCCAGCAGGCCGCGCCGGGCAGTTACGGGGGTCAGCAGGCCGTTCCGGGCAGCATGAGCGGACAGCACGTTGCTCCGGGCAGTTACGGTGCTCAGGGCAGTTACGGAGGCCAGCAGGCCGTTCCGGGCAGCATGGGCGGACAGCACGCTCCGATCAGCTACGGAAGCCAGCAGGCCGCGCCGAGCAGCCTCAATGGGCTCGCCGCGGGTCCGCAGGCGCAGCCCCTCTCCCCGGTGAGCATGGCCGGCCCTGGCCCTTCGACGCTGCCGGTGGACAGCAAGCCGAAGTCCCGGTTGGTGCCCATCGTGGCCAGCGCCGCGTTGATCCTCGGCGCCGTGGGGCTGGGCTGGTGGTTGCGGCCTTCGACTCCCGTGGCTCCGCCGCCATTCCCCGTCGCGAGCGCGCCCCC
>SECN01000220.1 GCA_004173515.1 Myxococcaceae bacterium | reverse complement strand
ACCCTGCTGGGCGTCACCGGTTCGGGCAAGACATTCACGATGGCGAACCTCATCGCCAACGTGCAGCGGCCCTCGCTGGTCATCGCGCACAACAAGACGCTGGCCGCGCAGCTCTACGGTGAGTTCAAGGGCCTGTTCCCGAACAACGCCGTCGAGTACTTCGTCTCCTACTACGACTACTACCAGCCCGAGGCCTACGTTCCCTCGACGGACACCTTCATCGAGAAGGACTCGTCCATCAACGAGAACATCGAACGGATGCGCCACTCCGCGACGCACAGCCTGCGCACGCGCGACGACGTCATCATCGTGGCCAGCGTGTCCTGCATCTACGGCCTGGGCGCCGCGCGCAGCTACGTGGACCTGGCCATCCGCGCGCAGGTGGGCGAGGACATGGGCCGCGACGGCTTCATGCGCAAGCTCGTGGAGGCCCAGTACGAGCGCAACGACCTGGACTTCCACCGCGGCACCTTCCGCGCCCGGGGCGACACCGTGGAGGTGTTCCCCATCTACGAGGAGGAGCGTGCCGTGCGCGTCAGCTTCTTCGGCGACGAGGTGGAGCGCATCACCGAGTTCGACCCGCTGCGCGGCGTGACGCTGGGCCAGTTGGAGAAGATCGTCATCTTCCCCGCCAGCCACTACGTCGCGGGCCCGGAGGCGCGCCAGAACGCCATGCGCACCATCCGCGAGGAGCTGGCCAGTCAGCTCCAGATCTTCAAGGCGGAAGGCAAGCTGCTGGAGGCGCAGCGGCTGGAGCAGCGCACCATGTTCGACCTGGAGATGATCGAACAGGTCGGCTACTGCAACGGCATCGAGAACTATTCGCGCCACTTCACCGGGCGCGCGCCGGGCGAGTCCGCCCCGTGTCTCATCGACTACTTCCCGCGCAACATGCTGGTGCTCATCGACGAGAGCCACCAGACGGTGTCCCAGATTGGCGCCATGTACCGGGGCGACCGCGCGCGCAAGGAGACGCTGGTCAACTTCGGCTTCCGCATGCCCAGCGCGCTGGACAACCGGCCGCTGAAGTTCACGGAGTTCGAGGAGATGGTGCAGCAGGCCGTCTTCGTCTCCGCGACGCCCGCCGAATACGAACTGCAGAAGTCCAAGGGCGTGGTGGTGGAGCAGATCATCCGCCCCACGGGCCTCATCGACCCGGAGGTGGAGACGCGCCCCGCCGGCAACCAGGTGGACGACCTCTTGGAAGAGGTCCGCGTGCGCGTGTCGCGCAACGAGCGCGTGCTGGTGACGACGCTCACCAAGCGCATGGCGGAGGACCTCACCGAGTACTACAGCGACGTGGGCGTGAAGGTGCGCTACCTGCACTCGGACATCGACGCCATCCAGCGCATGGCCATCATCCGCGACCTGCGCCGGGGCGAGTTCGACGTGCTGGTGGGCATCAACCTGCTGCGCGAGGGCCTGGACATCCCGGAGGTGTCGCTCGTCGCCATCCTGGACGCGGACAAGGAGGGCTTCCTGCGCAGCCACGTGTCGCTCATCCAGACCATTGGCCGCGCGGCGCGCAACGTGAGCGGGCGCGTCATCATGTACTCGGACCAGATGACCGACTCGATGAAGCGGGCCATCGAGGAGACCTCCCGCCGCCGCGCCATCCAGACGGCCTACAACACCGAGCACGGCATCACGCCGCGCTCGGTGAAAAGCAACATCCAGAACTTCTCCGAGAACCTCCCGGACTACGACGCGCAGGCAGGCACGCTGCCCATGGCGGCGGAAGGGGAGAACGACCTGCTGGAGGCCAAGGAGATCAAACGCCTCATCGCGGAGTTCAACCAGGAGATGCTCAAGGCCGCGGACGACATGCAGTTCGAGAAGGCCGCCGAGTTCCGCGACCGCGTCCAGCTGCTCAAGGACATGGACCTGGGCCTCAAGCCGCCGTCGCGGACGCTGCTGCGCGCGCCGCCCAAGGCGGTGGATCAGCCGGGCACCACCCCGAAGAAGGGGGGGCGCGGCCGTGGGCGTCCGTCGGGCGGCGGTTCGTCCGGCGGGACTTCTGGCGGTGCCACGGGGAAGTCGTCCGGCCGTTCGCGGGCGGGCAAGAACTAGGAGCCATCCCGCATGGACATCCGGCTGCAGGAGAAGCTGGACGCGCTGCCCACCGAGCCCGGCGTGTACCTGATGAAGGACAAGCGCGGGCAGATCATCTACGTCGGCAAGGCCATCAACCTGCGCAGCCGCGTGCGCAGCTACTTCACCCGCACGGGCGACACCCGCGTCTTCGTGTCCATGCTGGACACGATGCTGGGCGACCTGGAGACGGTGCTCGTCCACAACGAGAAGGAAGCGCTCCTCCTCGAAAACGAACTCATCAAGAAGCACAAGCCGCGCTTCAACGTCCTGCTCAAGGACGACAAGCAGTTCATCTCCCTGCGCCTGGACCGCCACCAGCCGTTCCCCCGGCTGGAGGTGGTGCGCAAGTACGAGAAGGACGGCGCGCGCTACTTCGGCCCGTACTCCAGCGCGGGCGCCATCCGCGAAACGCTGCGCCTCATCAACCGCTTCTTCCAACTGCGCACCTGCACGGACCACGTGCTGGCCAACCGCAAGCGGCCGTGCCTGCTCCATCAAATCGGGCGGTGCCCGGCCCCGTGCGTCTTCCCGGTGTCCCAGGAGGACTACCGCAAGAGCGTGGACGAGGTGGCCATGTTCCTGGAGGGCAAGGCGGGCGAACTCATCGAAGGGCTGCGCATGCGCATGAAGCGCGCGGCGTCCGAGCTGAAGTTCGAGGAGGCCGCGCGCGTGCGCGACCAGCTGCTCGCCATTGAGCGCAGCCTGGAGCGCCAGAAGGTGGCGACCAGCGACAACAAGGACCAGGACGTGTTCGCCTTCTACCGCGAGGGCGACCGCATCCTGTTCTACGTGCTGCACGTGCGGCAGGGCCGGCTCAATGGCGGCCAGGCGTTCCCCTTCGGCAGCCAGGAGTTCCCGGACGACGAGCTGCTCGCCTCGTTCGTGAACCTCTACTACGACCAGGGCGGCTTCGTGCCGGAGGAGGTGCTGCTGCCCCTGGAGCCCGGCGACGGCACCGAAGGCCTGGAGGCCCTGCTCACCGAGCGCCGGGGCGACCGCGTGCGCGTGTTCGTCCCCAAGCGCGGGGAGAAGCATGAACTGGTGAACATGGCGCTGAAGAACGCGGAGCAGGCGTTCGCGGAGCGCAAGCGCACCAAGGACGAAACGGACACGGTGCTCTCGCGGCTCCAGTCCAAGCTGGGCCTGCGCAACTTCCCGCGCCGCATGGAGTGCTACGACATCTCCCACTTCCAGAGCTCCTCCATCGTCGCCTCGCAGGTGGCGGTGACGGACGGGGAGACGGACAAGTCGCGCTACCGCAAGTACAAGATCAAGACGGTGGACAAGCAGGACGACTTCGCCAGCATGTACGAGGTCATCACCCGCCGGCTCAAGCGGGGCCTGGAGGACCAGGACCTGCCGGATCTGCTCGTCATCGACGGTGGCAAGGGCCAGCTGGCCAGCGCGCACGCGGCCATGAAGGACCTGGGCGTGGAGGGCGTGGACGTGGTGGGCCTGGCCAAGAGCCGCGACCAGGAGGTGTTCGACCGGGACGCGGAGAGCGCGAAGAGCCCCGAGCGCGTCTTCGTGCTGGGCCGCAAGGACCCCATCGTCCTGCCCCAGAACTCAGCGGAAATGTTCATGCTCACGCGCATGCGCGATGAAGCGCACCGCTTCGCCATCACCTTCCAGGGCAAGTCCATGCGCAAGAGCGCCATGCGCTCCGCGCTGGAGGACATTCCCGGCGTGGGCGAAGGACGGCGGAAGATGTTGCTGCGCCACTTCGGTTCTCTCAAGCGGGTGGGCGACGCCAGCATCGAGGAGCTGGCGGATGTCGTGGGGCCGGCGATGGCCGAGCGCGTCCACGCGGGCCTGCACGGCGACCCGGAGGACGATTCCGAGGACCCCGTGCGCG
The DNA here is from genome assembly GCA_004173515.1 of Myxococcaceae bacterium. Classification (GTDB taxonomy): domain Bacteria; phylum Myxococcota; class Myxococcia; order Myxococcales; family Myxococcaceae; genus Corallococcus. Next base: position 7,970 of record SECN01000220.1, on the reverse strand, counting down.
AAGCCAGCCTGGATGACGCGAGCGAACCGTCACCGGAAAAAGCAGCGCACGAAAAAGCGGATGGAGGGTCGCCACCGGGTACGGCATGATTAAGTTCCGGTTCGGACGCCGGGGGGGCTGGCCGCTGGAACCCGCGACGTTCCTAGGGTTTTTCATTGCGACCATGCTCGGCGCTGTTTTATAGCGGTTGAAGATCCGAGCACGTTTGAAGAGGACGAGGACCGACATGAGGCTGTATCCGAAGGTGATCCCGATCATCTCGCGCGAGGCCATTCAGCAGCTCATGCAGGACGGGGACATCGAGGTGGAGCCGATGCGCGTGGCTGACGCCGAGATGGACCTCTCCGCCATCATGCGCGAGTACCTCGCCAACGAAGAGCGTGTGAACCAGGCGACGCGCGAGGCCCTGGAGCGTCGGGGATATGACTACTCCAAGTTCAACCAGGTGAAGCGCGAGATGGCGGATGTGCGCGGCTTCAAGATGGGGGACGAGGGCATCGAGTACGTCATCAACCAGATGATCGAATTCCTCCTCATCAGCCGGAACGTGGAGGAGGTCTTCTCCGCCGATAACATCCTGCGTCAGAAGATGTTCCAGGGCATGAAGAAGCACCTGGACGTGGACGATGAGATCGACCGGGAAGCGCGTTCGCGGCTCAAGCACCTGCAGGAAGGCACGAGCGCCTTCGACATCGAGTACAACAAGACCGTCGAGCAGATCCGCCGCGCCCGCGGCCTGATTTAAGTCCCGGGGCGTGCCACGGCCCGCTCCGCTGCCTACCTTCAACTCCAAGGGAGGCAGCGTCGATGGCGGGTTCAATCCTCACGAGCATCTTGATGTCCGGTGTCCTGGCGGCGGCGCCAGGGGGCGACGGGTTCACGTTCGAGGGCCGGGAGGCCAGCGCGAGGACCGAGCAGCCGGGCGGGTATTTCATCCAGGGTTCGCTTCCATTCAGTGACCTGGCCGAGCGCGGCACGGGGCAGGCGTCCCTGTCCGTGGTGGACCGCGTGGGCATGGCCAACGCGACCTTCGGGGACAAGGCCCAGCTCACCGCGAGCCTGCGCATCGGAGGCTCGGACTACCGCGTGGAGCTGACGCAGGCGGGCTTCCCGCCCGCCCAGGCGATGGCGCGGGCCCCTGAAGGGCCGCTTCCCCGGCCGCCTCCGCACCTCATCGAAGGCGGCGTGCTGATGGGCACGCAGCTCTATGGCGACAGCGGCATCGGGTGGCGCGCCACGACGCGCGCGCACGCGGCGATGGCCGTGTGGGGCATTGGCAGCGTGTGGCGCAACGGGACGCTGCTGACGGACTCGGCGCTGGTGCATGCGGCGGCGCTGGACGCGGGCACGTTCGCGGACGACGACACCAAGCGCATCCTGCGCGAGGCGCGGCCCGGTGACACGGAGCTGGTGGTGGTGGTGTGGAACCTGCCGCCCCAGCAGGAGCCGCGCGGGTTCCTCCAGTTCGTCTTCGACGAGGTCGCCATCAACGTGGACGGCGTCCAGGTGCCGTCCGTGGCGGTGGTGCCCAGCGAAGGCGAACTGCCGGCCTACCTGGCGGGTCTCACGCCGGTGCTGCCCACGGCGTTCCCGGCGGCGGTGGCCCCGGTGGCGCCGCCGCGCTTCGCTCCGGCCCCGCAGGGCACGGGGGGCAGCGGCACCTCGGGGGTGACGTCGGGCGCGACGACGGCGCCTTCGCTGCCGTCGGCTTCACCGTCAACCTATAGCGGTTCGTTCGCGCCGTCCGCGCCGACGAATCCGCCCGCGGTCGTGTCGGGGGTGACGCCGGGCTCCACGGACACGGTGGGGCAGGGCACGTTCGCCACGCCGCCCACCGTGGGGGGCGTCTCCGTGGGGGGCTTCACGACGCCGCAGGTGTCGGCCCCGGACTTCAACACCTTCGTGGGCACCAGCCAGGTGAGCCCGGGCATCCTCGCCACGGCGCCGCCGCTGTCGCAGTCTCCCAACACGCCGACGCCGCCCCTGCTGGGGACGCCCGCGCCGCTGAGCACCGGCACGCCCGGGCCGCTGCTGGGCACGCCCGCGCCGCTGAATGCGTCCCCGAGCAGCGCGCTGCCCGCCACGCCGGCCCCGGCCAACGCCGCGCCCGCGACAGGGGCTCCCGCGACTCCGGCCGGGGGCTGACGGGGCTCCGCCAGGGGTTGATGGGGCCCTGAGGGCCGGGGGCGGGAAAATTGACCGGACGCTACGCGCCTGTAGCGTCCTGTCCATGCCCTCTCCCGTCGCAGCCCTCGCCACCACCGCGATGTTGCGCCGCACCGACCCCGTTCGCGGGGCGGTGGAGCGCCTGGCCCAGGCACTGCCCGCGCGCGCGGACGCCACCGTCCTGCTGGACTTCGTGGAGGACGACCTTCGCGAGGGGCTGGATGCGCTGGGCGACGTGCAGGCCCACTTCCACGACCTGCTCCAGGCCCTCCAGCGCGACACGCTCACGCCTGGGGCCCTGCTCAACGCGGGCGAGGACCTCCTCGTGCTCCAGCGCCTGGAGGACCTGCACGAGGCGGTGACACACCTGCGCCGCCGCATGTCCCAGGCCGCCGGGATGATTCGCCGCGGTTAGCCGCCCCGGCTGCCTACAGCGACTGGAGGAAGCGCACGAGCGCGGCCCGGTCGCTGGAGGACAGCGTGCGGAAGCCCTCGCGGGCCCGCTCCGCCTCGCCGCCGTGCCACAGCACCGCCTCTTCCAGCGTGCGTGCGCGACCGTCGTGCAGCCAGCCCGAGTACGGAAGAATCGTCTGCGTCAGGCCCAGGCCCCACAGGGGCGCCGTGCGCCACTCGGAGCCGGTGGCATCCCCATCCGGCCGCCCATCCGCCAGGCCCGGCCCCAGGTCGTGCAGCAGCAGGTCCGAATAGGGGTGGATGCGCTGGTGGGACAGCTCCGCCACCGGGTGCTCGCCCGTCTCCAGCGTGTCGCGGTGACAGCTGGCGCAGCCCAGGTCCCGGAACTTCGCCTCGCCGCGCTTCACCGTCGCGTCGGCCAGCGCCGTGCGCGCCGGCACCCCCAGCGACTGCGCGTAGAAGACCGCCGCTTCCAGCGTGTCCCGGGGCAGCTCGAAGGTGCCGTCCGCCTCCGGGAAGAGGGGATTCGAAAGCCCCATGTCGTTGAAGTACGCCTCCGCCGACTGCTGATGCAGGTTGGGACTGTTCGCCTTCCAACCGAAGCGCCCCGGCACGAGCGCCCGCGCCTGCACGTCCCACACGGTGTTCAGCCGCCCGGACACCCCGTCGCCGTTCGCGTCGGAGGGGTCCTCGAGCGCCCGCAGGGTGTCGAGCGGCACGGCCTCCAGCAGCCCCAGGCCCACCACCGGCGGCGGCAGGCGCAGCGACATCCGCATGTTCGCGGGCGGGGAGGAGCCGTCCGGCAGCACGATGGCCACGCGCGGCGAGCGCAGGCCGTACGCCGTGCCGTCCGCGTACGCCCCTGCGCTCTCCGCCCAGGACAGCGTCACGCTGGCTTCGGGCGTGGCGCCATAGACGGCCTGATCTTGGATCTGGAGGCCGAGCCCCGGCACGGGCACCGCGCCGTTGGGATGGTCCGGCGTGCCCTCCGGCAGGCTCACGCGCACCAGCAGCTGCGTGCGCTGCGGGCCCCCGCCCATCACCGGCATGCCCCGGCCGTTGCGCAGGTGACAGCCGTTGCAGGAGGCGTTGTTGTACGCGGGCCCCAGCCCCGGGTTCACCGGGGCGGGGCCGGGCACGAAGACGGCCGCGAAGGCCGCGTCGCCCTCGCGATGCAGCGCTTCGTGCTCCACGCTGAGGTTGGGGGCGGCGTACGCGAACGCCCGCGACGTGCGGTCGTCGATGGTGGTGTCGCCCCCCGCGCGCGGGGCCTCCGGGAGCTCGGGTTCGCTGTCGCCGCAGCCCACCAGCCACAACAGTGCTCCGAGTCCCAGTGCCCTTCGCATCGCGTTCCCCCGGTCCGGCATCAGCGCAGGATGACAGCCTGCACGTCCACCTGGAAGGTGTCGTGCAGCTTGCGGATGGCCGCCTGCGCCCCTTCAATCTCATCCGCCGAGGCAGGGTCCTTGATGGAGACCGGGAACGGCTCCGGCACCCGGCCCAGCGCCGCGATGGCCGCCGCGATCTCCGACTTCACGCGCGTGTCCAGCGCCGCGTCGCGCTCCTTGACCACGTCCGACATGGACAGGCCCTTGGCTTCGGCGCCCGGGATGTGGCCCAGGTAGACGTTCTCCACGCTGCGCATGTTGTTGGTGAAGTCCGACAGCGAGTTGAGCGCGAACTGGCTCTCCACCAGGTTCGCGTCCTTCGCGTCGTACGGGTCGGCGATCTTCCCGTTGGCCACCTCGTCCAGGATGACCAGCACGCCGCCCAGCATCTCCTGTGCGCCCGCCTCCACCGTGGGGTACACGGTGTTGCCCGCCTCACCGGCCTTGGCCAGCGTGTCGCGGTACGGGGCCTGCCCGTTCACGCCCGTCGTCCACGACGCCGCCAGGTTGCCCGACACCGCCTTGAGCTCCGCGGTGAGCGCGAGCAGGTACTCAAACTGCCGCGCGTTGAAGTCCTCCGGCTTCTTCGCCACGCCCTCGCCGAAGAGCAGGTACTCCGTGGTGTGGTAGCCCTTCTGCGTCTCCTGCAGGTTGCTCACGTACTGCTGGGAGAGCGCGTCGGAGTTGCCGAGCACCGCGTCCAGGTCCGTGCGGTTCACCGGCCAGCTGTCCAGCGCCGGGTCCCACCCGTAGCTGTCCACCGGCCCGAAGAGGAACGCCTCGCTCTGCTCCCACGGCACGCGCGCGGCGAACCACGCGTCCTGCGCCCGCTTCAACGTCGTCGCGCTGGGCCCGTTCTTCAGCGCCAGCGCCGCCGCGTCCAGCTCCACCATGCGCGTGGCGAGCAGGTTGTAGGTGGGCACCACCACCGCGTCCGCGAAGTTGACGACCAGCTGCTGATCCAGCGACGTCAGCGCGCCGCCGTCGTCGTCATCACCGCAGCCGCCCAGCACGAGCGCACCGCCAACCAGCAGGGAGAGTTTCAGGGAACGGGAGAACATGGGGATTCCTTTCAAGGCCTTGACCGCAACGGCGTTTCAATCAGGGGGGAAGGCCGTCAGTAGACGAAGCCCGTCGACATCCGGAGCGTGTTCTCCGGACGGAAGGCGGACGAGCCCATGCGGCGCTGTCCGAAGTCGAGCTTGATGACGGCGAGGCCCGCGAGCGTGTAGCTGGTGCCCACGGTGTAGACGGTGCGCTCGAAGCGCGGGTTGTCGAACAGCTCCGCGCGAGGCTTGAACTGCGAATCCATGTAGTCGATGCGGACGTACGGCTCCAGCCGGTGGTTGCCGTCCAGGCCCAGCGCCGGCGCGATGTCGTAGCCCAGCTCGCCCCACGCGGTGAGCGCGTTGTCCGACACCGGCGTGCGCAGCACGTTGAGCAGGTTGGACAGGCGCGCGTTGCGCGCGGACACCGCCGCGGCGTTGCCCAGGTGGCCGTACATCACCATCGCGTGTGCCCGCCATCCGCCCCGGTTCACCGACAGGTGCGCGTCCGCGACGAACAGCGGCGCGCTCACGTAGCCGCACGGCGCCACCACGTTGGGGTTCGCGTCGTCGCACTGCTTCACCAGGTCCGGCTTGGGCCGGTTGCGCGTGGTGCCGCCGTAGTAGGCGGACACGCCGAAGATGAAGCCCGGGAAGCGCTTCACGTCCGCGCGCAGCACCCCCGCCAGGTCCGAGGCGCGCACCAGTTCGAAGCGCTGCTGCAGGCCCGTGGCCACCCACGTGTTGGAGCTGAAGCCCGTGGAGTCCAGGCCGTTGACCACCTGCCCGGTGAGCCGCAGGCCCCAGGGGATGTCCAGCCGCAGCTGCATCCCCATGTCGTTCCACGTGTTGGGGATGATGCGCGTCTCCGCCTCGGAGCGGATGGTGCCCAGGTAGTCCGTGGGCCGGTAGTCCGCGAAGAGCGTGCCCACCGCGACGTAGAAGCGGCCCACCGAAACCTCCAGGTTCCGGCCCAGCTTCTTCGTCAGGTACAGCTCCTCCACCAGCGCTTCGCCCGCCTTCTCCACGTCGGTGTCGAACTCGCCGAACTCCTCGTACTCCAGCTCCAGCGCCGCGCCCGCGCCGCCGTGCTCGAACTCCACCTCGAACTCGGCCTCGATGCCGTACTCCGGCAGCCCCGCCTCCAGCTCCAGCACCAGCCGCGTCGTGTCGAACACGAGCCGCGAGTCCTTCTGCGACCCGTTCGCCCGGTTCTGGTTCTCCCCGTAGTTGAAGTACGCGAACTGGAGGTCCGCGTAGGCATTCACGTCCAGGTCCAGCTTCGGCTTGCTGCCCACCGTGATGACTTCGTTCTTCTCCGGCTCCCCGATGCGCGACTCGTCCATGAAGCGCCCCCGGCGCGACCGGCCTTCGTCATGCGCCCGGTACGACTGCGCACGGGCCGCCAGCGGCAGCAGGAACAGGGGCGTGAACAACAACGTCAGCAGCGGGTTCAGGAGATGGGGGCGCATCGGGCGGCGCGCACCCTACGCCCGGGTTTTTGACTTTGCAAACCAGTCTCATTTTGTGAGGCAAGCAAAGCCCGCGCTCCCGGAGGAGGCGGGCCTGGGAGCGGGGCTCAACCCCGCGTCACCACTTGAGATCTTCCTTGCCCTGCGCGGCCATGGGTTTCTCACCGGGGCGGGTGACACCGGAGAGCGTGAGACGCACGGCGCCCAGGTCGATGGCGCCCACGGCGGCCAGGGGCAGGCGGCGCTCGTCGTCGGTGATCCACACGTGCACGTCGCGCGTCTGGGACGGCCGGTCCAGGCGCACGGCGGTGCCGGACAGGTGCCAGGCCGTCAGGCGCCACATGCGGCGGATGCCGTACACGTCGAAGCACACCGGCAGGTCCTTCTTCAGGGGCAGCTGGCGGATGAGGTAGATGGCGCCCGCGACGTCCAGGCCGTCCTTGTCGAAGGCGTAGTTGAAGTGGCCCTTGGGGCGGTCTCCAATCTGGTAGTCCACCTTGACGCTCTTGTCCTGCGCGCCGAAGTCCACGTTCACCTTGCGGCGCTGCTCGTTCTCCACGGCCTCCTCGGTGTAGCGCGAGGGGCGCAGCGTCTTGGGGTGCAGGTAGCTGGTCGCGCTGCCGCGCACCCGGCGCACCTTGGAGAACAACGTGTTCGTCTGCGCCTCCACCAGCACCGGCAGCGAGCCGTTGGCGGGGCGCTGCACGCGCATGGTGAGCTTGCCCGCCTTCGCGCCCATGGCGTCCATGTCGAACTCGAGCAGCTCCCCCGGCTTGAAGGCCAGCGGCGAGCGCAGCACCGGCAGGCCCTGCTCGCATGGCTTCACCGCGACGACGGGCTCGTTGGGGGCCGCGGAGGAGGACGCGTCGCCGGTGTTCTCCGCGTTCGCCGCGGGCTTCGCAGGGGCGGCGGAGTCCGCCGGCGCCGGGAGCGTGAGCGGACGCAGGAGGTTCGACGGACGGGGCGGGGCCTCCTGGGCCTGGCCCGGGATGGCGCCAAGGGCGCTGAAGGCGAGGCAGGCCGCGACGAGGGTGCGCATGGGCTTCATTCTGCTTCCTCCCAGGGGGGAGTGACTACGGGGTTCCCCCGGAAGTCCGACGTCCGGAGCGCTTCGCTTGTTCAGCCGATTTCCGCTTCACGATGCGCTCGGTCACTTCCTTGCGCACCGCTTCCCACTCCGCCGGGTCGCGCGAGATTTCGTACCCGGACTTCGCCAGCCGCTTCGCCGCCGCCTTCGCGAAGGCGCCGTCGCCCAGCGAGGTGAGCAGGCGCAGGTATTCGTAGTCCTCCAGGCCGTCACGGAGGTGCTTCAGCCGCAGGGACACCACGGGTTGGTGCTCCGTGCCCCCCAGCTTCGCGGGCGTGCCCGGGTAGAAGAGGGTGCCGTCGCCGTTGCCGCCGAACTCGAAGAGGTCCGCCCAGACGTCCTTCTTCGTGTTGTAGGCGAAGACGGTGTCGAAATAGAGCTCGCCGTCCACGCCGCT
>SECN01000718.1 GCA_004173515.1 Myxococcaceae bacterium | reverse complement strand
ACGATGGCGTCGTCCGCGCCGCGGATCCACAGCACGTCCGGCCCGTTCTTCAACGCCGCGAAGGACGACGTGTTGTAGTAGCGCGGCGCCATGGCGTTGTTCATGCCCGTGGTGCCCGGCGCCACGCCCGGCCAGTTCTCCGACTTCGTGAAGTTGCCCGGGTACAGCTCGTCCGACACGTGCGTGTTCAGCACCGAGTCCAGGAGCATCTCCTCGTCCGGGTGACGGAACGGCGGCTTCACGTAGCAGCCGTTCATCACGTTGCGGGGCGACGTGGGCGTCTCCGTGGAGCGGTCCTTCGACTTCAGCCGCTGCACGAAGTCCGGGTTGGCCGTGCCACCGCCGGAGCCTGCGAAGTCCGCCCAGCACGGCGTGCCGTCCGCGTCCTTCGTGCCGCCGAAGCCATACGGCGACAGCGGCGCTTCCACCACGACGCCCGCCACGCGCTCCGGGTGGTCCAGGGACAGCTGCATCACCATGCCCGCGCCGGCCGAGTGCGCCACGAACACCGCGCGCTTGAGCGACAGCGCGTCCATCAGCGCCGCCAGGTCGTCGCTGAAGTCGCGCATGCCGCGCGTCGCGTCGATGGTCTTGGGCTCCGTCTCACCGTAGCCGCGCATGTCCGGCGCGATGCCCCGGAAGCCCGCGGGCAGCGTCTTCATCAGCGATTCGAAGAACGCGGAGGAGGAACAGTTGCCGTGCACGAAGATGACGGGAAATCCCTCCTCGCCCACGAGCCTCGCGCGCACCGCGAGCCGTGCCGTGGGGATGTCCCGCTTCTCGACCTTCCTGGAACTGTCAGCCATGTGCGCCGCTCCTGGTTGTATTGCTTGAAGAGAGGATACCGCCCGTCACGAAGCGTCGCGCGCGTCCGCCGCGAGGGCCTGCTCGCGCAGCTCCCGCTTGAGGATCTTCCCTGCGGGCGACACCGGCAGCGCCTTCACCAGCTCCACCCGCTTGGGCACCTTGAAGCGCGCCAGCCGCCCCTTCAGGTGCTCCAGCAGCGACTCCGCCGTGGCCGTCGCGTCCGCCTTGAGCACCACGAACGCGCGGCCCGCCTCGCCCCACTTCGTGTCCGGCACGCCCACCACCGCGCATTGCTGCACCGCGGCGTGCTCGTAGAGCACCGACTCCAGCTCCAGCGGGTACACGTTCTCTCCACCGGAGATGAACATGTCCTTCTTGCGCCCCACGATGGTGAAGAAGCCTTCGGCATCCACGCGCGCCAGGTCCCCGGTGTGGAACCAGCCGTTCGCGTCGATGGCCTCCCGGGTCGCGGCGTCGTCCTCGAAGTAGCCCGAGCACATGGACGGGCCCTTGAGCACCAGCTCGCCCACCCCGTCCACGGGCACGTCCTGGCCCGCGTCATCCACCAGCTTCGCGTCGATGAAGTAGTTGGGCCGCCCGATGGAGCCCGCCTTCGACACCGCGAACTCCGGCCCCATGCTGAAGATGCCGGGCCCGAACTCCGTCATCCCGAAGCCCTGCTTGAAGGGCACCGGGTGCACCGCCTGCCACGCCTGGAGCAGCGTCACCGGCAGCGGCGCCCCACCGCTGGTGACGAAGCGCACGGAGGAGAAGTCCGTCCCGCGCCAGCGCGGTGAGTCCATCAACTGCTGGTACTGCGTGGGCACCGCGAAGAAGAGCGTCACCTTCTCCTTCGCGACCAGCCCCAGCATCTCCTCCGCGTCCCACCGCCGCATCAGCACCACGGTGCCGCCCACGGTGAGCAGCGGCAGCGTGTACACGAGCAGTCCGCCGGTGTGGAACAGCGGCGTGTGCGTCACCGTCACGTCGCCCTGCCGGATTTCATGCACCAGCGTGTTGAGCGTGTTCCACGCCACCATCCGGTAGGACACCTTCGCGCCCTTGGACTTCCCGGTGGTGCCGCCGGTGAAGATGAGACAGAGGATGTCCTCCTCGCTCACCGCTTCGTTCGTGACCGGGGCCGCGGTCACGTACTCCAGCGCCGTCGCGTAGGCGTCCGCACCCGGCAGGCCCTGCGCATCCAGCGCCACGAGGCGAAGGCCGTCGCCCACGTGCTCCCGCACCTGAGCCGCCGCGTCGCGGAAGTCATCCCCGAAGAGCAGCACGCGCGGGCGGACGGAGCGAACGCCTTCAGTCAGCTCCGCCGCGTGCAGCCGCCAGTTGTAGGGCACGAAGATGGCGCCCAGCTTCCCGCACGCGAAGAGCAGATCCAGGTGCTCCACGCCGTTGAGCGCGACGATGCCCACGCGGTCGCCGCGCTGCACGCCGGCCACGTCCCGCAGCCAGCCCGCGAGCGCCGTGGCGCGCGCGTTCATCTGCCGGTAGGTGAAGCGGCCCGCGTCCTTGCGGGCCACGTCCACCACGGCCACCGCCTCCGGCCAGTAGAGGGCGCCCCGCCCCATCCAATCCCCGATGAACATGCGCGT
>SECN01000717.1 GCA_004173515.1 Myxococcaceae bacterium | reverse complement strand
AGTCGCTCCTTCGGGTACGTCGCGTCCAATGGGACGTAGGCCGCTCCCGCCTTCAGCACGCCCAGCAGCGCCACCACCATCGCTTCCGTGCGCTCCACGCACACGCCCACCCGGCTCTCCTCCCCCACGCCCAACGTCCTCATGTGACGCGCCAACTGGTTCGCACGTGCTTCCACCTGCGCGTACGTCAGCTGCGCGCCTTCGTGCACCACCGCCACTGCTCCCGGCGTCTTCTCCGCCTGCGCCGCGAAGAGGCCATGGACGGTGTCCGTGCCCTCTCGCTCCGGGGCCGTGACACCCGCGAAGTGCTTCAGCACCTGCTGACGCTCTTCACGCTCCAGCAACGGCAGGTCCCAGACACTCGCATCCGCGTTCTTCGCGATGCCTTCCAGCAACACCGTCAGGTGCCCCAGCATCCGCTGCGCCGTCTCCGCGTCGTACAGTTCCGTGTTGTATTCGAGCGACGCCGACAGCCCGCGACCCGTCTCCGTCATTCCCAACGTCAGATCGAACTTCGCCGTGGTTCCTTCCGTCTCCACCGGGCTCAGCACAAGCCCGGCCGGCAGCGTCTCCCCGGCCCGGGTCGACGCGTTCTGCAAGGTGAACATCACCTGGAACAGCGGCGTGCGGCTCAGGTCGCGCTCCGGCTTCAGCTCCTCCACCAGCTTCTCGAACGGCACCTCCTGGTGCGCGTACGCGCCCAGCGTCGTCTCCTTCACCTGACGCAGCACCTGACGGAAGCTCGCGCCCTCCTCCAGCTTCGTGCGCACCACCAGCGTGTTCACGAAGAAGCCGATAAGCCCCTCCAGCTCCGTGCGGTTGCGCCCGGCGATGGGCGTTCCCACGCTGATGTCGTCCTGACCGCTGTAGCGCGCCAGCAGCACCTGCCACGCCGCCAGCAGCACCATGAAGGACGTTGCCCCTTCTTCTCGCGCCAGCGTCTTGACGGCCTCCTCCAGCGACTCCGGGAGCACGTGGGATGCATTGGCGCCGTGGAAGGTCTGGACCGCGGGCCTCGACCGGTCCGTCGGCAACTCCAGCGCGTGCGGTGCGCCTTCGAGCTGCTGACGCCACCAGGAAAGCTGCGCCTCCAGCACGTCGTCCTTCAGCCACCCTCGCTGCCACGCCGCGTAGTCCGCGTACTGCACCGCCAGCTCCGGCAGCGGCGAGGGACGACCCTCGGCGTGTGCGCGGTACAGCGTGGCCACTTCCCGCACCAATACATCCATGGACCAGCCGTCCGACACGATGTGGTGCATCGCCAGGACCAGCACGTGCTCCGCCTCGGTCAACCGCACCAGCGTCACGCGGAAGAGCGGTCCCTGCCCCAGGTCGAACGGACGAAGGACCTCGGTGCTCACCTGCTTGCGGAGTTCCACCTCACGCCGGGATTCCGGTACGCCGTCCATCACCCTCAGGTTCCAGGCCACTTCCTGGACCGGAGCGATGTCCTGGTAGGGCTGGCCGTCGTGCACCGGGAACTTCGTGCGCAGGGACTCGTGACGCCGCACGAGTTCATTGAACGTGCGACGCAGCGCCCCCACGTCCAGTGCGCCGGTGAGACGCACCACCATGGGGAGGTTGTAGGACGTACTGCCGGGCTGGAGCTGATCCAACAACCACAGGCGCTGCTGGGCGAAGGACAACGGCTCCCGCCCCGTCCTCGCCACGGCTTCCAGCTTCGGCGCCGTCAATGCATGTCCCGTACTCCGGGCTGCTTCGACCGCGACGGCCAGTCCCGCCACCGTCGGGGCTTCGAAGAGGGATCGCAACGGCAGCTCGACGTTGAAGGCCGTGCGGATGCGCGACATCGCCTGCGTCGCCAGCAACGAGTGACCACCCAGTTCGAAGAAGCTGTCCTGGATGCCCACCTGCTTCACGCCCAGCAACCGCGCCCACAAGAGCGCGAGCACTTCCTCGGTCTCCGTGCGCGGGGCCACGTACTCATGGCTGCGCTCCGTCCCCGCTTCCGGCTTCGGCAGGGCCTTGCGGTCCACCTTGCCGCTGGCGTTGAGCGGCAGCGCCTCCAGCACCACGAAGGCCGACGGCACCATGTACTCCGGCAACCGCCTCTTCAGTGCGCTTCGCAGACTCGTGACTTCCACCGTCTGGCCTGCCTGCGCCACCACGTACGCCACCAGGCGCTTGTCTCCGGGCACATCCTCTCGGACCACCACCACCGCGTCGCGCACTTCGGCCTGCGCTCCCAGTGCCGCCTCCACCTCTCCCAGTTCGATGCGGAAGCCTCGCACCTTCACCTGGAAGTCCATCCGGCCCAGGTACTCCAGCGTCCCGTCCAGGCCCCACCGCACCTTGTCGCCCGTGCGGTACAGCCTCGCTCCGGCCTCCTCGCTGTAGCCATCCGGCACGAAGCGCTCCGCCGTCAGCCCCGGCTGGCCCAGGTAGCCTCGCGCCAGG
>SECN01000219.1 GCA_004173515.1 Myxococcaceae bacterium | reverse complement strand
AGCTGCCCGTGGTGGCCGTCAACGTCTGGTACCACGTGGGCGCCTACGACGAGCAGCCGGGCCGCACCGGGTTCGCGCACCTCTTCGAGCACATGATGTTCCAGGGCTCCAAGCACGTGGCGGACGACGTGCACATCGCCCTGATGGAGCAGTCCGGCGCCTCCGACCTCAACGGCACCACCAGCTTCGACCGCACCAACTACTACGAGACCGTGCCCAGCAACCTGCTGGAGACCGCGCTGTGGTTGGAGAGCGACCGCATGGGCTTCCTGCTGGATGCCCTCACGGAGAAGAAGCTGGAGACGCAGCGCGAGGTGGTGAAGAACGAGCGCCGCCAGGGCGTGGAGACCGCCCCCTACGGTGAGGCGCAGGAGAAGGCGTGGCAGGCGCTGTTCCCGGCGCCGCACCCGTACTCCGGCAACGTCATCGGGTCGATGAAGGACCTGGACGCGGCCAACGTGGACGACGTGAAGGCGTTCTTCCGCACGTGGTACGCGCCCGCCAACGCGACGCTCGCCATCGTGGGCGACTTCGACGTCGCGAAGACCAAGGCCCTGGTGGAGAAGTACTTCGCCACGCTGCCCTCCGGCCCCAAGCCCAAGCGGCCCGACGTGGCGCCGGTGAAGCACACGAAAGAGATTGTCATCCGCCACGACGAGAAGGTGGCCACGCTGCCGCTGCTCTCCATGTCGTGGCTCACCGCCCCGTACCTGAAGCCCGGGGACGCGACTGCGGACGTGCTCGCCACCGCACTGGGCACCGGCCGCGCGAGCCGCCTGTACCGCCGGCTGGTGTTGGATAAGCAGTTGGCGCAGAGCGTGGATGCCACGCAGCAGAGCCAGGGCGCGCAGTCCGTCTTCAGCATCGAGGCGGTGGCCCGGCCCGGCGTCACCACGGACACGCTCCAGAAGGAGATCGACGCGGTGCTGGACGAGGTCCGCAAGGACGGCGTCACGCAGGAGGAGATCGTCCGCGCGCGCACCCGCTATGACACGCGTCAGCTGGCGGGCCTCCAGGCCGTGGGCGGCTCCGGCAGCAAGTCCGACACGCTGCAGAGCTACAACCAATTCGTGGGCGAGCCCAGCTACGTCGCGCAGGACCTGGCGCGCTACCAGGAAGTGACGCCTGCGCTGGTGAAGCAGTTCGCCACCGACGTGCTGCGTCCCGATGCGCGCGTCGTCCTCCACGCGGTGCCGTCCAGCAAGGCCGCGCCGCCGTCTTCCGGTTCGGGCAAGGAGGCCCGTTGACCATGCACCGTCGAATCCTCACTGCCCTCCTCACGCTGACCGTCTCCGCCTGCGCCACCACGAAGCCCGCGGAGACGCCCCCGGAGGCTCCGGCCTCGCAGCCACCCCAGACGCCCGCACCGGACGCGGAGGCGTTCCGCGACACGCAGCCCAAGCCGACGGCGCCTTCGTGGGCGCGCGCGTGCTCACGCGCAACGTGGACGCGGCGATGGCGCTGCTATCGGACGTGGTGCTGCGGCCCACGTTCGACGCCAAGGCCTTCGAGCGGCGCAAGAAGCAGCAGCTGGGCGAGCTGGTGCGCCGCATGGGCGACCCGAACTTCCTCGCGCAGCAGGCGTACTACGCCGCCGTCTTCGGCGCGGACCACCCGTACGGCCACGCGTCCGGGGGCACGCCCAAGACGGTGCAGGCGCTGACGCTGGCGGACGCGAAGAACTTCTACGTGAAGAACACCGGGCCCCGCGCCGCCGCGCTCATCATGACCGGCGACGTGACGCTGCCGCAGGCGGTGGAGTGGGCGAAGAAGTACTTCGGCGGGTGGAAGGGTGGAGCGGTGGCGCCCAAGCCGCCGCCCGCGCCGCCCGCGCCGCCGCGTCAGCAGGTGCGCATCGTGCCCAAGCCGGGCCTGGAGCAGACGGTGGTGCTGGTGGGCCGTCCCGGCCTCGCCGCCGGCAACCCGGACGAGTACGCGCTGGAGCTGGCCACCACGGTGTTCGGCGGCTTCTTCGGCAGTCGGCTCAACATGAACATCCGCGAGGACAAGGGCTACAGCTACGGCGCCAACGCCTCGCTGGGCACGCGCCTGGGCGTGGGTCCGCTCACCGCGTACGCGGCCGTGCGGCAGAACGTCACCGGCCCCGCGCTCGCGGAGTTCATGAAGGAGCTGGCCGGCATCAAGACCAACCCCATCACGGAGAAGGAGCTGGGCGCCGCGCGCGAGGGCCTCATCCGCGCCTTCCCGGGCGCCTTCGAGACGGTGGAGGGCCTGGGCGGCAGCGCTTCCCAGCTCTTCTTCCACCGCCGTCCGATGGATGAGTTCAAGAAGAGCGTGGAGGGCCTGCGCGACGCCAGCGCCGCCGAGGTGCAGCGCGTGGCGGAGGTGTACCTGGATCCGGCCGCCATGCAGGTGGTGCTCGTGGGCGACCCGCTGGTCATCCAGGAGCAGGTGACGCCGCTCAACCTGGGCAAGCTGACCCTGGTGGAGACGCCGGCCTCGGAGATGGGGCCCGCGTCCCAGACGCCCTAGCAGGCGGGCGCGAAGTGCCTTGAGGCCGGGGTCCCGACATGGGTCGGGGCTCCGGCCTTTTTTCATTCCCGGATGGGCTCTTCGTTGTCGTTGTCCTGGAGCGCTTCGGCCTTGAGGCGGCCGCGCTCCTCGCGCTCCTCGGCGTCCACGTCGTCCAGGACGCTGACGCTGTGGGTGGTGTTGCCGCCCACGGGGGCGTCGCTGTCGAAGGCGAACTTCTCCTCCTGCGTGGAGTGCTTGGTGTCGTCCGCGTACAGGGGCTTGGTGTCGTCCGCTTCCAGGCCCCGCTCCACGCGGTCCTTGGCGAAGCCGGGCTTGTGGGCGCCGGTGTCCTTGTCGCTCTTCTTGCGGGTGGCCATGGGGTGCTCCCAGTCAGGTGGGTCAACAGGTGACACCGTGAATGTCGGCAGCCTCGGGGCCGCGCACCACGGTGGGCGCCGGGAGACGGGGGCCCGGTCGCCCGCCCCCTGAACAGGTGTCAGTGAAACGGATAGGATGGTGGCCGCATGGGCGGACAGCGTGGGAGCAGCCTGCGGCACGGGGGGACGACGTCCTCCGTGGGCACGCGTTCCCAGTCCACCCTGACGTGCACTTGCACCGGCCTGACTCCTCGCGGAGCGCGGACCGCCTGACTTCGGACGGACCTTCCCGGTCCCCCTCCCGAACCCGGCCCCGCGCTCCTCCCGAGCGCGGGGCCTTTTCTTTGCCCCACCACCCCAAGAGAAACGCCCATGACGACCCCGATGAGTTCCCGCCGCCATGCCCCGTCCCGCAGCGAGGAGGCCGTGTCATGCGCGTGATGAAATTCGGTGGCACCAGTGTCGCGGATGCGGACCGGATGCGCGGCGTGGTGGCGCTGGTCGAGGAGGCGCGCAAGACGGAGCGCGTGGCGCTGGTGGCCTCCGCGGTGTCGGGCATCACCAACCTGCTGGTGGACGCGGCGCGGGTGGCCCAGGAGGGCGAGCCGGTGCAGGACGTCTGTGCCCGCTTCGAGGACACGCACTCCGCCATCGCGAAGGCCCTGAGCGCGGATCTGAAGCCCGCCCAGACGCGGCCGCTGGCGGAGGGACTGGTGGCGCTGGGCGCCGAACTGCGCGGGCTGTTGCAGGGCGTGGGGCTCCTGCGCGAGTGCTCGCCGTCGGTGCTCGCGCACCTGTCGGGCCTGGGGGAGCGGGCGTCGTGTCTGCTGTTGGCGGCGCTGCTGGAGGCGCGGGGGCTTCAGCCCACGAGCCTGGATCCGCGACAGGTGCTGCTGTGTTCGGGAGATCCGCTGCAGGCGACGCCGCGCGTGGAGGAGATCCGCGCGCGGTTCGCGCCCTTTCGGGAAGGTGGGCCTGGACTGTTGTTGATGCCGGGCTTCTTCGGTGGGGACGCGCGCGGCAAGACGATGACGGACGTGGACGGCATCTTCAGCGCGGATCCGCGGCTGGTGCCGGAGGCGTTCGCGCTGGAGGAGGTGAGCTTCGAGGAGGCGATGGAGCTGGCCTACTTCGGCGCGAAGGTGCTGCACCCGAAGACGATTGCCCCGGCGCGCGAGCGGGGCATCCCGGTGCGCGTGTGCAACAGCTTCCGGCCGGAGCACCCGGGCACGAGGGTGACGGCCACGGCGCAGGCGACGCGGCATCCGGTGCGAGGGTTGTCGTTCCTGCCGGACATCGCGCTCATCAACATCGCGGGCGCGGGCCTGAAGGGCGTTCCGGGCACGGCCGCGCGCGTGTTCGAGGCGATGGCGCGCGCGTCCATCTCCGTGGTGCTCATCACCCAGGGCTCCAGCGAGTCCTCCATCAGCTTCTGCGTGGGGAAGGACGAGGGCGCCCGGGCGGTGCAGGCGCTGGAGGATGCGTTCGAGGTGGAGCGCTCGGCGGGGAAGGTGGACCCCATCGAGCAGCAGCCGGGGTTGGCGGTGCTCAGCATCGTGGGCGACGGGATGCGGCACCGGGTGGGCGTGGCCGGCACGTTCTTCAGCGCGCTGGCGGATGTGGATTGCAGCATCGCGGCCATCGCGCAGGGCTCCAGCGAGCGGAGCATCTCCGCGGTGATCGCGCAGGTGGACGGGCCGCGTGCGATGGCGCACGTGCACCGCAAATGCTTCGGCACCACGGAGATCGTCGAGTTGCTGGTGGCAGGCGTGGGCACGGTGGGTGGGGAGCTGCTGCGGCAGATCCACCAGCAGGCGCCGAAGCTGCGGGCGCATGGGTTGGATTTGCGCGTGTGCGCCATCGCGAACAGCCGGAACAGCCTGGTGGCACCGGAGGGCGTGGCGCTGGAGGGCTGGAAGGCGCGGCTGGAGGCGAGCACGGAGCGCTTCACGCTGGACACCTACCGGGGCTGGGCGAAGGCGCGGCGGCCCGGCCGGCCCATCTTCGTGGACTGCACGAGCAGCGAGGACGTGGCGCTGGGGTATCCGGCGCTGATGGCGGCCGGGCTGCATGTGGTGACGGCGAACAAGAAGGCGAACTCCGGGCGGCAGGACCACTGGAAGGCGCTGCGGGAGACGGCGTCCCGGCACCCGGCACCAGCGGAAGTTCCTCTACGAGACGAACGTGGGGGCGGGGCTGCCGGTCATCGACACGCTGAAGAACATGCTGCGCACGGGCGACACGGTGCACCGGGTGGAGGGCATCCTGTCCGGTTCGCTGTCCTTCATCCTGGGATTGACGGAGCAGGGCGTACCGCTGTCGAAGGCGGTGGGCACGGCGATGGAGAAGGGCTTCACGGAGCCGGACCCGCGCGACGACCTGGAGGGCACGGACGTGGCGCGCAAGGTGCTCATCCTGGCGCGTGAGTTGGGGCGCACGCTGGAGTTGGAGGAGGTGACGCTCGCGTCACTGTTGCCGGAGGAGTTCGACGCCACCGGGCCGCTGCCGGACTTCCTGGCGCGGCTGCCGCAGGCGGACGGCATCTTCCAGCAGCGGGTGGATGCGTACCGGAAGGAAGGCAAGGTGCTGCGCTACGTGGGCAGCGTGGGCCCTGAGGGCGTGCGCGTGGGATTGGTGCCGGTGCCCTTGGAGCATCCGCTGGCGGCGGTGAAGGGGGGCGAGAACGCGCTCAGCTTCCTGTCGGAGCGGTACAGCCCCACGCCGCTGGTGATTCGCGGGTACGGCGCGGGCGCGGCGGTGACGGCGGCCGGCGTGCTGGCGGATGTGTTGCGATTGGTGGAGGGGCCGCTGCCCTGACGGTGTAGGGGTGTCGGGCGGATTCGGACCTGGGAGGGTCGAGATGGCGGAGATGGGCAAGGACGCGTTCGTCCAGAAGGTCGCGGAGCGGCTCCAGCGGATGCCGAAGGACACCGCGCCGACGGGGGAGCCGTACCATCTCCTGGAGGCCGCGACGGCCGACGGTGAGCTGTTGGGTCAGTACTGGATGGAGGGGCCCGAAGGGGGCCTCCCCGTGTTCCAGAGCCGGAAGGATGCGCTCACGGCGGTCCGGTGCATGCCGTTGCCCTCGGAGATGGGAGGGTTTTCGGAGGCCGCCGAGCGCTGGCACATCCGCGCTCTCTCCGGGGATGAGTTTCGCTATTTCTTCCTCAACCCATACGTCACGCTCTACGTCGTGATCACGGTGCTTGAGTCCGGCATCGAGACGCGGCCTCTGTGAGCGTGCGGGCCCTGGGGAAGCGGCTGGCGTGCGGTGTGCTGGGTTTGTTGCTGGCGGCGTGCGCTTCCAGCACGCCGCTCCAGCAGCGGTGGGAGGCGGCGGAGGCGGAGTGTAGTGAAGCGCGGGAAGACGCCTGTGTGACCCTGCTGTGTGGGGACACGGAGTGCGGTTTCTATCGGTGCGAGGATGTGCCCGGGGAGGTGGTGCTGGCGCGGGGACTTCCGCCCCGGCCGCCTCCCATGGCGGTGGCTCCCGCGCCGGGCAGTGGGCCCCGGCGCAACTGGGGCGGGAGCATGAACCTGCCGGGCGGCAAGAAGCCCGTCGTGGTGTTCCCCCGGGCTGAAGACATCCGGCCCGTGGTGCTTCCACAGCGACGACTGGCTGCGGGGAAGATGGAGAAGCACCACATCTTCCCGCAGGCGAAGGATCTCGCGGATTGGTTCAAGCTACGGGGTGTCGACATTCACCTGTACACCTTGCCCATTCCTGTTCACGTTCACCGCCGCATCCACAGCGGAGGGGCCAACGGCGGCGAGTGGAATCAAGCCTGGCGCGATTTCCGCGATGCAAACAGGAGGGCCTCACCTGCGGAGATCTACAAACACGCAGGAAGCCTCATCTATCGCTTTCAGCTCACGGGTGATTCAGTACAGCAGTACTACTGAGTCTCCGCAGCTAAGGCACCCAAGGCCATGACCCGTTTTTTCGATCTCAGCCACGACAAAGCAATCTGGACCACCTACAAGGGTGAGTTCAATGCCTCTCCCAAATGGTATCTGCCCGGCCTGAAAGACTGCCCAGGGTGTGGTGTCACATGGGCTACCTGGGGGGATCACTACCCCGCCGTGGATTTGTCGGATCTTCCAGAACGGCACGAGTTCGAAGAAGCCCGACCCGAATCCTTTCACGAACTCGTTCGCCTCCGGGAATTGGTGCGTCCCCTCGCGCCTCCAGGCTCCGAGCTCGCACCCGGCACCAGCTTCGGTCCGTTGGTAGGTTCTGCCTCCGGTCGGTTCGCTCCCTTCTCGGGACTCGAAAGCAGTTGGATCGTCGTTCGCCGGGACACCTTCGACAGCCTCCAGGCTGCGGGCGTGCGCGGGCTGCTCGGATGCAAGACGGAGCTGAAGTTCCGTCAGAAGACGCCGCCAGAACTCATCGAACTCCAGATCGAACCGCGCGGATTGCTTCACCGGGACTGCCTTCCACCGGACCTGGAGCCTCCGTGCACCACTTGCGGACGACAAGCCTTCACGCTGCCGGACGATCCCATCCTCGACGAAGCCTCACTGCCGACGGACACGGACCTGTTCCGCGTGGGCAACTACGGCACCGTCATCATCGGCACCGACCGCTTCAAGGACGCCGTGGAGCAGGGCGGCTGGGCAGGCATCAAGTTCCGCGAACTGCCCGTGCGCTGATGCACAGGCTCAGGTCAGGGGTCGAGATGACGGAGATGGACAAGGACGCGTTTGTTCAGAAGGGCGCTGGACTGTTCCGGCGGATGCCGAAGGACACCACCCCACCGGGAGATCCGTCTCCTGTCCTCGCGAACGCAACGAGCGTGCGCGCCCTGGGGAAGCGGCTGACGTGCGGTGTGCTGGGTTTGTTGCTGGCGGCGTGTGCTTCCAGCACGCCGCTCCAGCAGCGGTGGGAGGCGGCGGAGGCGGAGTGTAGTGAAGCGCGGGAAGACGCCTGTGTGACCCTGCTGTGTGGGGACACGGAGTGCGGTTTCTATCGGTGTGAGGATGTGCCCGGGGAGGTGGTGCTGGCCCGGGGACTTCCGCCCCGGCCGCCTCCCATGGCGGTGGCTCCCGCGCCGGGCAGTGGGCCCCGGCGCAACTGGGGCGGGAGCATGAACCTGCCGGGCGACAAGAAGCCCGTCGTGGTGTTCCCCCGGGATGAAGACATCCGGCCCGTGACGCTACCGCAGCGGCGGTTGCCCGCGGGGAAGATGGAGAAGCACCACATCTTCCCGCAGGCAAAGGAACTCGCGGAGTGGTTCAGGATACAGGGAGTCGACATCCACCTGTACACCCTGCCCATCCCCGTTCACGTCCACCGCCGCATCCACAGCGGAGGGCCCAAGGGCGGCGAGTGGAATCAGGCTTGGCGCGACTTCATCAACTCAAAACCAGACGCCACTCCACAAGAGATCTATCAACATGCGGGTGCACTCATCTACCGCTTTCAGCTCATGGGCGGTCCCATCCAGCAGTACAACTGACCTTTTTCTACATAAAGATTGAAAGCCCATGCCTCGTTATTTCTGGCTGAGCGACGACACGGTCGCCACAGCACGTTACAGCGGAGATTTTGATGCCGCGCACAAATGGGGTCTGCCCGGCCTCAAAGATTGTCCAGGCTGCGGTGCCACGTGGGGAGGAGCGGGACACAATTACCCGGCCGTGGACCTTTCACTCCTCCCCGAACGCGGAGAATTTGAAGAGGCTCGGCCCGAACCCTTCCACGAATTCATCCGCCTCCAGACATTGGTACGTCCCCTTGCCCCTCCGAATTCAAAGCTTCCCCCTGGAACCCGCTTCGGTCCACTCGTAGGGACCGCCTCGGGACAGTTCGGCCCTTTCATGTGGCTTGGAATCTCGATGTTGATCATCCGCCGCGACGCGCTCGACAGCCTCCAGGCTGCGGGCGTTCGGGGACTCCTTGGAGCCCGCCTGGAGCTGCGGTTTCGTCAGAAGACGCCGCCGGACATCCTCGAACTGCAAATCGAACCGCGCGGGCTGCTTCACCGTGACTGCTTCCCCCCTGACGCGACGCCCCCTTGCACCATCTGTGGAAGATTGGGATTGAGTCGACCGGATGATCCCATCCTCGACGAAGCCTCACTGCCGACGGACACGGACCTGTTCCGCGTCGGCAACTTCGCCACCGTCATCATCGG
Organism: Myxococcaceae bacterium; assembly: GCA_004173515.1. GTDB lineage: Bacteria > Myxococcota > Myxococcia > Myxococcales > Myxococcaceae > Corallococcus. The sequence goes on along the minus strand of SECN01000219.1, from coordinate 6,980 downwards.
CACCGACCGCTTCAAGGACGCCGTGGAGCAGGGCGGCTGGGAGGGCATCAAGTTCCGCGAACTGCCCGTGCGCTGACGCTCTCAATCACAGCACCAGCTCCATGTACGCGGTGCCAGGAACAGGGCTCGGGTAGTAGGGCGGGATGTCCACGAAGCCCATCGACCGGTAGAGCCTTACAGCCGCGCCCATCTTCTCCGCGATGGTGTCCAACCTGAGCCGCTGGTAGCCCAGCGCACGGGCCTCCGCGACGACGGCGAACGTGAGCGCCCGTCCCATGGACAGACCTTCACCGGTGCGCAGTCCACGATACGTCGGCCTCACATAGAGCCGCTTCATCTCGCAGATCTCCGGCGTCAGTCGCCGCAGGGCCACCGTCCCGGCCGCCGCGCCCTCCACACGCGCGAGCAGCAACGCACCCGTGGGCGGTGCGTACCGGCCCGGAAGCTCCGCGAGCTCGGCATCGAACCCCTGATAGCCGAGCGAGAAACCCAGCGACTCCGCGTACTCGATGAACAGCGCCTGGACAGCCTCCAGGTCCACCGTGTCACGGGGCGCTGAAATCACGATGCCAGCCATGCGGCGCCTGTCATCCCCGAGGAGGGAAGGGTGGCGGCTCCACCACCACCTCCATCGGCAGGTGCTGCTTCTCCGCGATCCACCGCACCCAGAGCTTCGGCCGCACCGTCATGTCCTCCCGGTGCTTCGGCTGCTCCAACCGGATGGACAACCAGTTGCGGTCCCGCAGGTACAGTTCCTTGCCCACCGGCAGCAATTCCGTCTGGAGAAACCCGGGCAGGTCCTCACGCGAATCCTTCGACATCGCGAGCATGCCCTTGAAGGCCAACCAGCACGGCGGCGGGTGGATGATGGGCGAGGACGTCACCTGTTCGATGAACACCTCGCCCACCGTGCCCAGCGCGGGCACCAGGTGGTCCGGATTGCGTGAACGCACCCGGGCACGCGCCCCCACGTGCACATCTCCGGACAACACCGTCACCGCGCAGTAGGAGCGCTTCGACAGCGAGAACAGGTTCATCAACAACCGCGTGCGCTCACCGCGGTGCACCGCCGACTCCCACTGGTCCAGCAGGTCGTCACGCAGGTTGATGCCCCCGGTCATGTCCTCCATCGCCGGCCCGAAGCGCAGGTGCACCAGCGGCACCGAGGACACCACCAACACGTGCCTCGCCTTCTTCCCGTTCTCCGGCCGCTGGCGGTGCTCCTCGCGCCAGGCGTCGAACGCGTCCCACTGCGTCCGGCTCATCACCGTGAACTCGGACTGCGCATGCGAGTCGTCCGTGTCCAGCACCCGGCTGGTCCGTCCGCTGCGCAAATCCAACAGCACCACGTCCAGGTCGCAGTCCGCCGTGGAGAAACAGAACGTCTGGAAGTAGTGCCGCGTTGGCCTCGGGTCCACGTCCTGCGCTTCGCGCAGCACCGGCTGGAGCAGTTCCTGGTCGTCCGGCTCGCGCGCCGTCCAGGGCTGGTCCAGTGAGCCCTTCTGGAAGGCCTCGAAGGCCCTCGCCGCCGCGCTGTAGATGGCCCGATACCAGGGCGAGCGCTGGAGCTCCTCGTGCGAACCCCACCCGTCGAAGATGTCGTGGTCGTCCCACATGAAGAGGCCCGGCACCCGCTGGAGCAGCGGCGCGATGCCTTCGGGGCCTCCCCACCGCTCGCGGTACAGCCAGACGTATTCGGTGAGCAGGCTTTCGCGCAGCCCTTCGGGCACCGGCCGGTTCAGCCGCTTGGCGCGCGGCAGCTTCATGTACCCGTGCAGCAGCTCCATCGAGTTGTGGAGCGAGTCCGCGTAGAGCTGATCCCCACCGCCGATGAGCAACTGGAAGCCCGGCGTCTTGGCGGGGTCCGTCGGCTCATGCTGGTGCTGTTGCAGCATCTTGTCCCAGAGCGCATAGGGCTCCGCGAGGTCGCTCCAATCACTCGCACGGCTGGCGCCGTTGCAGGAGAAGAACGCGATGTTCGGTGACACCCCTCGCTGGGGAACGACGACGTCGCACACGACGAGCGGCTGCGGGGCACCGGCCACGGGCGCGGTCCGCTTGTCTCGCGGCGGCGGACGCTCGAACGTCACGGGCACGCCGGGTTGATCCAACGCCTCGAAGTGGTAGGTCAGCCGCTGGGCTACGTCCTTGCGAGGCAGGACGACCTCCCAGCGCCACACCACCCCGGAGGTCTCCTTCGGCAGGCGGGTGAAGTCCGCCGCGGGCTTCACCTCTTCGAACGCGGCGACCTGGACGCCGCGCGCGTCCGTGAAACACAGCCGCAGGGCCGGTGACACCCCCACCGACGGGCTGTCCAGGAACACGTTGACGTAGAAGCTCCACACGTCGTGGGACTTCGGGTCCGGCGTGGACTGCGCCTTCGCGTACAGGATGGGTCCGAGCAGCAGCTTCATCGCGTTACCCTGGGGGTTTCACGGCCGGAACCCGGCCAGACCGGGAAGCGTTGCATAGACGTCCGCTTCCGTCGATGCAGGCGCGAGGCCCGCTCGCCTCCCGGTGGGCCCGTCGACCTCTCAGCCCTTCGGCGGCGGCGCGGCGAGCGGCTGGTATGTGCCGAAGCTCCAGATGTTCCCTTCGGGATCCAACGCGCTGAAGTCACGCGAGCCGTAGTCGGTGTCGGTGAGCTCCATGAGGATGCTCGCGCCCGCGGCCTTCGCTCGCGCGCAGAGGGCGTCCGGGTCGGTGACGACGATGTAGACACCCTGGTTCTTCGCGGGCACCTGCTTCGACGACGCCATCTTCATCCGGTTCGCGCTGTCCGGGCCCCCGAACATGATGAGCCCGTGGCCCAGCGTCAGCTCGGCGTGGGCCACGGCCCCGTCGGGCGAGCGGTAGACCGCGCGCTCCTCGAAGCCGAAGGCCTGCTTGAGAAAGCGCAGGGCGGACTCGGGATCTTCGTAGCGCAGGAACGGATAGATGCTGGGCAGGGTCGTGGACATGGTGGGCTTCCTTTCACCGTGCATCCTGCCCATCCTCCCAGGCCGGTTCTTGTACGGATTTCACCTGCGACCCGGATTCGAAGCCGCCCGCGTCCGGCAACGTGCGGCGCAGCAGGGCGGACGGTGGCCCGCCGGTGAACTGGCGGAAGTCCCGGTGCAGGTGCGCCTGGTCGAAGTAGCCCAGCTCCACCGCGAGCTCCGCCCACCGCACCGGCCCGCCGGCCTTCAGCCGCTGCACCGCGCGATCGAAGCGCAGCAGCCGCGCCAGCCGTCGGGGAGGCAGACCGACGTGTTCGTGGAACTGGTGGATGAGGTGCTTGTGGCTGCGGCCCAGCTCCTGCGCCAGCGCGGCGATGTCCAGGTTGCCGCCCGCGTGGTGGATGCGCTCCACGGCCCAGCGCACGCCCGCCTCCACCTCCGGGCCCCGCTCCATGCGGCGGGTCAGGAACGCGTCCACGTGGGCGAAGCGGGCCGCCCAGTCGGGGGCCTCCGCGAGCTGCTCCACCAGCCGCCGCGCCTCCAGGCCCCAGAGGTCCTCCAGGCCCACCACGCGGTTCGAGATTTCATGCATGGGCAGGCCGAAGACCCGCCGCGCCCCCAGCGGCGTAAGGTTCACCTGGAGCCCGTGGGACACGCCGTCATGCTCGGTGGTGCTCCAGCGCTCGTCGAGCCCCGCGGTGAAGCCGGAGCGGTGCCGCGTCACCCGCCCCGTGTCGTCCAGGTGCTTCAGCAGCGGGCCGAACTCCAGGATGAGCACCACCTGGACCCCGGGCAGTTCCTGTCGGCGCAGGGGCGCGGCGGTGGCCTCGCGATAGCCGCAGTAGTCGCGGACGAGGCCGGCCAGGTGCGCGGGGGGTTCAGCGAGGGCCATCTCCCAGCCGCCCCGCTGCGACGCGTGGCGCACCACGCGGATGGAGTGCATGCGGCTACTTCGAACCCTTGCGCAGGAAATCGAGCAGCGCGGCGTGCCAGGTGTCGGGGGCCTCGAAGTGGGGGATGTGGCCCACGTTCGGCAGCTCCACCAGCGTGGCGCCGGGAATGGCGGCCGCGGTCTTCTTCCCCAGCGCGGGGTACTGGCCCAGCCTGGGCAGGAGCGCGGGCGGCACGCTGCCCTTGCCCACCACGGTGCGGTCCTCCTGGCCGATGACGACCAGCGTGGGGGCGCGCACGAGGGGGAACTCGTGCACCACGGGCTGCTCGTAGATCATCTGCTGCGTGGCGGCGGAGACCCAGGCCATGCGCGGGTACTCGCCGCTGAGCGTCTGGCGGTAGAGGACCTGGACATATTCGTCGTACTCGGGCTTCCACTTCACGTAGTAGCCGCGCTGGTACTTGCGCAGGCCTTCCTCCGTGGCCTGGAGGTTCTCGCGGTAGAGGTCCTCGGTGGACTTCCAGGGGACGCTCTCGCGGTAGTCCTCCAGCCCGATGGGGTTCTCCAGCACGAGCTGGGACGTGGTCTCCGGGTACATCAGCGCGAAGCGGGTGGCGAGCATGCCGCCCATGGAGTGGCCGACGATGACGGCCTGCTTCACGCCCGCGGTGTCGAGCACCTTCTTCGTCAGCGACGCGAGCGTGTGGAAGCTGTACGCGATGGCCGGCTTGGAGGACTTGCCGAAGCCCATCTGGTCCGGTGCGATGACGCGGAAGCCCGCGCCGGTGAGGACGCGGAGGGTGTCCTTCCAGTACGCGCCGAAGAAGTTCTTGCCGTGCAGCAGGACGACGGTGCGCCCGTTGGCGTTGGCCGTGGGCTTCACGTCCATGTACGCCATGCGCAGGTCCTGGCCCTCCAGCGTGACGGGCAGGAACTGCACCGGGGCGGGGTAGGGGTAGCCCTCCATGCCCAGGCCCAGCGCTTCAGGCGCGCGGCGCGCTTCCTCGGCCGCGTTGGCGGCGGGCGCGGAGAGCAGCAGGGCGGAGAGGAGCAGGGCGGGGACGCGGACGGACATGGGCCTCCTCGGGCACGGTGGGGACGCGGGGAACGGGTTCAGGCAGGGGACATTCCCACCGGGCCGCGACCCGGGGCGAATCTCTACAGCGCTCCGCCCGCGCGCAGGTTGATGCCGTACTCCAGGAAGGCCTTGAGGCACGCCATCATGTGCATCCAGCCGCCTGCGTTGTCGTAGGACGACTTGAACCCCTGGGCGTCCTGTCGCCAACCCGACTCGCGGATGCGGACCATCGTGTTCCCGGCGTCGAGCGGCTCGAAGAGCATCTCCACCCGGGTGTTGTAGCCGCCTTCCGCGGGCCACTCGAAGACGATGCGCTCGTCGCGGACCACCTGCCGGACGATGACGTCGGTGTCTCCCGGAACCTCAGCGAACCGCCACTGCACCGTCGTGCCCTCCACGAGCGGCCCGCTGGCGGACTGGACGAAGTAGCCGCTGAGCTTCTTCGGGTTCACAACCGCGTCGAAGACCTCCGAGGCCGGCTTCTGGATCTTCAGCTGCACCTGGAACTTCGGCTCCATGGGGACACCCTCCTGTTTCCTGGCGCGTCCAGAAATAGGTTATAGAATTATAACATGTCAAGCAGCACCCGGGACGACCTCATCTTCAAGGCGCTGGCGGACTCGCGGAGGCGGGCCATCCTGGACCTGCTGAAGGACGCGCCCAGGACGACCGGGGAGCTGTGTGAACACTTCGAGTCCACGCTGGATCGCTGCACGGTGATGCAGCACATGGGGGTGCTGGAGCGGGCGGAGCTGATCCTCTCCCGGAAGGAGGGCAGGACGCGGTGGAACTACCTCAACGCGGCGCCCATCCAGGAGATCCACGCGCGGTGGATCTCCCCATACGCGGCCCACGCGGTGGAGGTGTTGTCGAAGTTGAAGAAGGACCTGGAGGGGGATTGAGGGGCAAGGCCCTCGGACTTCGATGAAGCGAGGGACTATGTGCCCCAGGGGCGCAGGCGCCGGAGAAGGCCCGCCTCCTGGAGGCGTGCCTGAACATCCGCGGCCAGCGCGACGTGGTCCGGGTTGGCGACGGTGAAGCGCTCCGGCGTGAGGGTGATGAGCGTGCCCCGGTCCTCCAGGTGCTCCACCTGCACGGGCGCCGGGAGCGGAGGCACCGGGCCGCGCGAGCGGGCGAAGTACATCACCCAGCCGACGAAGCTGCCCGCATTGGGAAAACCCTCGGGCACGGCAAGTTCCCGATGCTCCTGGGAGGTGGCGATACCGAACTCCGGCTCCCATGCGAGCGCCATGGCGCGCACCACCCCTGTCATGACGGGGGCTGTCAGCACCCGCTCCGCGACACTGCCCTGACTGGGGATGTTGAGGAGGCAAACGGAACTCATGCGCGTCGAGGAACTCCCGCAGTGACCTTTGACCCCCGAGAGTTCATCCTCGTTCTCGCCCGCCCAGAGCCAGAAACTGGATCTATCGAGGAACCGATCGGCTTTGCTCCCCATGAGCTTCGCGATCGTCGCAGCGTCCGGCTGTACTTGACGCTTGCGAGCCTTTTCGAAGGTCGCCGCCGTTTGATGCCAGCGATTCCACGTGGACTCCAATGGCCCCAGCCTCCGGAGGAAGTCCTCCAGCCGTTTGGCGCAAGCCTCCACTGGTTCCTGACGGGCCAGCCAATAGCACCCTGTGTAGTACGTCTCAATCATGGTTCCAGAACTCAGCGGGCTGGGGGAACGTGCACAACTTCAATGTTTTCCAACTCAAACTCTCTGAAGGCTTTTCGAAGGAAGTCGGCGAACCGCTTCTCCGCGACAATCCACCGGATGCGTCGACCCTCGGACAAGTCGATCTGACGGCGGGCCTGTTCGAGCATTCCTTTGAAGCCCCGGAAGAACTCTTTCATTGTCATGTCGTTCTCGATGAACGCCTCATAGCCCGGACCCTTGGCTTCCAGTAGCACGTCCTCCTTCGGGTCGAAGCCATCGAAGTCCGCCTTCGCATCCCCCTGCTGCACCCGGTACGCGGACCCCTTCGGCGCCCCCGTCACCTGCTCCTGATAGGCCCGGGCACGCTCGGACATCGACTCGTTTACCTGCACCCACTTCCCCGGCCCTCCC
>SECN01000716.1 GCA_004173515.1 Myxococcaceae bacterium | reverse complement strand
ACGCTTCCGCGACACGCGCCCACTCCGGCTTCTCCACCTGCTTCGACATGCCCACCAGCGTCCGCCGCCCCCCGCTGCGCTGGCAATCCCTCACCGCACGTCGCTGGCCGGACGGTTACGCTTCAAGGATTCGCTTGGACGCCACGCATGCCTGACTTGCCGTGGGCCTGCGCTACGACTTCTTCACATCAAAGGAAACCAGCTCCTCGGTCCGTTCCCCCTCCTCGCGGACCTTGCCCACGCCGGGAACGAGCCAGTACCTCCGCTGCTTCTCCTCCTTCACCTCGCCGCTCTTGTTCAGCTTGTCGCGCTGGACCTTGATGGCGTTGGTGAACGTGCCCGCGGGCGTCGTCACCGTCACGTCCTTCTCCAGCACCTTCCAGACGTAGGTCGGATCCTTGCCCTCCGTGCCGCCCGCGTCATACGTGATGAGTTCGCGCACCGCGTCCTGGTGCTCCCAGGGCACGGAGGCCGGCGTCGCCGCCAGCGACTTCATCATCGCCGGAGACCAGGTCGTCGCCCGCGTGCGCAGGCCGTCCGTGATGTCCTCCTCGCGCAGGCGCACCACCAGCCCGTTCGTCAACTCCAACTGCCACGAGTTCTCCTCGTACACCGTGCCCGTCGTCGCCGTGCGGTCCTGCTTGCTGTGCACCTTGACCGCCGTCATCTGCGTGCCCGGCACCGTCTCCGGCCCCAGCACCGTCACCGTCTTGTTGAACACCCCGCTCACCGGGTCGTCGATGCGGTAGGTCCACGTCGAGCCCTGCGTCAGCGGCCACAGCTTCGTGGACTCCTGCGGCTTGTTCTCCCCGTCCGTCTGGGAGTCATCCGGCTGCACCGCGTCCCCCGGCAGGTCCACCGTGCCGTCCGGATTCGTCGTGGGCGCGCCGGGGTCATTGCCCGTGGGCAGGCTGCCGCCACCACCACACGCCGCCAGGGAGCCACACGCCGCGAACACCACCGCCCATTTCCTGAACTTCATGCCATCTCCTCCCGCGCGCCCTTGGCGCTCACCGACGTCCACCGCAACCCCCGCAGGGCTGCCCCTTCCGTCTTGCCCAACGCCGCCGCCAGTGTCCCGGGCTCCGGCTCTTCCACTTCCAATTCCAACCGTCTGGCGGAGAAGTCCAACGCGCAGCTCTTCACCAGCACGTTGCGCTCCCCCAGGGCCTTGCGCAGCGTCGCCTCCGCGCGCACCAGGTCGTCCGACTGCGCCGACAACACCAGGCGCTGCTTCGCGCCCGCCGCCGACGCCTCCTTCTTCTCGAACAAATCCAACACCAGCAGCAGCACCATCACGAACGCCGTGCCCACGCTGGCCAGCACCAGGTTGCCGTGGCCGCACGCCATGCCCAGGCCAATCACCAGGAACAGGATGGCCGCGTCGCGCGGGTCCTTCAGCCCCGAGCGGAACCGCACGAAGCCGCCCAGCCCCACCAGGCCGAACGCCTTCGCCACGCTGTCGCCAATCACGGCCGTAATCACCGCCGCCGCCGCGCAGAGGAGGATCTGCGCCTGCACCATCTCCGACTTCGGCAGCGGCTTGCCCATCACCAGCCGCCAGGGCCGCGACGACAGCAGCGCTCCAATGAGCGCCGCCGCCAGCAGCCGGGGCAGCATCGACGCCATCGACAGCGACTGAAGCTCCCGCTCCACATCCTGGAACATCGTCGCGAACGGACCTTCCATGGGCGTCATGCCTCCTGCCGTCCCATGTCCGCCGCGGCCGGCTCCACGCCGGGCCGCGCCGCGCGCCCCGCCTGCTCCAGCGCCCGGGCCTGCGCCACCACCGCATAGGCGTTGCGCAGCACCGGCAGCTTCCCGTCCTGCTCGGAGAGCACCCGCTCCAGCAGCGCGCGCGTCTCCGCCACCAGCGGCAGCCCGCGCATGGAGGACACCACCGTCGCCGGCCACCGGCGCGCCGCCGAGGCCCGCAGCTTCCACGCCCGCGGATCATCCATCCCGTCCACGGAGTCCAGCGCCTCCTTCGTCTGCAGCGCCCCGCGCTCGCGCAGCTCCCACGCCCGGGGCGAATCCACGCCGGTGAGCGAGCGCAACACCAGCTTCAGCGCGCCCTTCTCCAACTGCTCGCGCAGGCCCAGCGCCAGCGGCGTCTCCAGCCCCGTGGTGCTCTTGAGCACCGCCAGCCGGTCGTGCTTGAGCAGCACCTCGCGCAGCGCGTCCGCGCGCTCCGTGGCGAGGCCGCCCAGGCTGCGCGCCACCTCCGAGTACAGCTTGCGCTGCATGCCCGCCTCGCGGACCACCCAGGACTCCTCGCCGTCCACCCCGGCGAGCCCCAGCAGCACCGCGCCCAGGTGGCCATCCCTCATGCCCCGCTCGCGCAGCGCCCACGCCTCCGGCGCGTCCTGGCGCTTGAGCCCCTCCAGCACGGCGGCCGGCGCCTGTGCGTACAGCCGCGGCCTGAGGG
>SECN01000715.1 GCA_004173515.1 Myxococcaceae bacterium | reverse complement strand
GCGGGAGAGCTGTACGTGGGCGGGGCGGTGGTGACGCGCGGGTACGTGGGGCGGCCTGATTTGACGGCGGAGCGGTACGTGCCGGACGGCTTCAGCGAGATGCCCGGAGGGCGTCTTTACCGGACGGGCGACAAGGTCCGTCAGCGAGAGGACGGGAAGCTGGAGTTCCTGGGGCGGGTGGACTTCCAGTTGAAGGTGCGCGGCTACCGGGTGGAGCTGGGCGAGGTGGAGGCGGGGCTGAGCGCATGCGAAGGGGTGCGTGAAGCGGTGGTGGTGGCGCGGGAGGAGGTGCCCGGTGACAAGCGGTTGGTGGGGTACGTGGTGGCGAAGCCAGGCCACACGCTGGACGTCAGCACGCTGCGAAGCGAGCTGAAGGGACGGCTGCCGGAGTACATGGTGCCGCCAGCGCTGGTGGTGCTGGAGGCGCTGCCGCTGAACGAGAACGGTAAGGTGGAGCGCAAGGCCCTGCCGGAGCCGGAACAACTGGACGGAGACGCGCGAGGCTTCATTGCGCCACGCACTCCCACCGAACAGCAGCTCGCGAGCATCTGGAGTGAGTTGCTGGGCGCGAAGCAGGTAGGCCTGGGCGACAGCTTCTTCGAGCTGGGCGGGCACTCGTTGCTGGCGACGCAGGCCATCTCCCGCATCCGGTCGACGTTCCAGGTGGAGCTGCCGCTGCGTGCGCTGTTCGAGGACGCGGTGCTGGAGCGGCTGGCCGCGCGCATCGACCTCGCGGTCCAAGCGGGCAGTGGGGTTTGGATGCCACCGCTGGTGCCGGTGGCACGCACGGACGCACTGCCGCTGTCGTTCGCGCAGCAGCGTCTGTGGTTCCTGGATCAGTTGGAGCCGGGCGGAACCTCCTACAACATCCCGACGGCCGTGAGGCTGTCGGGCGAACTGGACGTGGGCGCGCTGCGCCGCACGTTCGTTGAACTGGTGCGCCGTCACGAATCTCTACGCACCACGTTCCGTGCGCTGTCAGGCAGTCCTGTGCAGGTGGTGGCCCCCGCGAGCGAAGTCCCGCTGACGTGGGTGGACGTGTCGGGTGAAGTGGAGGGTGAGGCTCGCGCCCAGGCCCTGGCGGAGGAGGAGGTCCGGCGTCCGTTCAACCTGGAGCAGGGCCCGCTTTTCCGGGTGACGCTGATCCGAGTGTCGGACGTGGAGCACGTGCTCCTGCTGTCGGTGCACCACATCGTCTCCGACGGTTGGTCGCGCGGCGTGCTGGTGCGGGAAGTGGCGTCCCTCTACGGCGCGTACAGCACGGGGCAGCCGTCGCCGTTGCCGGAGCTGGCGGTCCAGTACGCGGACTACGCAGCGTGGCAGCGTGACTGGTTGCAGGGGGATGTGCTGGGGGCGCAGCTCGCCTACTGGAAGCGCCAGTTGGGAGGAGCGCCGCACGCGCTGGAGCTGCCGACGGATCGGCCGCGTCCGGCGGTGCAGACGTTCCGGGGTAGCAATTGCTCCGTGACGATGCCCCTGTCGTTGCGCGATTCCCTCTGGGCCCTGAGCCGCGAGGAGGGCGCGACGCCCTTCATGACGCTGCTCGCGGCCTGGCAGGTACTGCTGTCGCGCTACAGCGGGCAGGACGACATCAGCGTGGGAACGCCGATCGCGGGCCGCAACCGGACGGAGTTGGAGGGCCTCATCGGCTTCTTCATCAACACGCTCGTGTTGCGCACCCAGATCGCCGGTGACGCCAGCTTCCGGCAGGTGCTGCGTCAGGTGCGGGAAGTGGCGCTGGGCGCCTATGCGCACCAGGAGGTGCCGTTCGAGAAGCTGGTGGAGGAGCTGAAGCCCGAGCGCGACATGAGCCGTTCGTCGCTCTTCCAGGTGATGTTCTCGCTCCAGAACGCGCCCTTGCCCGTGGCCCAGCTCCCGACCGGACTGCGGCTGCAACCGGTGGACGCCGAGGGCGACACCGCCAAGTTCGAGCTGTCGCTCGACATGGGAGACCGTGGTCAAGGCCTGTCCGCGTCGCTTGAGTACAACACGGACCTGTTCGACGCGGTGACAGCGCAGCGGATGTTGGAGCACTTCAGCGTGCTGCTGGCGGGCATCGCGGCGAATCCGGAAGCGCGGGTGTTGGACCTGCCGATGCTGGGTGAGGCGGAGCGGCGTCGGGTGCTGGTGGAGTGGAACGACACCGACGTGGCGCTGCCGGCGGAGCAGGGGATTGTCGAGCGCTTCGCGGAGCAGGCGCGACTGAAGCCGGAAGCGCAGGCGGTGGTGGCGCCGGGAGAGGCGGCGCTGACGTACGGGGAGCTGGAGGCGCAGGCAAACCAGTTGGCGCACCACCTGCGAAGCCAGGGCGTGGGCCCGGAGGTGCTGGTGGGCGTGTGCCTGGAGCGCACGCCGAGGCTGCTGGTGGCGCTGCTGGGGATTCTCAAGGCGGGCGGCGCGTACGTGCCGCTGGACCCGTCGTACCCGGCGGA
>SECN01000714.1 GCA_004173515.1 Myxococcaceae bacterium | reverse complement strand
CCCGTGAAGGGCCCGGTGGGCGCGGACGGCTCAGACGGGGCTGACCGCGCGGGGGGAAGGGTCGGGGGCGGGGGACTCCAGCGCGCGCGTGGGCCGGTACAGGGAGACCCCGATGGCGGCGATCACGGCCAGCAGGCCCATCAGCACCAGCATCAGCGCGAGGCCTCGGCCCGGGCCCGAACCCAGCAGGCCGCCGAACACGGGCGCCAGCGCGCCGCCCGCGAGCATGGCGGGCTCGAAGACGTGGTCCGCCAGCGGCCCACCGATGAGGTACGCCACCGGGGTGGAGAACCACGCCAGCGCCATCCGCGCGGAGAACACGCGGCCCTGGAGGTCGGCGGGCACCAGCGACTGCCACAGCGCCTGGCTGCAGCTCGCGATGGGGGCGTTGAAGAACGTCAAGAAGAAGGCCGCCGCCGCGATGAGCGGGAGCGACGGCTGGAGCCCCGCGAGCGTCAGGCTCACGCCGTAGAGGATCCCCGCGCCCACGATGCCCGTGAGCCGCCGCTTCGGGCCTCCCCAGACGGTCATCACCGCGCTGCCCACCAGCATGCCCACGCCGCTGCACGCGAGCACCTGGCCCAGCAGCGTCGGGTTGAACGCCTTGAGCACCAGCGGCGTCACCAAAATCTCCGCCAGCCCCAGCGTGAGGTTGACGATGGAGAAGTAGGCCAGCAGGCCCAGGAGCCCGGGCCGCTGGAAGATGTAGCGCAGGCCGAACGTGAGGTTGGAGCCCAGGCCCTTGCGCGCCTGCTGCTCCCCCTGGGCGCTGCGTGTCGGCCGGGGCACGCGAACGAGCAGGGTCGTCACCACCGCGATCCCGAACCCCGCGAGGTCCAGGGTCATCACCGTGGACAGCCCGTGGTGCATCAGCAGCAACCCCGCCAGGGGAGGCGCGAGCGTGCGGCCCGCGGCCTGCGCCAGTTGCACCATCCCGCTGGCGCGTCCCAGGTGGCGCTCGGGGACGAGCACCGTGGAGGCCGCCATGAACGCCGGCTCCTGGAAGGACTCCGCCACGGCCGTCACGCACACGCCCAGGTACACGTGCCACAGCCGCAGGTTCCCGCCGGTGTACAGCACCAGCAGGCTCAGCGTGCTCAGCGCCGCCAGCGTGTCGCTCGCCAGCATCACCCACTTGCGATCCCACCGGTCCACCGCCACGCCGGCCACCGGCGACAGCAGCACGATGGGCGCCACCGCGCACAGGGTCATCGTCGCGAACTGGGTGACCGACCCGGTCTGCTCATACACCCAGATGCCCAGCGCGAAGGATGTCAGACCCGAGCCCAGGATGGACACGAGCTGGCCCAACCACAACACCCCGAACGTCGCCAGGCCGCGGCGCGATGTCTGCGTACTTGTCATGAAGGTGGATTGCTCACGTTGTTTCGCGACTTCGATGAGGCCAGGAGTCTGCCATGGATGTCTTTTCTTTTGTCGACGGGCCGCATGATGGACTGAATGTCTGACACGTTTTTTATAAGTCGCCGCGAGTCCGTGGTCGCGGACGGCGGATGCATTGGTTCCTGGCTGTTCCCCCTCTCTGCCTTGGATGTTGCACATGTCTATTCCCGCTGAGTCACCGCCGGTTTCACGTCTGTTCTCGGTCTATCTGCATGGGCTCGCGTTCCTGGGGGGCTTCAACGTCATGTTGCTGGAGATGTGTGCCTTCCGGGTGCTCCAGACCACGTTCGGCTCCTCCATCTATGTGACGGGCGTCCTGCTCGCGCTGGTCATGATTGCCCTGTCGGCGGGCTATTACCTGGGGGGACGGCTCTCCCAGCGCAATGCGCCGCTGGAGTTCCTGCTCGGGGTCATCTCCCTGTCCGTGGTGTATGTCTGGGTGACGGGCGGGCTCTTGTCCGAACCGCTGCTGGATTTCAGCTTCGGCCTGCGCAAGGTCTTCTCCAGCGGGCTCGCGGGGCACCTGATGCCGCCGGCGGTCGCCACGCTCATCTTCTACATGGGGCCCATGCTGGCGCTGAGCCACGTCTCGCCGTTCCTCATCCGGCTGCTGGCCACGAACGCGCGGGGGGCGGGGGCCACGGCGGGCAACCTGATGGCGGTGTCCAACGTGGGGAGCATCGTGGGCACGACGCTGCCTTCCTTCGTGCTCATCCCGCTATTGGGCGTGCCCACGACGCTGGGCATCTTCATCGGGTCGCTGGGGCTGGTGGTGGTGACGGGGCTGGTGGTGGTGCGCAAGCGCGCGCCCGTGGCCGCGCTCGCGGGGTGTGTGTTCCTGGCGGCGGCGGTGGCCACGCCCCTGGCGCATGGCGCCTGGGCTTCGCGGGCCGCCGCTGGGTCGGAGCGGCCCGTCTTCGAATCGGAGTCGCTCTACGGGAACGTGAAGATCTTCCGCTCCCAGGACGACGACGGGGACGAGAAGCTGGAGTTCATGCCGTCGCGGGACTACGTGCACTCCACCGTCTACCCG
>SECN01000713.1 GCA_004173515.1 Myxococcaceae bacterium | reverse complement strand
GGCCCAAATTGCTTGGGGCGCAAAATCCATCCGTGCCCGCGGCCGCTTGGTGCAGCAGATGGGGCGCAGCATCGCCGACAGCGCCGAGCGAATCAGCGCTTGCATTGCCGCGGAAACCGGCAAGCCCGACCTCGAGGCGTTGACGCAGGAGGTGTTGGGCACGGCCCATCTGGCCCATTACTTCGGCCGGGGGGCGCCGCGCATCAGGTCTGCAGGTTCAGCGACAGCGAACGGCCGGCTTCGAAGCGGGGCTCGGACTTGAGCTTCTCCAGCACCCGCTCCGACGCGACGAGCGTCACCTGGGGCAGCATCCCGGGTTCGCTCATCCACTTCACGGCGCCCAACAGGTGGTGGGCCTTGATGAACTCCAGCACGGAGGCATGGAAGGCCTTGCCCTCTTCCTGCCAGGACCGGGCCAGCACTTCCCTGCCGCGCCGCTCGGACGAGCGGCGTGCGGGGGGCCTCTCTTCGCGGGGCATGACGATGATTTCGATGAACATCGCGGCACCCTCCTGAAGGCACGGACTGCGAAGTGGCGCGGACTATCTCATGAACCTGTGTCCGTCCGCTGCCACGTGCCCATCCTTTTGCGGAAGGTCTTTTCCGCTTTCGGGACTTACCGGGCACGCCCACCTTGACATGCTCGGTTTGCGGGTTTGAAGCGAGGCTGTCTGCCGGTTGTTGGACACGTAGAAAATGAGAATCCCCGCAAAGGGAGGCTGACCATGGAGCTGCACCACGGCCGTCTGTTCGACCACGTCCACCTTCAGGTCCGGGACCTGGAGGCGAGCAAGCGCTTCTACAAGGCGGTGTTGGAGGTGATGGGCATCGCGGTGTTCAGCGAGGACGCGCGCCACCTCGCCGCGGACGAGCTGTACGTGAGCGCGGATTCGGAGCCCACCGCGCGCGTGCACCTGGCCTTCCAGGCGCCGGACCGGGAGCGCGTGCAGCGCTTCCATCAGGCGGCGCTGACCGCGGGAGGCCGTGACAACGGCGCGCCCGGCGAGCGCTCGTACCACCCGGGCTACTACGCGGCCTTCGTGTTGGATCCGGACGGCAACAACATCGAGATGGTGTTCCACGGTCCGGCGAAGCGCTCGGCGCCATCGGTCGTCCTCCAGTGGGGATGAGTCCCACTCCCTGAAGGAGCGCGCTGCCGGCGGGAAGAGACAGGGGCCCCCGGGATGACCCGGGAGCCCCTGGAGTGCGACGCGACCTCGCGCGTGTGACTAGCGCGCCGTCACGGTGCGACCCTGGACCTGCTTCGCGGCCGGGCTCGAGGCGGACGCGGCCACCGGGGCCACGACGCCGAAGGCCAGGTCGTCGTGGTCGTTGTACGAGCCCGTCACGCAGGCGCTGGTGGCGGTGCCGCCGAAGCGGAACTGCGCGCGCACCGCGTGCTGGCCGGTGGTGCTGCCCACCGTCACGGGAATGGAGAACGTCTTCGCGCCCACCGCGGTGCAGGGCTGGGCGGTGGTGACGGCCGTCCACGCGGGCGTGGTGGTGTTCGTCGTGTAGTACAGGTCCAGCTGGTCCGTGGTGCCGTAGCACCACACGGTGACGTCCACCGTCAGCTGCTTGCCCGGGGTGATGAGGCCCTGGTCCACCGTCTTGAGCGACACCCGGTCGATGCTCTCGTCCGCGTGGTAGGTGCCGGTGCTGCCGTCCGTGCACGTCGCGCCCAGCGTGTTGGGCTGGTTGGGCTCCACGCCGCCGGACACGGTGCCGCGCCCGTTGACGAGCGTGGGGCCGGTGTCACAGCCGCACACCGAACCGCAGGCGGGCGCGCGCAGGGTGGCGTTGTAGGAGGCGACCACCGGGGTGCAGACGTTGGTGGTGGTGAAGCTGGACGCGGCGCTGTACGCGCTCGCGCCGCAGCTGTCCGTGGCGCGCGCGCGCCAGTGGTACGCGGTGAGGTTGGACAGGGCGGGCGTCACGTTCCAGGCGCTGGAGCCCAGGCCCGTGGCGCTTCTCACGACGTTGGTGAACGCGCTGTCCGTCGCCACCTGCACGTCGTAGCCGGACGCGCTCGCCACGTCGGTCCAGTCCAGCGACGCGCCCAGGGCGACGCCGGTGGCGCCGTTCGCGGGAGACGACAGCGTGGGCGCCGCCAGGTTGACGCAGCCGCGCGTGGTGAAGCTCCGCGCCGCGGACCAGCCGCTGGTGCCGCCGCACGAGTTGAGCGCGCGCACCCGCCAGTGGTAGGCGGTGGTGGCCGTCAGGCCCGGGGACACCGTCCAGGTGCTGGCGACGAGCGAGTTGGCGCTTCTCACCACGTTGGTGAACGCGCTGTCCGTCGCCACCTGCACCTCGTAGCCGGACACGCCCGTCACGTCCGCCCAGTCCAGCACCGCGAGCAGCTCCACGCCGGTGGCGCCGGAGGCGGGGGTGGACAGCGCGGGCGCGGTGCTGGACTGGGCGGACGTGACGGGCGTGTCCG
>SECN01000218.1 GCA_004173515.1 Myxococcaceae bacterium | reverse complement strand
GGCGGTCCGCGTGAGCAGGTCCAGGGATGTAGGTAATTCCATGATTTCAGGTGTTTGGAGTCAAGCGGTGTCGGAGGGGGTCTGGGGCGGGTGGTGCATGGATGTACCGATCGCGGAAGAAAACTGGACGAAGGTGACGGGCTGGAGAGGGCTGGCACGCGTGGTGCTGTAGAAAGGTCGTGGGCCTCTCCCGTGGAAATGCGGGGGCGGGCCATGGAGTCTCCCCCCGACTTTGGAGTCCCTCATGTCAACGTTCCGCAATCCGTTCGCGGCCGCCGCCGCCGCCCTGGTGCTGTCCGCGTGTGGTCCCCAGGCGCAGCAGCCCACGGAGCCCACCCCTTCCGAGACCGAGACGCCGTCGCAGCCGACGGACACGGCCGGCAGCGCCCTTCCGCGTGAGCTGGATCCGCTGTTCGCGCAGGCCGCGAAGGAGTTCAACGTCCCGGCGGAGCTGCTCAAGGCGGTCTCCTACACGGAGACGCGCTGGCAGATGGTGCGCGGCACGGAGGAGTTCCCGGGCCAGTCTCCCGCGTTCGGCCTGATGGCCCTGCGTGGCGCGGACCTGGAGCAGGGCGCGGCGCTGGCAGGTGTTTCGGTGGAAGCGGCGCGCACGGACGCGGCGGCCCACCTCCGGGCGGGCGCGGCGCTGCTCTCCCAGTTCGCCAACGAGGCGAAGGTGGAGCGCGGGGACCTGGGCGCGTGGGCGTCCGTGGTCGCGCGGCTGAGCGGCATCCGCGACGTGGACGGGCAGGCGGAGCACGTGCACAAGGGCGTGTACGCGGTCCTCAACCAGGGCGCGGTGGCGCTCAACACGGACGGCTCCGTGGCGGCCACGCTGGAGCCCGTGCAGGTGGAGGCGAAGTTCGCGCGTCCCCCGGTCCGCGCGATGGCGGCGGGGCCGAACTACGCGGCGTCCATCTGGCGCCCGGCGCCCAGCAGCAACTACGGCGCGCGCACCTCGGGCGCGGCGGGCGATCCGTCGATGATCATCATCCACACGTGTGAAGGCAGCTACGCGTCGTGCTGGAGCTGGCTCACCAACAGCGCGTCGGGCGTGAGCGCGCACTACGTGGTGAACGAGAGCGGCAGCGAAGTGTCCCAGCTGGTGAACGAGGCCAACCGCGCCTTCCACATCGGCGCGACGTACGACTGCACGCTCAACAGCAGCAAGGAGTGCTGGCTCAACGGCACGCAGTCCAACCACTTCACCATCGGCATCGAGCACGGCGGCTTCGCCAGCCAGACCAGCTTCCCGGCCGGGCAGATCGACGCGTCCGCCAAGCTGTCGTGCGACATCGCGCGCGACAACGCCATCCTGAAGGACAGCTACCACATCGTGGCGCACGGCAAGCTCCAGCCCGCGACGCGCACGGACCCGGGTCCCAACTGGCCGTGGTCGTCCTACCTGAGCAAGATCAACAGCTACTGCGGCACCACGACGCCCACCGGGCAGATCATCATCGACAGCAACAGCGCGAACAACGACGCGTCCGTCGCGGAGTTCGAGCTGTCGGGCACGTGGACCTCCGGCACCAGCGCCGGCTACTACGGCAGCGGCTACTACTTCGCCAACACGGAGGCCATCTCCGCGCCGGCGACGTTCTGGTTCTACCTGCCCACCGCGCAGACGCGCACGGTGGACGCGTGGTGGGTGGCGGGCACGAACCGCTCCTCCGCCGCGGCGTTCATCTCCTTCAACGCGGGCGGCACCAACCTGGGCACGGCGACCGTGAACCAGCAGGCCAACGGCGGCCAGTGGGTGCAGTTGGGCACGTACGCCTTCACCGCCGGCTGGAACAAGGTGCAGCTGAGCCGCTGGCAGGCGGCGGGCTCGGTGGTCATCGCCGACGCCGTCCGGGTGCGCTGAAGTGAAGGCCCGGGGCCTTGAACGGAAGGCGCGTTTGGGGCCCCTCCGGGCACGGGCGTGGTGCGCCGTGCTCGGATTGCTGGGCGCCGTGGGGTGCGAGGGCCGCTGTGGCGGCGCTTCCCCCGCGGTCCCTGGCTCCCCGTCCCAGTTGTCGGAAGCGGAGCGGCGGGCCCTGCCGGGCACCATCGTCTTCCTCTCCGAGCGGGCGGGACAGAAGGACGTCTGGCGGGTGACGCCCGACGGGAAGGAGACGCAGGTCACCTCCGCGCCGGAGGACGAATACCCCGGCCCGCCGTCGCCGGATGGCCGACAGCTGCTGGTGGTGGCGTCGGGCGAGGCCAACGGGCGCGTGTTCCAGCAGTTGCGCGTGCAGCCCCTGGGCGGCGGCGCGACGGTGGCGCTGCATCCGCCCCGGACCCGCGCGCGCAACGCGAGCTGGGGGCCGGACGGCACGTGGCTGGTGACGGAGTCGGACGCGCAGGGCTTCAGCGACGTGGTGCGCGCGCTGCCTGGCGCGAACGCCGTGGACACGCTGCTGACGCACGTGAAGCAGGGCTGCTTCGAGCCCTCGGTGTCCCCGGACGGCACGCAGGTGGCGTGCGTGTGCAGCGGCGACGGCGACCCGGAGGTCTACGTCTACCGCTCGGATGGCGCGGGCGAGCCGCGCCGCATCACCACGTTCTACATGGAGGACCGCTCGCCGCAGTGGAGCCCGGATGGCCAGTGGCTGCTGTTCGTGAGCAACCGCGAGCGCCGGGAGCGGCTGTACCTGGTGCGGCCGGATGGCTCCGACCTGCGCGTGCTGTCGGGCGAGGGCTTCGCGGGCGACGAGCGCGAGGCCGCGTTCAGTCCGGACAGCCAGCGCGTGGCGTACGTGGCGCGGTCGGCGGACGGCAAGAGCCGCCTGTGGATGACGAAGGTGGCGGGCGGCGCTCCGGTGGCGCTCACGGACGGCGCCCACCGTGACGACATGCCCGCGTGGAGTCCGGACGGCAAGGCGCTGGTGTTCGTCTCCGAGCGCGACGGCGACACCGACCTGTACCTGATGCGCGCGGATGGCTCGGGCCAGACGCGGCTCACCACGGCGAAGGGTGCGGACTGGCTGCCCCGCTGGTTCGTGACCCGCTAGCCGGCCCGCTGCCTCACGGTCTCCGGCTCCGTGGCTTCCGGCTCCGGGGCCTCCGGCTTCTTCGCGGCGAGATCCAGCGGCACGCTGAAGAAGAACGTGGCGCCCTGATCCGGTTCGCTCTCCACCCAGATGTGGCCGCCGTGGGCCTCCACGATGAGCCGGCTGATGTAGAGCCCCAGGCCCAGCCCCTTGCCGTCCGCGGAGCGCCCGTCCTCGGTGCGGTAGTACTTGTCGCGCAGGGTCACGCTGCCGGACTCCAGGCGCGAGCCCTCCAGCAGCTCCTCGATCATCGTGTTCATCCACTCCACGTTGTGGATGATGGCCTGGGCCATGTGGCCCTCGCGCTCCAGCTTCCGCTCGTGCAGCGCGCGCTGGAGCAGGTGGGCGCGCAGGTTGATGGTGTGCAGGGGATTGCGCAGGTCGTGGGAGATGAGGCCCACGTACTCCTCGCGCAGCTTCTCCAGCTCCCGGCGCTCGGTGACGTCGCGCAGGATGGCGATGGTCGTCGCGTCCTCGGCGCCCTCCAGGGGCGACAGCCGTACTTCCAGCGGCACGCAGGTGCCGTCCTGGCGCCGGCCGGACACCATCCGGCCGCCGCCGGTGGGGCGCGGGGTGGCGGTGGGATTGGACGGGCCGTGGAGCCCTTCGGGCACCAGCAGCTCCACGCCGCGGTCCATCAGCGCTTCGCGCCGGTAGCCGAACACGCGCTCCGCCTCCGCGTTGGCGAAGCGCACCCGGCCGGTGGCGTCCACCACGACCATCGGATCCGGCGCGGTGTCCAGGAAGGTGCGGAACCTCACCTCGGAGGCCTCCAGCGCGGTGGTGGCCCGCCTGCGCTCGGTGTCCAGCAGGTCCAACGCGCGCGCCGCCATCAGCACCAGCGTGGCGCCACCGGCGGCCACCACCGTGGCGAAGAGGGGGAACTTCGCGTCGTGGCTCAGCGTGCCGGACAGGTGCATCACCACCAGCGTCAGTCCCAGCACCGGCGGCCCCAGCAGCGTCACCGGCACCAGCCGCCGCGCCACGAAGCCGCCCAGCGTGTCCTGCGTGAGCCGCGCCATCAGCCCCAGGTCCGGCCGCGCGCACAGCGCGCCCACCGACAGCAGGATGAGCATGCAGGTGGTGTGCAGCCCCATGCTGCGCTCCTGGAAGAACGGCACGGCGGCGGGCGTCACCAGCGGTCCCAGCAGGAAGCCATTGAGGCCCAGCAGCGCCGCCATCAGCGCCAGCGACACCAGCGCGTCCGACCACGACAACCGCTGGGGCGTGCCCCGGTCCAACAGCGCCAGCGCCGGGCCCAGCAGCAGCAGGCACAGCGACGTCAGGGGCGAGGGCTTGATGCCGGGCGATGCGAAGCCGTCCTCTCCGAAGAGGCGCAGGAACAGCGCATCCAGTCCACCGGCGGTGCTCCCCGCGCCACCGGTGATGAGGCCATCCACGAGGCTCGCCGCGCCCACGGCCGCGGTGGCCCAGGCCAGCACGGTGCCCAGTCGGTGACGACGGGGGCTCGGGTGACGCCGCAGGCGCATGCCCAGCGCGCCACCCGCGAACATCATCCCGAGCGCGGCGCTGGGACGCATCGCCGGCAGCGCGGCGCCCATGGACTTGAGCACCATGACATCCAATGCCCAACCCACCAGGACCAGCAGGCCCACCAGACAGGCGGCTGCCGCGGAACTGCGCGCAAGGGCACGGACCAACGCCGTGCTTCGTGGCATGGATCGGCCGCTCATTGTCCGCGTCCCCCCCGGAACGCCAGCATCGCACCTTGCCACAACATCACGCCTGGAGGGCCGCTCCGGCAATGCGACGCCAGGGCCGCCGCATGTCCGCCGAAGGCAGGGATATCCGACCTGTCGGGGTGAGATACGACCAGGACCGGACGTCTCACGGAGGCGGAAACTCCGCCCCGTTTCGCTCGGGAGACGGCCCGTCACGGGACCGTCTTGCCGTCATGTGTCAGCGGAGGCGTTACGGCGCGTAGCGTCCCGGATACACGGTGAGCACCACGCCCAGGCCGGGGCCGGCGTCCACGTTGCGCGCGACGTAGGCGTCCTGTCCTTCCACGGACACCTTGAAGGACTCCACGCCGGCCGCGGAGTGCACGTAGAGGAACAGTCCGTGGGACGCGGTGGCCGCCTGGCTCACGGACGTGAGGTCCTCGGACGGGTAGTAGAGCCGGTCCGCCAGGTCCGCGCGGTCGAGCGCCACGCGCACGCCGCTCACGGGCTGGCCGTTCAGGTCCACCACGCGTCCCAGCACGAAGCCCGCGGTGGCCAATGTGGCCGCCGGGTCACCGGTGTGGCCCACGAGGCGGGGCGCTCCCACGGCGGCGCCCAGCTGGTCCACGAAGGCGATGGGCAGGGCCCACGCGTGCGCGTCGATGATGTCCGTTCGCGGACGCGTGCCGGTGAAGGCGGTGTCGTAGACGAGCGTGGTGCTGCGCACGAGGCCGTCATGCGCGAGTCCGACGCCGAGCCCCTGGTGGATGTCGCGCACGGGCACGTCCGTGACGCGGAAGGCGCCGTCTTCGGACACCTCGCCGGTGGCGAAGGTGGCGGCCGCGTCGTTGACGGCCACGCGCAGGGGCTCCTCGAGGGTCAGTGTCATCCCCGCCAATGAAGGCGCGTCCGCGCGCGCGGCCTCCGGAAACACGGCGGCCTGTCCGCTCACGAGGATGCGAAGGTTCTCCAAGTCCACGGCCTCGGCGTCCTCGGTCCGCACGCCAGGGTCCGGTGTGAAGCCGCCGTCGCCACAGGCCAGTGCCACCAGCCCGAGCACGGCACCACCCGCCGCCCGAATAAATTGTCTCATCGCGCCGGAACATCTTCACGGGCCGTCGCGATCGCAATCCTTGGCAGGGCTCCGTTCGTCCCCTGCAGGACGCCCCGTCGCGCCCGGGGGAGGGATGCGTGGGACGGCGAGGCTTCCGGATGTTGAAAACACGTCGGCACCGGGAGCCTGCCTTCCGCCAGTGACGGAAGGCCGCGCCCGGTGCCGGGGTCCTGCATGGGATGCCGAGGAGTGGGCGGAGCGCCTGCCCGCGCGCCCCACGCTCCGGGTGTTGGAGCCGGAGCTACCTGCCCGTGTTCCAACCGCCGCCGCTGCTGCCGCTGCTGCTCCGACCGCTGCTGCCACTGCTCCGGCCGCTGCTGCCGCTGCTGCCGCTGCTGCCGCTGCTGCCGCTGCTGCCGCTGCTACCGCTGCTGCTCCGGCTGCCGCCGCCGGGGCTGCTCCAGCCGCCGCCGCTGCTCCCACTGCTGCCACTGCTGCTGCCGCTGCTCCCACTGCTGCTCCGGCCACTGCCGCTGCTGCCGCTGCTTCCGCTGCCGCTGCTCCCGCTGCTGCTGCCGGGGCTGCTCCAACCGCCGCCGCTGCTCCCGCTGTTGCCGCTGCCGCGGGGGCTGTCGTTGTCCTTGTCGTCGTCGCGGCTCTTGTTGCCGGGGGTGCTCCAGCCGCCGCCCTTGTTGTCGTCGTCGTTGTCACGCCGGCTGCTCGCGGCGGGGGCGGGGGCGGCGTTGCTGCGGCCCCAGCCACCGTTGGAGGAACCACTGGGCGGACGGGCGCCGGTGCCAGTGCCGCCCGGAGGACCCCGGCGGCCCACGTTGGAGTTGCCGTTGTACGGCGCCGGAGGCTGACGCGACGGGCCGCTGTTGTAGCGGATGTTCCCGGCGGAGGCCGCGTGGGTCCGGTCCCAGCGGTAGCCCCGGGTGCCGCGGTCATACGAGTACCCACCGCCCCACGAGCCCTGCGGGTAGAAGTCGTGCGAGTGGCGCCCGTGGAAGCTGCAGTAAGCGCCGTTCGGGATGGGGTGGTAGTCCCAGTACCAGACCAGCGTCGGGCCCCGGTAATAGTAGACGTCGTCCGTGTAGACGTAGGACGCCTGGGGCGGCTGGTAGTCGTGGACGTGGGTGTAGTCCTCCGGGCACCACCCGCTGCCGTAGTCGTCGGGGATGGGGTGCGCTCCCGCGAAGCGGTACTGCACCACGGGCGCGACGTAGGCCGCGCGGACCGGGCGGTGATAGTGGCCATCCACGACACAGCCGGTCCCCATCAGCAGGGCGAAGGGGACGACCAGGGCGAGCAAGCGGTTCATGGAGAATCTCCTGGCGCGGAAGTGGACCCCCAAAGCGTCCCGCTCCGCAACCTCTCTGCCCTCATGACGGCGGGGCGCGCTTTTAATTCATCCCGGAGGCCTGCCTGCCAGGGAGGAGGGGAAGGGCGCCCGCTGATATGACGCGAAGGACGCGGGCTCCCCAGCGGCCTTGGAGCCCCAGGGCCCTGGGGACCGGGGCCCGCGCCTGGGAGACACACGGATGTCGGACATGGATTTCGGACGGGGGCCGGAGGCGTCCTGCGCGCTCCACCCCGAACAGGTCGCCACGGGCACCTGCGCGCGGTGCGGCAACTTCATGTGCGCCACGTGCAGCGAGGGCGGAACCTCCCCGCGCTGCCCCACGTGCCGCGCGCGCTTCGGCTCGACCTTCCCCCTCCACCGGGAGAACTGGAGCATCGGCAAGCTGTGGGAGGTGTGCTGGCCCATCTTCCAGCGCGAGTGGGGCATGTTGTCGCTGGGGGTGTTGATCACCTTCGGCGTGTCCATCGGCGCGCAGCTGCTGGTGACCCTGGGCCAGAGCATCGGCAGCGCGCTGGACAGCACCGTGCTGGCCGTCCTGCTGAGCCTCGTGGGCTTCGCGGCGCAGCTGGTGGTGCAGGGGCTGGTGCAGCTGGGCCTGCTGCGCATGTGCTTCGACGTGCTGCAAGGCGGACGCGCGGACGTGGCGCGCCTCTTCAGCCAGATGCACAAGGTGGGGCCCTACCTGCTCACGATGCTCGTCGTCGTCGCCCTCATCGTGGTGCCGCTGTTCATCCTGGGCGCCCTGGGTTTCCTGGTGGCCATGGGCGCGGGCTTCGCGGATGCCATGCCGTGGAACACGGGCGGGGACATGTCGTCCGCCCAGCGCTGGGACGCCGTGGCGCCCGTGCTGGCGGTGATGGGCGGGGTCGGGGCGGTGCTGCTCATCCCGTTCATCTACGTGACGCTGCCGCTGTACTTCGTCCAGCCGGAGCTCGCGTACGAGGACGTGCCGCCGGGGCCCATGCAGGTGCTGCGGCGCTGCTGGGAGTACGCCCGGGGCCAGCGCCTCTCCATGGTGGGCATGGGCTTCATCGTGGGCCTCATCGCCGTCGCGGGCTTCTTCGCGTGCTGCGTGGGCCTGGTTCCCGCCTCGGCGCTGGCCCAGTTGCTCATCGCGGGCATGTACCTGGCGCTGCGCCCCCGCTCGGACGAGGTCGCGGGCCCGCTGCCGGGCTGAGGTTCCTCCGCTGCTTCCCGCGTGCGCGCCTTCGTCCAGGAACGAAGGCGCGCCGCAGGGGGCAAGGTTCAGTGCACCAGGCGTTCGGAGAGGCCGGAGCGCGGCAGGGTCACCTTGCCCAGGCACGCGAGGATGTGCTCGCGGTACTCGGTGAGCTCCCGCAGGCCGCACAGCATCCACCGGCCGCCGATGACCAGCGTGGGGACGCCCCTCACGCCGCGGCTGTTGGCCAGCCGGTGCTCGTCGTGGATGAGCCGGCGCGTCTCCTCCGAACGGAAGGCCGCGGAGAACTGGTTCATGGACAGGCCCACGCGCGATGCCAGCTCGAACACCACGTCCGAGCGCGACACGTTGACGCCTTGTTCCAGCGCCGCGCGTTGCATGGCCCGCGCGAGGAAGGCCCGCGCCTGGGGGCCCTGCAACCTCGCGGCTTCCAGCGCCGCCAGGGCCGGCACGCTGGAGCGGGGAGGATCTCCCCCCAGCCACAGGTCCGTGGAGAGCAGCGCGGCGGTGGGTTCGGATTCGCGCTGGGCGCGCTTCACCTCTTCCACCAGTCCGCGCACTTCGCGCTCCGTGGGCAGCACATCGTGCAGCCGCAGCGGGTAGGGCCGCACACTCCAGCGGACCGCTTCGCCAAACTCCTGGCGAAGCACGTCCAACCGCAGGTCGGCGAGGTAGCACCAGGAACACAACACATCCTGGTAGACGGTGATCTGCAGCGGCTTGTGCAGCGTTTTCATCGGGGGTCGCCAGATTAGAGGCGCATCCCCTTCGCTGCCAACACCCCCTGACAATCCGCGCCGTTTGGCATTCCCGTATTCCTGTGGAGCATGCAAGGCACCGTGCGCACCGTGAGCCTCCGCACGCACGCCATGAAGCAGGCGGGCAGGCTTGAAATGCTGCTCGTGTGCCTGCTGTCACACCATTAGGCGGCCCGCTCGCTACGGGGCACGACCCGCGCGCGCGACGAGCGCGCTGCCCCGGGTCCCCGCGTACACCAACGCGTGCTCCACGATGGTGCCGGCGATGTCCTGCTTCGTGGCGCCCTCCAGGCCCTCGAAGCCGGGGCTGGAGTTGATCTCCATCAGGCGCGGCCCGTTCCGGCCCTCCAGCATGTCCACGCCCGCGACCTCCAGCCCGATGATGCGCGCGGCCTTCACCGCGGCCTCCGTGTAGGCCGGGGGCAGGACGATGGCGCGGCCCTCGCCGCCCCGGTGGATGTTGGAGCGGAACTCGCCCTTCTTCGCCTTGCGGCGCATGGCGCCCACCACCGTGTCGCCCACCACCAGCGCGCGCACGTCGCGGCCTTCGCTCTCCGCGACGAACTCCTGCAACACAATCTCCTGGCCCAGGTCCCAGAAGGTGTCGAGGATGGTCTGCACCTCCGGCAGCGTGTGGGCGATCATCACGCCCACGCCCTGGGTGCCCTTGATCAGCTTGATGATGACGGGCAGGCCCCCCACCTCCTGCACCAGCTTGCGCACGTTGCCGCGATCATGCGCCATCACCGTCTTCGGCATGTCCAGGCCCGCGCGGGCCAGGAACTGGAGCGCGCGCAGCTTGTCGCGGCTGCGCGCGATGGCCGTGGGCGGGTTGAGCACCGGCACGTCCATCATCTCGAAGTGGTTCACCACGGCCAGGCCGTACGCGGTGATGGACGCGCCGATGCGGGGGATGACGACGTCCACGCCCTTCACCTCCGCACCGCGGTACGTCATGCGCGGCCGGCCCTGGGCCAGCAACAGGCAGCAGCGCAGCGTGTCGAAGACGAGGGCCCGGTGCCCGCGCGCCTTGATGGCCTCCACCAGCCGCCGCGTCGAGTACAGCGAGCGCTTGCGGGACAGGATGGCCACGGTCTTCTTGGCGCGGGGCCGGCGTGGGCGCGGTGCGTCGCCACGCTCGGGTGCCTGCGCTCCAGGCGGGACGGGCGCCTTCTTCGGCTTCACTTTTCGGGGGGGCATGCGGGGCGCGGGACACTAGCACGCACGGACCGTCAGGCATGGTGCGTGGGCACCCTTTGCTATCCTCGCGTTCACTGATGACCGCCTCCAACCCGCATCCCGACGACATCCACACGAATCCCGGCGACGTCGGACTCGAACTGGCGTCCCAGTCCTCCCTGCTCGGGGAGACGCAGGTGGTGGATCCCCGCGCCAGCGTGAAGCTGCACAAGTGCCGGCTCCTGGTGACGGCGGGGCCGGACACCGGGCGCTCCATGGCCAGCGACAAGGAGCGGCTTCGCTGCGGCGCCCACCCGGGCAACGACCTGGTGCTGGTGGAGGACCGCACCGCCAGCCGCCACCACTTCGAGGTCCAGTACACCGAGCGCGGCTACCTGCTGGTGGACCTGAACTCCACCAACGGCACCTTCCTGGACGGCCGGCGCATCGAGCGGGCCTACCTGTCCCCGGGCTCGCAGATCCGCGCCGGCTCCTCCGTCATCACCTTCGCCCCGCTGGAGGAGGAGGTGGCGGTGGAGCCCGACCGCGAGGGCGAGCTGTGCGGCATGGTGGGCCAGAGCGTGAAGATGCGGCAGGTGTTCGGGCTCATCAAGCGCATCGCGCCCATGGATGTCTCCGTCATCATCCAGGGGGAGACGGGCACGGGGAAGGAGCTGGTCTCCAGCGCCATCCATGAGCTGTCCGGCCGCAAGAAGGGCCCCATGGTGGTGCTGGACTGCGGCGCCATCCCGCCCAACCTCATCGAGAGCGAGCTGTTCGGCCATGAGAAGGGCGCCTTCACCGGCGCGGTGTCCGGCCGCCCCGGCGCCTTCGAGCGTGCGCAGGGCGGCACCATCTTCCTGGACGAGCTGGGCGAGCTGCGCCTGGACCTGCAACCCAAGCTGTTGCGCGTGCTGGAGAACCGAGAGGTACGCCGGGTGGGCGGCAACGACGTCATCGAGGTGGACGTCCGCGTCATCGCCGCGACCCACCGCGACCTCGTGAAGGAGATCGCCGCGGGCAACTTCCGCGAGGACCTCTACTTCCGCCTGTCCGTCATCAACATCCAGCTGCCGCCCCTGCGCCAGCGCCGCGACGACATCCCGCTCATCCTGAAGCAGGCCCTGGCGGAGCCGGAGGTGGTGGACAAGCACGGCCGCAAGCGCTTCTGCGCGGAGGCCCTGGGCCTGCTGATGGCCTACGCGTGGCCCGGCAACGTGCGCGAACTGATGAACGTCCTGTCGCACGTGCTGACGTTCTCCGAGGGCGAGGAGATATTGCCCTCCCACCTGCCCCCGCGCGTCCGGGGCCAGGCCCGCGAAGGCCCGCTGCCCTTCAACGAACACCTGGCCTTCAAGGACGCCAAGGAGCAGCTGCTGGAGAACTTCGAGCGCGAGTACGTCACCAGCGTCCTCACCCGATGCGAGGGCAACCTGTCCCGCGCGGCGCGGGAGAGCGGGCTGCACCGCAAGTCCATCGAGCGGCTGGTGAAGAAGTACCAACTGGATGCCAAGGGCCTGAAACCGCGTTGAAACAGCGGGCGCTGTTGGGCATGAGGGGCGGTTGACGGATAGTAGGAACGGGAAACCCTCTGGAAGGTGTCTGATGAGCCTGAGAATCGAGATCGCGGTGCGTGGCTGGATGGGAATGCTGACCCTGGGCGCCGCCCTCGTGGCCGCCCCGGCGCTCGCGGCGGAGCCGTCGCAGTGTCAGGTGAACTGCAACACCAAGGCCGCGGCCTCCATGCAGGCCTGCATCAGCTCCTGCTCCGGCTCGCGGTCCGCGTCCGGGAAGTACCAGAAGTGCGTCCAGGGCTGTGCCGAGAAGATGAAGGCCTCGCAGACCAAGTGCAGCAATGGCTGCTCGGGCAAGAAGAAGGCGCACCACGACGACTAGACCGTCCCGGAACGGTCCGCCTCCGCGGGCCGCCCCGGTGATTGAAGCGTTGGCGCGAGGGTGTTACGGCCGCTGGAGCCATGAGCGACGCCCCCTCCCGCAAGGACCTCGACGCCACCGTCCACCTGCCGCGCACGGAGTTCCCGATGAAGGGGAACCTGTCGCAGCTCGAACCGCGCCTGCTGGCGTGGTGGGCGGAGCGCGGGGTGTGGAAGCAGTTGCTGGACAAGAACGCCGGCCGTGAGCCCTTCGTGCTGGCGGACGGGCCCCCGTACGCCAACGGCCACCTGCACGCCGGGCACGCGCTCAACAAGGTGCTGAAGGACATCGTGGTGAAGTACCGGAACCTCTCCGGACGCCCGTGTGACTTCATCCCCGGTTGGGACACGCACGGCCTCCCCATCGAACAGGCGGTGGAGAAGCGGCTGAAGGAGCAGAAGCTCGACAAGCGCACCCTGTCGCGCGACGCGCTCTTGGAGCGCTGCCGCGAGTACGCGCTGGAGTTCGTGGACATCCAGAAGGCGGAGTTCCAGCGGCTGGGCGTCTTCGGCACGTGGGATGCGCCCTACAAGACGCTCGACTTCTCCTATGAGGCGCAGGAGCTGCGCGAGCTGGCCACGTTCGCGCGCCGGGGCATGTTGTACCGCCGCAAGAAGCCGGTGGCGTGGTGCCTCCAGGACCAGACGGCGCTCGCCGAGGCGGAGGTGGAGTACGCGGAGCACACCTCGCCGTCCGTCTATGTCGCCTTCGACGCGGGGGCTTCACTGGGGCAGAGGCTGCCGCAGCTGCGGGGCCTGCGCGTGTCCTTCGTCATCTGGACCACCACGCCGTGGACGCTGCCGGCGAACCTGGCCATCGCGGTGAACCCCACGTTCGAATACGTCTTCTACCGGCTGGAGGACCGCGTCCTGTGCGTGGCCAAGGACCTGCTCGCCACGGTGCTGGCGGAGGTGAAGGCGGACGAGCTGGCGGTGAAGCACGTGCAGCTGCCCACGGGGGAGGTGTCGTCCCCGGCGCTGGTGGACCCCTCGCGCATCCTCGCGTACGCGACGGGCGAGGACCTGGAGCACGTGACGTACCAGCACCCCTTCTACGAGCGACAGGGGCGCGTGGTGCTGGGCGGGCACGTCACCCTGGACGCGGGCACGGGGCTGGTGCACACGGCGCCGGGGCACGGGCAGGAGGACTACGAGGTGGGGCTGGCGTACGGGTTGGACATCTACAATCCGGTGCGCGCGGACGGCCGCTACGACGACACGGTGGGCGAGGTGCTCGCGGGCCGGCGCGTGTTCGAGGCCAACCCCGTGGTGTTGGACCTGCTGGTGCAGCGGGGCGCGCTGCTCAATGACAGAACAGACACCGTCACGCACAGCTATCCGCACTGCTGGCGCTGCCACCAGCCGGTCATCCAGAGCGCGACCTACCAGTGGTTCATCCCCATGGACTCGGCGTTCCACGGCACGCAGACGTTCCGGCAGGCGGTGCTGGAGCAGGTGGACCAGGTGAAATGGGTGCCGTCGTGGGGCCAGTCGCGCATCCGGGGCATGCTGGAGGGCCGTCCGGACTGGTGCATCAGCCGGCAGCGCAGCTGGGGGGTGCCCATCCCCATCGCGTACTGCGACGGGTGCGACGACGCGGTGGTGTCCCCGGAGTTGATGGAGCGCGTGGCGGCGGCGGTGGAGAAGGAAGGCGCGGGCGTGTGGTACCGCACGCCGGTGAAGGACTTCCTCGGGGAGGACTTCCGGTGTCCGCGCTGCGGCAAGGGCGAGTTCCACCGCGAGACGGACATCCTGGATGTGTGGTTCGACTCGGCGTGCATGGCCTCCGCGGTGCTGGCGAAGCGGCAGCGCGTGCCGGCGGACCTGTTCCTGGAGGGCAGCGACCAGCACCGGGGCTGGTTCCATTCCTCGCTGCTGGTGTCGGTGGGCACGCGCGATGTCGCGCCCTACAAGGCGTGTCTCACGCACGGCTTCGTGGTGGATGGCCACGGCGAGAAGATGTCCAAGAGCCGGGGCAACACGGTGGCGCCGGACAAGATCATCCAGCAGTACGGCGCGGAGGTGTTGCGGCTGTGGGTGGCGGCCAGCGACTACCGCAACGACGTGCGCCTGTCGGACGCCATCCTCAAGGGCCTGTCGGAGGGCTACCGGAAGATC
>SECN01000712.1 GCA_004173515.1 Myxococcaceae bacterium | reverse complement strand
ACGCTGCTCGCCTTGAGGGCCGGGTAGATGGACGCCAGGTAGGTGACGAGCACCGCGATGATCACCGCCAGTGCCGTCTGCACCGGTTCGATGCGCACCGGCAGCGCGGGGATGTAATACACCTCTGGATCCAACTTGATGCCGACCTTCTCGATGAAGAGGCACCACGCGAGTCCGGAGAACAGGCCCAACAGGCCCCCGGCCACGCCAATCTGGAGGCCTTCGGCCAGGAAGATCTTCACGATGCCGCCGTCCGGGACACCCAGCGCCTTGAGGACGGAGATTTCCTTCCGCTTCTCCAGCACCAGCATGATGACCGTGGCGACGATGAGGCCCGCGGCGACGATGATGATGATGGACAGGATGATGCCCATCACCAGCTTCTCCAGGCGCAACGCGGAGAAGAGGTTCTTGTTCATCTCCCCCCAGTCGCGCGCGCGGTACGGGTAGCCGCCCAGCACGCGCACCACCTGGTTGGAGATGCGCCGGGCATCGTCGATGTCCGCCACCTTCAGCTCGATGCCGGTGGCGCCCTTCACGTTGAAGAAGTCCTGCGCTTCCCGGAGCAGGATGTAGACGAACTTGGAGTCGTACTCGTACATGCCCGAGTAGAAGACGCCCGCCACCCGGAACGCGCGGCTCTTGGGGATGGGACCCGAGGGGCTCAGCTCCGTGCCGAGCGGCGACACGACGTTCACCCGGTCCCCCACCACCACGCGCAGCGACGCGGCCAGCTCGCGGCCGACGATGATGCCCGGCAGCACCGCGGGCTTCGCGGGCGCAGAGGGCCTGCCGATGATGGGGTCGTCCTCGTCCTTCGCCGGGGGCTTCGCGTCGTCGTCGTCCACCGCGCGGCTGGGGAGGATCTTCTCCGGGTGCTCCAGGTGGCCCAGGTCCCCGCCGGGCAGGATGTTCTGGGGCAGGTCCGTCACCGTGCCCACCGAGTGCGGGTCGACGCCCTTGATGATGACGCCGTCGACGTTGCCCTCCGACGCGATCATCACCTGGTTGATGATGAAGGGCGTCTGGCCCACGACGCCGGGCACGCGCTTCACCTGCTCCATCACCTTGGCGTACTCGGGCAGCTCGCCGGCGTATTTGGACACCACCGCGTGCGCGTTGGTGCCGAGGATCTTCTGCTGGAGGTCGGCCTCGAAGCCGCTCATCACGCTGAGCACGATGATGAGCGCCATCACGCCCACGCCCACGCCGCCCACCGACAGCGCGGTCATCATCATGGTGGGAGACTGTTCGTGCAGCTTCATCCGGTGCTGCGCGGACGCGGCGGCCAGCGGATCCGCCAGGCCCAGGGACTTCACGCGCGTGCGCTCCACGGCGGCCTCCGCCCCGCGGATGATGAAGTAGATGATGAGCGGCGGGATGATGCCGAACATCAGCACCGCCAGCGCGCCCAGGAGCAGCGACGGACGGAACACCGCCACGTGGCGCCGGGCGACGAAGAGCTCGAAGCCCAGCCGCAGGTCCACCCGGCCGCTGCCCGCGGCGATGAAGCCCGTGTTGATGCCCAGCACCAGCGCCAGCACGAGCGCGGCGAAGACGAGCCAGTACCCCAGCTCCGGCCGGCCCAGCAGCCCCGCGACGTACGTCACCTCCCGCAGCCGGTAGCCCAGCGCGAGCTGGAGCGACGGAACGCGCTCCATCAGCGACAGGAGGATGGGGATGGGCAGGCCCAGGTAGAAGACGCCGATGGTGGCCTCGGGCAGCGACAGCCGCTGGGCCCGGGAGGCGCCCACGAAGCCCGACGCGAAGGCCACGCCCGCGCCCACGATGAGCGCGATGGCGAACGCGAGGGTGGGCGCGAGGCTCATTCCCCCGCCCGCCTCACGCGGCGTCACGCCCCCCAGTTCGGAGGGCCCGCCGCTGGAGAGCACCGTCTGGAGCAGCAGCATCACCAGTTCGGCCAGCAGGATGCCGCCGCCGTAGGCGCCCAGGGTGCTCCAGTAGAAGTCCCGGTAGCGCGCCAGGCGCGGGTACAGGGTCGAGCCGGCGGCCGGACTGGGGCCTTCGGTGGAGGCCGGGGCGCGGCGGATGCCCGCGGCCACCAGTCCCCAGCCCGCCAGCCAGACGAGCGTCCCGGCCACCAGCATCTTGGGGCCGGCGATGGCGCCCGCGGGGTTGGGGCCCAGGGCGAGCATCCCGGCGTCGAAGGACTGCACGAGCCCGCCCCACCCGACGAGGGAGGGGTGCACGAGGCCTCGTGGCTACTTCGCCAGCGGCTTGAGGAGGGGGAACAGAATCACGTCGCGGATGCTGGCGGCGTCCGTGAACAACATGGCGACGCGATCAATCCCGATGCCTTCGCCCGCCGTGGGAGGCATACCGTGTTCCAGGGCGCGGATGTAGTCCTCGTCGTAGTCCATCGTCTCCTCCTGGCCCCGCTGCTTCGCGTCCAGTTGGGCCTGGAAACGCCCCTTCTGGTCCAGCGGGTCGTTCAATTCGGAGAAGGCGTTGGCGATTTCCCGCCCGGCGACGAAGAGTTCGAACCTGTCCGTGATTTCCGGGTTCTGGTCGTTGCGGCGGGCCAGCGGCGAGACGGCGGTGGGATACTGGGTGATGAAGGTGGGATGAATCAGCGTGTGCTCGACGTGGTGCTCGAACAGGGCGCCCACGAGCTCGCCGTGGTTCATGTTCTCCACGGCGCGGCGCTCCGACTCCGCGTGGGACGTCTTGAGCAGTTCCTGACGCAGCCGGTCCGCGTCCAGCATGTCCTTGTCGGACAGGCCGGGGACAGCTTCGCGGATGGCCTCCGTCATGGGGATGCGCTTCCAGCCCTGGCCGAAGTCCACCGTGTGCTCGCCGTACTTCACCTTGGAATCGCCGGTGATGTGGCGGGAGGCCTCGGTGAGCATCTCCTCGGTGAGGTCCATCAGGTCCTCGTACGTGGCGTACGCCTGATAGAACTCCAGCATCGTGAACTCGGGGTTGTGCCGGGTGCTGATGCCTTCGTTGCGGAAGTTGCGGTTGATCTCGTAGACGCGATCCATGCCGCCCGCCACGAGCCTCTTCAGATAGAGCTCGGGCGCGATGCGCATGTAGAGGTCGATGTCGAAGGTGTTGTGGTGCGTGATGAAGGGCCGCGCGGCCGCGCCCGTCACCAGCGGGTGCATCATCGGCGTCTCCACTTCGACGAAGTCGCGCCCGTCGAGGAAGCTCCGGATGAACTTCACCAGCTTGCTGCGCTTCAAGAAGACCTGCTTCACGTCCGGGTTGGAGATGAGGTCCAGGTAGCGCTGGCGGTAGCGGATCTCCACGTCCGTCAGGCCGTGCCACTTCTCCGGCATGGGACGCAGCGTCTTCGTGAGCGGGACGAACTTGGTGGCGGACAGCGTCAGCTCGCCCGTCTTGCTGCGGAACAGCGGGCCCTCGGCGGCGACGAAGTCACCCAGGTCGCACAGCTTGAAGACCTCGTAGAGGTCCCCCAGGGCGTCCTTCTTCACGTGGACCTGGATCTCACCGGAGCGGTCGCGCAGCTTGATGAACGCGGCCTTGCCGAACGAGCGCATGGCCACGATGCGGCCGGCGACGTCGTAGACGGGCGGATCCTTCTCCAGGTCCTCGGTGGAGTGCGCGGCGTGCTTCGCGAGGATCTCCGCCGCGAGGTGCTTGGGGCGGTAGCCGTTGCCGTACGGGTTTAGCCGTTGCCGTACGGGTTGAAGCCCGCGGCGCGCCACTTGTCGGCCTTGTCCAACCGCTGCTGGTAGAGCTCCTGCTCCACGTTGGAGCCGAGATCCGCCGCTTCGCCGCTCTTCACACCAGGGGGGGTCTTGTTATCGGTCTCGGCCATGACGCGCTTTCCAGAAAGGCGCGGCACGCTAGCCAAGCGGCCCCCGGGACGCAACGCATCACGGCGGATGGCGCACGACGGAGGTTGCCTCCCCAGAGGGTGGCGGGCCTCAGGAGGACATCAAAAGAAATGCGCCCACCGCCGCGGCCAGCAGCAACGGGATGAGCACTTCCACGGGAAAGCGGTGATTCGCATGGGCCAGGTGCAGCGCGCGCAGGCCGAAACGGCGCTGGCGGCGGACGCGGCCGGCGACCAGCGACGCGAGCGCGGGCGGGGCCTTCTCCCGCTCCAGGGTGCGCACGCGCCGCACCGTGCGTGCGTACCGGTCCCACCCCTGGCGGCACTCCGCGCAGTCCTCCAGGTGACTTTGCACCGCCTGGGCCTGGGGGGCGGGAAGCTCTTCGTCGGCGAGCGCCAGGAACAGGGCCCTTGCCTCGCGGTGATCCAATCGCGGTTCCACGTCCGTTCCTCTCCGCTGCAGGCCGCTCATGGTTCGAACCGCCCCAGCAGGTCCGCCAGCTTCTCGCGTGCCCGGTGGAGCCGGCTTTTCACGGTCCCCTCGGGCAGCTCGGTGATGTCCACGATCTCGTCGTAGCTCAGGCCTTCGATGTCGCGCAGCGCCACCAGCATGCGCGCATCCGGCTCCAACTGGGAGATGGCGCGCTGCACCCGGGCCCGCTCGCGCGCCGCGTCCAGGGCGGCGTCCGGCTGCGGAGGCGCGCCCCCGCCTTCCGCGATGGCCGCGGCGCTCGTCTCGTCGTATTCGTCCGAGCGGCCACGCCCCCGGCGCTGCAGGTACTTCAGCCGATTGAGGCAGTGGTTCTTGGTGATGCGGAACAGCCACGTGGACAGCCGCGCGTCCTCGCGGAAGCGGCGCACGTTCTGGTGCACGCTGACGAAGATCTCCTGCACCAGGTCGTGGGCCTCCTCGCGGTCGCCCACCATGCGGAAGCAGAAGTCGTA
>SECN01000711.1 GCA_004173515.1 Myxococcaceae bacterium | reverse complement strand
CCGGACGGTGAGGGCCCGCCCGGCCCGGTGGCCCACGACTGACGTCCCGTCCCCCGCGCGGGCCTCCAGGGAGGCCAGCGCGGCGGGCGCCAGCGCGTTATGAGGGGCGGCATCTTGGCACCTCCCGTCACGCAACCCCCCGCGTCGCTCCGCGCCCGCCTGAAGAACGCGGGCGTCCTCTTCAAGCAGCTCCCCGGCACCTTCCACCTCTTCTGGCGGGCAAGCCCCCGGGGTGCGGTGGTCCTGGGCATCCTCACGCTGGTGGCGGCGGTGCTGCCGGCGGGCATCGCGTGGGTGGGCAAGCTCATCGTGGACACGGTGGTGGCCGCCGCGCAGGGCGACACCACGGCGCATTCGCGGGTGCTGGGGCTGGTGGCGATGGAGTTCGGCCTGATGGTGGGCTCCGCGGTGGTGGACCGGGGCCTGACGCTCACCCGGGACCTGTTGCGCGCGCACCTGGGCAACCTGCTCAATGAGCGCATCCTCCAGAAGGCGCTGGAGCTGGAGCTCAAGCACTTCGAGGACTCGGACACCTACGACAAGATGCAGAACGCGCGGCGCGAGGCGAACGCGCGGCCGCTGTCATTGGTGATGCAGGCCTTCAGCATCGTGCGCAACGTCATCACCCTGTCCACCTACGCGGTGCTGCTCGTGGCGCTGTCACCGTGGAGCGTGCTCGTGCTGCTGGCCGCGTCCATCCCCGCCTTCATCGCGGAGGCGCGGCTGGCGGCGGAGGGCTTCCGGCTCTATTCGTGGCGGGCCCCGGAGGGCCGCAAGCTCAACTACCTGGAGTGGATCCTCACGCGCGACAGCACCGTGAAGGAGGTGAAGCTCTTCGGCCTGGGGCCGCTGGTGCTGGGGCGCTACCGCACGCTGTTCCAGAAGTTCTTCGCGGAGGACCGCGCGCTCGCGCGCAAGCGCATGGCCTGGGGCCTGGGGCTGGGCCTGCTGTCGCTGGCGGCCTACCTGTCCGTGTTCCGGCAGGGGCAGGCCGCGTTCCAGGGCATCCTCACCAGCGTGGGCTCCATGTACGAGGACGCGCTCTTCATGAGCAACCTCTTCGCCTACCTGGACATCCCCACCACGGGGGAGACGCCCAGGGTGCTGCCGGCCCTCCACCCGCCGCGGGGCCGCGCCAACGCCATCGAGCTGCGCGACGTGTCCTTCCGCTACGCGGGCAAGGACGCGTGGGCGCTGCGCAACGTGAACCTGACGCTCAAGCCGGGCCAGAAGCTGGCGCTGGTGGGGGAGAACGGCGCGGGCAAGAGCACGTTGGTGAAGCTGCTCTTGCGCATGTACGAGCCCACGGAAGGCGCCATCCACTACGGCGGCGTGGACACGGCGGCCATGGACGTGGGGGATTTGCGCAGCCGCTTCGGGGCGGTTTTCCAGGACTTCGTGCGCTACCAGTTCAGCGTGGCGGAGAACATCGGCCTGGGCCACGTGGACGCGCTGGAGGACCGGCCGCGCATCGAGCGCGCGGCGGAGCAGGGCGGGGCCAACAGCGTCATCGCGGCGCTGCCCGGCCAATACGACACGATGCTCGGCGGCTGGTTCGAGAAGGGCCAGGAACTCTCCAGCGGCCAGTGGCAGAAGCTGGCGGTGTCCCGGGCCTTCATGCGCGACGACGCGGAGGTGCTCATCCTGGACGAGCCCACCGCGAGCATCGACGGTGCGCATGGCGGATCAGATCGCCGTGCTGCACAACGGCACGGTGCAGGAGCTGGGCAGCCACGACGAGCTGATGGCGCTGGACGGGCGGTACGCGCACCTGTTCCGGTTGCAGGCGCGCGGCTACCAGTGAGACGGGCAGCCGGTCCCCATTCGGACCGCGTGCGACGAAAGGACTTGGTGTTCCCTCGGTGAGGGGCTCTTGTCCGGAGCGGCTCACCGGAAAGGCGCTGATGTATCACTGCCCGAAATGCAGTCAGGCGTTCGTGGTCAACGCATTCCTCGTCGGTGACGCCGAGATCGCCAGGGCGTGTCCGCATTGCAGGGCGGGCACGGCGGCCGTGGGCGGAGCGACGAGCAGTGCGTCCGACGCGCGGCGCGCGAAATACGCCAACTCCGCTCGCAGCATGGGAGGGACCCTGGTCATCTGGATTGGTCAGACCGACAACCCGGGGCAGGTGCGCAACACGCAGCTCGTCAGGGACTCCGAGCGCGCGGGGCTCATCGTCGAGCAGGGCTACCGTGAGGCGTTGTCAGGTGTCTGCAATGCCATTGTCACGGAGTTCTTCCGCATCCTGCTGACGGGGGGCTCACTCGTCCCCTTCTACCAGGACATGCTCAGCATCAATGACTTCTACCGCGAGCTTCAAGCCGACTACATCCGCACGATGCAGGCGTACAGGCTCGCGGCGAACTTGGTGCGGAAGAACGCCCTCCTCATCCAGAAGTACACGGCCCTCATCGACGCTGGCGGAGCGACGCCGCGCGCCATCAGGGAGCACTGGGAAGCGGAGCGTGAGCGCTGCCTGAAGAGCATCGATGACAACGCCGACAAGGTTCACCGGTGGGTCAAGCTGCTCTACACGACCCCGAACCTGGTGAGCAGCGGCATCACGGACACGCGGATCCAGGGGAACGAGGCGCTGGATGCGACCATCGCCCTGAGGGCGAGCTCCTCCGCCGGCTGCTATCTGTTCGCCCTGCAGGGCCGCACCACGGGACACGCGGTGGGGATCCACCGGACCCGGAACCTGTTCAGCGACGACCTGTTCCTGTTCATCGACCCGAACACCGGCGTGTTCGCATTCCGCGACGCCACCGCCTTCAGCGCCTTCATCCAGCTCTACTGGAGGACGGTGCTGGCCTCCGAGTTCACGGACGGCACCATCTGCAAGTACGCCTTGAAGAAGAAGTAGGTCAGGTCGTGTACCAGACCTGGTGGGGGATGAGCGTGGGCATGTCGTTGTAGAGCGCCTCCCAGAGCTTCACGAGGAAGGCGACGAGCCCCTTGGGGTCCTGGACGAACCGGAACTCCCCCACGTTCGGGTCGAAGAACTCGTACACCGTCCTGCGCTCCAGGCGCCGGCGCCGTGCCTCCTCTTCGTCCATGAGCGGCTCGCGGATGAAGAAGGCCACCGCGTGCCCCACCTTCTGCTCCTCCGAATCCAACTGGAGGATCAATCCCTGGTATTTCGAGTGGGGCTCATCCTCCAGGTCGAGCAGGGCGCTCGCGACAATCGACGTGAACGCGGCGGCGGGAGGGCGTTCCCTGTCCACCACCACCTTCTTCAGGGTGAGCGCCTGCAACTCCTTCCACCCGAACTCCTGGGCCTCCTTGTCCGCCAGATAGAGGAACTTGGAATGGACGGCCTTCGGGTCGTGGTTCAGCTTCGACAACTGCAAGGCGTACTCCATCGTCAATGCCGTGGTGGGGGCCTTGAGTTGCAGGTCATGGATGGTGATGTGCTTGGTGGCGAGGTTCGTCCGCGCCTTGCGATCGGCGAACTCGGCATGATCGAAGTTCTTGCCGCCCGCCATCTTCCGGCGCAGCCAATCCATGCTCATGCCCAGACACACACCGCCCCGGCTGCTGATGCGCCCGTCCGACGCCTGGTCCCAGAGGTAGACCAACTTCTTTTCCTGCTTCGCTTCCGTCTTGAGCGTCTCGAACTTGATCAGATGGACCGGCACGCACCCTCCCGCGAATCCAGACGAGTGTGAGCGAAAGACAGGTCAGGTGAAACACCGTCGCCCGTCTCCCGTCGCACCCCACCCGTCGGGTCGGGGAGCGCGTCGCGCCTGGGCGGAGGCCCGACTCAGGACGCGCTGGCGGGGGTCGGGGCCTTGGGCAGGTGGTCGCGGATGACGCCCAGCCAGTACGGCTTGCCGTAGTACTGGCTCATCTTCCCCAGCCGTTGCCCGTTGAGGAACAGCAGGAACGTGGGGATGCCGTGCAGGCTGAAGCGGGTGGCCAGCGACTCGTGCTCGTAGGCGTTGACCTTGACGACGCGCATGGGCGCGCCCTCCAGTTCCGCCAGCAGGCCGGGTTCGGACGCCGCGTAGATGTCGCAATTCGGGCAGCCGGGACCCCAGAAGTCCACCACCACCAGCTCGTCGCGGGGTTCCAGGACGAGCGAGTCGAAGGTCTCGGTCGTCGCCTCGTAGCTCACGGGATGCGCCATG
>SECN01000217.1 GCA_004173515.1 Myxococcaceae bacterium | reverse complement strand
CGTCCTGGAGCAGGTGCGTGAGCAGCGCGCGCTTCTCCTCGCGCTTCACGAAGTACACCTGCTGGCTCACCGTCTCCGCGGTGGTGGACGCGGGCGACACCTCCACCCGCACCGGATCCTTCAGGATGTTGCGCGCCAGGTCCACGATGTCCGGCGGCAGCGTCGCGCTGAAGAACAGCGTCTGGCGCTCCTTCGGCAGGACCTTGATGACGCGCCGGACGTCATGGATGAAGCCCATGTCCAGCATGCGGTCCGCCTCGTCGAGCACGAACACCTCGAGCGCGCGCAGCGTCACGTGGCCCTGGTCGATGAGGTCCAACAGCCGGCCCGGCGTCGCCACCAGGATGTCCACGCCCTGGCGCAGCGCCTGGACCTGCGGCGTCTGGCCCACGCCGCCGAACACCACCGCGTGGCGCAGGGGCAGGTTCTTGCCGTACGTCCCGAAGCTCTCACTGACCTGGCTGGCCAGCTCGCGCGTGGGCGTCAACACCAGGCAGCGCACCGGACGCGCGCCGCCCGCCGGAGCCTTCGCCGACAGCCGCTGGAGGATGGGCAGCGCGAACGCCGCCGTCTTGCCCGTGCCCGTCTGGGCCACGCCCAGCACGTCCTTGCCCGCCAGTGCGTGCGGGATCGCCTTCACCTGGATGGGCGTCGGCGTGGTGTAGCCCTCGGCCTTCACGGCCTTGAGGAGTGATTCAGTCAACTGCAGTTCGTCAAACGTCATGGAATCCCGCGATGATGGGTTGGCGCGCTTCCCCCTCAGGCGGGGGGGCCGACCGCGCAGCGCGCCCTCCCGCGAAATTACGGGGGCGCCTGGCGGTGCGCGGTCGGGCCGCGAAGCGGCCCGAAGCACCTGGAAGTTTCCAGGAACCCGCGGGCCCCCCGGGAGGATTCCCGGTGCGGCCCACGGTCCAACCACACTGCCTGCAACGGGGGGCAATGTCCCGGGAAATCCATCCCCCCCAGCCGGCCCGCCCCTGTGGAGATTTCGGACAGGGCTGCATGCCTGCTGTCCGTCACATCCCCAACTCCCCAGTCCAGGCGGCGGTGGCCTCCTCCCTCGCACGCCCTCCCAAACGGCCGAAATCCTTTGGACAGCAAATATCCCTCCCTGGGCAGGTGCCTGGATTGATTGGGAAATTCCCCAGCACCTGCCGCCTGGCACGACCGTTGCTAGCCTATGCCGCGTCGCGCCGTAATGGCGTGGAGGGTGGGCCCCTGGGAGGAGCGGGAATTGAAGCGGTGGCAGCGACAGACGGTGGGGATGGCCTGGGGTGTGGGGCTGTGCGCGGCGACGCTGGCGTGTGCCCAGCCGAAGCCGGCGACGGCGTCCGTGGCGACCCGGGGTTCGGGGTTCTCCCTGGAGACGGTGAAGGAGAAGGCGCGCGCGCTGGCCGCGAAGCCGTACCAGGAGCCGCCCGTCGGCGTTCCGCCGTCCTTCGAGAAGCTCACGTACGACC
This sequence comes from Myxococcaceae bacterium, assembly GCA_004173515.1. GTDB lineage: Bacteria > Myxococcota > Myxococcia > Myxococcales > Myxococcaceae > Corallococcus. The sequence goes on along the minus strand of SECN01000217.1, from coordinate 9,721 downwards.
AGTACCGGGACATCCGCTTCCGCGACGCCAGCTCCCTGTGGCGTGACGCGAACCTCCCGTTCCGGGCGCAGTTCTTCCACCCGGGCTTCTATTACACGCGTCCGGTGCAGGTGAACGAGGTGTCCGGGGGCAAGGCGCGCCCGGTGCCCTTCTCCACGGATCAGTTCACCTACGGGCCCCTGGTGGGCACGCCCCCCAAGGGGAAAGTGAACGGCTTCGCGGGCTTCCGCCTCAACGCGCCGCTGAACACGCGGGGCTACTACGACGAACTGGTGGCCTTCCTGGGGGCCAGCTACTTCCGCGCCCTGGGCAAGGGCAACCTGTACGGGCTGTCCGCGCGCGGGCTCGCCATCGACACGGCGCTGCAGGGCCCCGAGGAGTTCCCGACGTTCCGCGAGTTCTGGCTGGAGAAGCCGGCGGAGGGCGCGGACACGGTGGTGGTGTACGCGCTGCTGGACAGCACCAGCGTCTCGGGGGCCTACCGCTTCGCCATCAAGCCGGGCGAGCAGACGGTGATGGACATCTCCGTGACGCTGTTCGCCCGCAAGCAGGTGCGGCAGTTGGGCCTGGCGCCGCTGACCAGCATGTTCCTCTTCGGAGAGAACGACCGGGGCGACTTCGACGACTTCCGTCCGGAGGTGCACGACTCCGACGGCCTCTCCGTGTGGACGAAGAACGGCGAGAAGCTGTGGCGTCCGCTGAAGAACCCGAAGCACACCCAGGTGAGCAGCTTCCATGCGGACGGGCTGTCGGGCTTCGGCCTCTTGCAGCGCGACCAGGCCTTCAGCAGTTATGAGGACCTGGAGGCGCGCTCCGAGCGTCGCCCGGGTGCCTGGGTGCAGCCGGTGGGCGACTGGGGCAAGGGCTCCGTGCGGCTGGTGGAGCTGCCCACCCGCGAGGAGATCCACGACAACATCGTCGCCTTCTGGGTGCCGGATGCACCGCTGGCGGCCGGTGCACAGCTTGAGTACGCGTATCGCCTGTCGTGGGGCTTCGCGCCTGAGGGTGTGAAGGCGACAGGGTCGGTCGTCGCGGCGACGCGTGTCGCGGCGGGCAGCAAGCCGGGGGCGCGTCGCTTCGTCCTCGATTTCACGCAGAACACGGGGGACGGCACGGGCCCGGTGGAAGCGGTCGTCACCGCTTCCCGTGGGCAGGTGCTGCACCCGCGCGCGGAAGTCCACGCCGTCACCGGCGGCTACCGCGCGGCCTTCGAGCTGATGCCCGACGGAGAAGGCCCCGTCGAGCTCCGCTGCTTCCTCAAACGCGGTTCCGAGACCCTCACCGAGACCTGGAGCTACCTGTGGATTCCGTGACCACGCACCCCTTCCTCTCCTTCGCCCCGGCGATGCCCCAGGCCCGCGTGGACACCCACGACGCGCTGGTGGGCTTCTTCCAGGACTTCGGCTTCAGCGGCCGTGGAGACCTGGAGCGCCTGGCCCACTGGGTGTTGGGAACCCGCGACCTGTCGCTGTCTCCGGAGGCCGCGCTGGCGCTCGCGCGCTGGCGGGTGGAGGGGTGGCTGGCGGAGGTGCTCGGGCCCTCTCACGTGGGGCCGTCGCTGCTGGTGCGCGGCCGGGCCGCGTTCGTCCTGGTGGGCGGCGCGCGCTGGGGCGCGGACGTGCTGATGCGCGAGCCGCGCGCGCTGCCGGAGGCGTGGCGCCGGGCGGTGTGTGAAGCAGTGCCCATGGCGGCCCCGGCGGAGATGCCCTGCCAGATGCGCGAGCAGGTGATCGTGCTCAATCCCTTCATGGACATGCTGCGCCGCTGGCTGCGTCCGGCCAGCAGCCAGGCGGGCGTGTCGCCTTCGCGTTAGGCCGCGCCATCCACCCCGCGTCGTCCCCTGGAGCTTTGTCCGCATGAACGCCGAACCGTACTCGCCAGCCATGGCCCGCCCTCGCCGTGTGATGGTGCTGGGGCTGGCGGCCCTGACCACCGGGTTCGCCTCCGTGGAGATGCACCGGCTCTTGAGCGCCCGGGGCACCACGGTGCCGGAAGTGTTCGTGTTGATGCTGTTCACGCTGTGCTTCGCGTGGATCGCCTTGTCGTTCTGGGGCGGGGTCGCGGGCTTCGTGCAGCTCGTGTCGAAGACCCGCGTGCCGGGCCTGCGCTGGCCCACCGACGAGGAGGCCGCGGGTCCGCTCACGCGCCGCACCGCGGTGGTGATGCCGGTGCACAACGAAGACCCCGCGTCGGTGTTCGCGCACGTGCAGGCCACGTACGAGTCCATCGCGGCGACAGGCCACCTGGACGCGTTCGACTTCTACGTGCTCAGTGACTCCACGCGCGCGGAGGCGTGGGTGGCGGAGGAGCTGGCGTGGTCGGAGTTGTGCCGCCGCGTGGGCGGGCAGGGTCGCATCTTCTACCGGCGCCGCTCCGACAACACGGGCAAGAAGGCCGGCAACCTGGCCGAGTTCTGCGAGCGCTGGGGCCGACGCTACGACTATCTGCTGGTGCTGGACGCCGACAGCCTGATGGCGGGCGACAGCGTGGTGCGCATGGCCCGGCTGATGGAGCTGAACTCGGGCGCGGGCATCCTCCAGGTGCCGCCGCAGAACGTGGGCCGCTCCACGCTGTTCGCGCGCCTGCAACAGTTCGCGGGTCGCATCTACGGCCCCATCGTCGCGGCGGGCGCGGCGGCGTGGCAGTTGGGGGACTCCAACTACTGGGGCCACAACGCCATCCTGCGCATGGCGCCCTTCATCGAACACTGCGGCCTGCCGGTGCTGCCCGGGCAGCAGCCCTTCGGTGGCCACATCCTCAGCCACGACTTCGTGGAGGCGGCGCTGATGCGTCGCGCGGGCTACACGGTGTGGCTGGTGCCGGAGCTGGGCGGCAGCTACGAGCAGCCGCCCCCGGACCTGCTCGCGTACGCGCAGCGCGACCGCCGCTGGTGCCAGGGCAACCTCCAGCACCTGGGCCTCGTGATGGCGGGCGGCCTGCACCCGATGAGCCGGGCGCACTTCCTGATGGGCGTGATGTCCTACGTGGCGTCGCCCCTGTGGCTCATCTTCCTGGTGGCGGGCCTGTTCGCCGCGCTGCACGAGTGGTTCTTCGCGCCCACGACGTTCGTGGACTTCCAGTCCACGCTGCCCGGCGGGGATGCGTTCGACACGGCGGGCGCGCTCCGGCTGATGGTCCTGTCGCTGGCGATGCTGTGGATTCCCCGCCTGATGGGCCTGGGGCTGGTGCTGGCCGACCGCGCGGAGGCGACGCGGATGGGCGGGCGCTTCAAGCTGGCGCTGAGCGTCTTCTTGGAGGGCGTGGTGTCCACGCTGATGGCGCCGGTGATGATGCTCTTCCAGTCGCACTTCGTGTTCGGGACGATCCTGGGCTACCGGGTGTCGTGGTCCAGCCAGCAGCGCGAGGACACCGACCTGCCGTGGTCGGAGGCCTTCCGCCGGCACAAGTGGCACATGGCGGTGGGCGCGGTGCTCGCGGCGCTGACGGTCGCGGTGGCGCCGGGGATGCTGGCGTGGTTGTCGCCCGTCATCATCGGGCTGTGGCTGGCGCCGGCCATCTCCGTGTTCACCGCGAGAGCGTCGCTGGGCCTGTGGGCGCAGCGCCAGGGCCTGTTCCTCATCCCCGAGGAGGTGGCGCCGCCCATGGTGCTGGTGCGCGCGCAGGAGCTCGCGGAGGAGGGGATGGAGCCGGTGGACGACGCGCTGGACCATGTGCTCACGGATCCTCGCGCGCACGCGCTGCACCTGGCGCTATTGGAGGCCCACCCGACGGCGGGCGTTCCCGTGGAGCTCGCGTCCGCGCGGCGCAAGCTGCTTGCGGGCGCGATGGAGCCCCTGTCCCCGCAGGAGAAGTCCGCGGTGCTGCTGGATGCGCGCACGCTGTCGGAGCTGCGCGGTCGCCGGCTGGGCGCGCGGGCCTGAGGTCGTCCCCCGGGCGTCCGTCCGGGGTTGCATCGCGGTTGCGCCGGGGCGCCCGTCGCCCTAAACGCAACCTTCATGAACCGAGCCTCTTTCCTCGCCGCGCTCGCGCTGTTCGTCTCGCCGCTCATCGCTCCGGAGGCCTTCGCCGCCGAGGCTCCCGTGTCCGAGGGAGACCGGTGGTGGAAGCACATCGAGATCCTCTCCAGTGACGCGCTGGAAGGGCGCGACACGGGCAGCAAGGGGTATGAGACCGCTGCGGGCTATGTGTCCAAGGAGCTGGCGGCGCTGGGCGTGAAGCCGGTGCTCAAGACGGGCTTCCTCCAGCCCATCGCGTTGCAGTCGCGCCGGCTCGTGGAGGCGAAGTCCAGCGTCGCGCTGGTGCGTGGTGGCCAGACGCTCCCGTTGGTGCAGGGCGAGGACGTGATGCTGTCCGCTCGGCAGGGCGACAGCGGCACCGTGGACGCGCCCCTGGTGTTCGTGGGGTACGGCCTGTCCATCCCGGAGAAGGGCCACGACGACTTCGCCGGCCTGGACCTCAAGGGCAAGGTGGTGGTGATGCTCCAGGGAGGGCCTGCGAGCATCCCGGGTCCCATCAAGTCCCACTTCTCCTCGTGGACGGAGCGGATGAAGGTGCTCCGGAGCGCCGGGGCCGTGGGGTACGTCTACCTCCAGAACTCCAAGCTGCTGGAGCTTCCCTGGGAGCGGATGGTGGCGGCCAGCAGGAACCCCACGGTGCTGTTCACGGAGACCTCGCTCAACGATTCGCGCGGCATGAAGGTGGCGGTGGTCGCGAGCGTGGCCTCGTCGCAGAAGTGGTTCGAGGGCGCCGCGCACTCCTACGAGGAGCTGGTGGCGCTGGCCAACGCGGATCAGCCGCTGCCGAAGTTCGACCTGCCCGCGCGGCTGAAGGCGAAGCTCGTCATCGAGTCCAGGCCGCTCAAGTCGATGAACGTCGTGGGCGTGATGCCCGGCTCCGACCCGGTGCTCGCGAAGGAGTACGTGGTGCTCAGCGCGCACCTGGACCATGTGGGCATTGGGGATCCGGTGAAGGGCGACCGCATCTACAACGGGGCCATGGACAACGCGTCCGGCGTGGCGGCGCTGCTGGAGGTCGCGCGGGCGCTGCGCGAGCAGCCGCAGAAGCCGAAGCGGTCGGTGCTGTTCACGCTGGTGACGGGGGAGGAGAAGGGGCTGATCGGTTCGAAGTACTTCGCCTCCCGGCCGCCCGTGCCCCTCACGTCCATGGTGGCGGACTTCAACCTGGACATGTTCATGCCGCACTGGCCGTTCACCGCCGTGGTGGCGCACGGCAAGGACGAGTCCACGCTCCTGGCGCCGCTCTCCGAGGTGGCCGCGAAGCAGGGCGTGCGGGTGCTCGCGGATCCGGAGCCGGACCGCAACCTGTTCGTGCGCAGCGACCAGTACTCGTTCATCCGCGAGGGCGTGCCCGCGCTGTCCTTCAAGTTCGGCTACACGCCGGGCTCCGAGGAGCAGAAGGTCTTCAAGCAGTGGCTGGCCGAGCGCTACCATGCCCCGTCGGATGACGTGTCCCAGCCCGTGGACCGCGAAGGCGCCGCGCGCTTCATCGCGTTCCTGACCGCCATGACGCGCACGGTGGCGGATGCACCTGAACGTCCGCGCTGGAACGACGACAGCTTCTTCCGCCGCTTCGCGAAGCCGGTGACGGCGCCCTCGAAGGTCCCTGCCAGCCCCGCCGCGAAGCCGTAGGGGCCCAGGAGGCTCAGGAGCCTTGGAGTGACTCGGTGACGCCGGGGTGGGCCTCCAGGAAGCGCAGCGCTCCGCGGATGTCCGACGAGGCCGTTTCGCGCGGCGCGTTCCGGGCGGCCTCGATGCGACGGTGGGCCGCGCTCCGGGCCTCGTGACCTTCGATGCTGCCCGCCGGGGCGGCGCCGGCCTCGGCCAGGTCCAGGGCGGCGCGCAGCAGGCTCACGAGCTGGCGGAGGCTGGGGTCCTCGCGCAGCTCGGGGGCGGCCTCCAGCTCCGCGAAGCCCGCTCGGGCGGCTCGCAGTTCGCCGCACGCGGCCTCCAGCGCGGCCAGGTGCGCGATGAAGCGCAGGGCCTGCCAGCGGGAGGCACGTCCCAGGATGATCACCGCTTCGCACAGGGCCGCGCGGGCCTGCTTCCAGTCACCCCGCGCGAGCGACGCGCGCCCCAGCTCTCCCAGCGCCGTGCCCTCCAGCAGGCGCTGTCCCATGATTCGCGACGTGCGCACCGCGGACTCCAGATGCTCGCACGCATCCGTGATGCCGCCCGCGTCCATCAGGTAGCAACCCAGGTTGAGCCGCGCCAGCGCCTCGCCGGTGCGGTCGTCCGCGCTGACCGCGCGAGCCAGCGCCTCGCCCAGCAACATCACCGCTTCGCCCCCGTCGCCTGCCTCGCCAATGGCCACCGCGCAGTTGGTGAGGAAGCCCACCTCGAACGTCACATCCCCCACCTCGCGGAACAGCGCGAGCGATGCGCGCAGGTGCGGGATGGCCGCCTCCGGACCGCGCCGCACCTGTTCGACGAGGCCCAGGTTTCCCACCGCGTAGGCCTCCAGCCAGCGGTCGCCCTCGGAGGGGAGGGCCTGCGCTTCGTGCATCAGCGTCCACGCGGAGGCCACATCCCCGGCATGGCGCGCGACGATGGACAGGTCCACGAGCACGCGCTTCTCCGCCGCGACCTCGCCCAGGGCGTGGAAGACGGTCCGCACGTGCTCCAACGCCCGGCGCGCCGCCTCCGGCTGGCCCGCGTCCAGGTACGCGCGGCCCATCACCGCCAGCGCCTCCGCGCGCTTGCGTGGCGCCACCGGTACGTGCGCCGCCGCCTCCAGGGCCCGCTCCAGCCGCTCCAGCAGCAGGCCCACCGGTCCGCGCGTGCGGGCATCCGGCTCCAGCACCACCAGGGTCTCCAGCGCGCGGCCCAGCGACTCCGCCGTCGCCGGCCGCACCGCCATCGCGTTGTCGCAGGCGGCCAGCAGGTTCTCGCGCTCCAGGGCCAGTCGGCGCAGCGCCGCGGCTCCGCCCGTGCGCTGGACGCGCTCGCGAAGACGGCCGGCGACCTGGAGGTAGGTGTCCGCGTGTCGGGCCTCGCACGCCGCCTCCTCTCCTCGCTCACGCAGACGCAGGGCCGCGTACTCGCGGATGCTCTCGTACAGGCCCAGGCGCAGGAAGCCGCCGGGCGCTCCGACTTCGCGCGCGCACAGCAGCGAGCGGGCGCGCAGCGAGTGCAGCACCTCCAGCACGTCGGGAGAGCCCTCCGGCAATTCGAGCACCGCTTCGGCCGCCTCCAGCGTGAAGCCGCCCCGGAACACCGAGCACTGCGCCAGCGCGGCGCACTCCGCGGGCTCCAGCAGGTTCCAGGACCAGTCGATGGCGCCCCGCAGCGTCGCCTGTCTCGCGGGGGCGTCACGCCGTCCGACGCGCAGCAATTCGAAGCGCTTCGACAGCCGCTCGCGAAGCTGCTCCACGCCCAGCACGCTTACGCGCGCGGCGGCCAGTTCGATGGCGAGCGCGATGCCGTCCAACTGCCGCACGATGTCCGCGACGCGCGGGGCCTCCGCGTCCGTGAGCACGAAGTCACCGCGCGCCTCGCGCGCCCGCTGCACGAACAGGCGCACCGCGTCCGAGCGCAGGATGACATCCCGGCGCGTCTCCCTGGGATCGGGCAGGCCCAGCGGGGCCAGGTCCAGCACGCGCTCCCCGGGCAGCCGCAGCGCCTCCCGCGTCGTGACGATGAAGCGTGCGCGCGGCGCGAGCACGCGCCACCGGCCAAGGGTCTCCGGCACGTGCCGCACCACCTGCTCCACGTTGTCGAGGATGACCAGCACCTCGCCGCAGCCATCCAGCGCGCGGCCCAGGCGCTCCGAGGGCGTGCTGCCATCGCCGTCCGCCGCCAGGGGCACGCCCAGCGCGCGGCCCACCGCGTGGCAGAGGTCGCCCGCCGTCACGGCCTCCTCCAGGTCGCACCGCCAGACGCCGCCCTCCCAACCGCCCGCGTCCGACTCCAGGCCGCCGAAGTGCGTGGCCAGCCGCGTCTTCCCCATGCCGCCGGGGCCCAGGATGCTGATCAACCGCGCGCCTTCGCGCACCCACTGGCGCAGCGTGTCCATCTCCTCGCCGCGACCCACCAGCTCCTGCCGCGAAGCGGGCACGTTGCCGGGACGATCGCGCGGCGCGCGCAGGGCTCCGAAGCGCCGGTGCGCCAGGGACGCGGGCAGCAGCTCCACCAGCGTGACGCTGTCGCCCACGCCGCGCAGGCGGAAGGCGCCCAGCGTGCGCGCGACGGGCATGCCCATGGAGGCCAGCTCCGTCGCGACGCGTGCCCACACTGCGCCGCTCAGCAGCACCTGTCCGCCATGGCCCGCATCCGCGACGCGCGCCGCGATGTTCACCGGTGGCCCCAGGTAGTCCAACCGGTGGGTGGACGGATCCATGCGGTAGTCGGGTTCACCCACGTGCACCCCCATGCGCACGCGCAGCCCCCGGTGCCTCAGCCCCTCCGGCGCGGACTCCTCCGCCGCATCCGGTTCCTCCAGGAGGGTCGCGGGCCAGCTCGCGTGCAGCAGCGCTTCCTGCGCGCGCAGGCACCAGTGCACCGCCTCCACCGGGGACGCGAAGGCGACCATGAAGGCATCACCCTGCGACTTCACCTCATAGCCATCCGTGCCCAGCAGGAGCGCGCGCAGCACGCCGTCGTGCAGCTCCAGCGCGTCGCGCATGCTCGCGCCACAGCGCTCCCACAGCCGCGTGGACCCCTGGATGTCGGTGAAGACGAGCGCCACGGAGCCGGTGGGGGGGAGGTGTGACCGGGGCGGCTCGTCACGGACGAAAGGCGGTTCATCGGCCGGGGGCTCGACGACCGTGAACCTTCGGAAGGCCTCGCCCATGCTGCCGCTCTCCCCGATGCCGGAAACCCCACCTGCTCCCACCCCGGTACCGCCTTGCTGCCCGCGAGGGTGACGCCCGTGACGCCAGCTCCGCATATGGAAAGCAGTACGAGGCGGAACGGCAACGTGCACCTGTCGGGCAGGTCGGTCCGCCGCTAGTGAGCACTTGTGATCGCGCGGCGCGCGCATCCATCAATGGATGACAGCCGTATGGTCCCGCGGGGCCTCTCGCCTTCGACGTCCGGGCCCGGCTGCCTGCTGCATTCCCGGGGTCCGCCGGGCCCCATTCCAAGGGGGACGGGGGCCCGTGCTAGGACTGCATCACGTCCCGGGTTCGCGATGTGACACCGCGCGGCCCGAGGCACATCCTCCGGAAGGACTCATGCGTTCGACTTCGGCACTGGCGTTGATGATGGCTTCCCTCGCGTTTGGCTCGCTGACGGCTTGCGGTGACGACAAGAAGGACGTCGACAACGTGGACGCGGGCACGAACGGGGGCTCGGATGCGGGCACGGGCAATGCGGCCAACGGCAAGTGCCCGGCCTCCGCCTACATCTGCGAGAACTTCGACAACGGGCTGAACGGCTGGAAGTACCCGGACGATGAGCACAACGCGACCATCACCATCGACGCGACGCGTACCCGCTCCGGCAGCGGCGCGCTGCACGTGGTGACGGAGGCGGGCCACGACGAGCGGACGGGCACGGAGGCCGATCCCCAGGCCATCGCGCACCTGCGCAAGGACATCCCCACCTTCGGAACGAAGCTCTTCGCGCGCGCGTACGTGTACCTGAACCGGGCGTCCCCCAAGGACGTGATGGGGACGTACTTCATCCTCTTCTCGCCCAAGGATGGCGACTTCGGCGGCATCGAGCTCCAGGGGATGCACAGCGGCGCCTTCGCGCCCGTGAGGAAGCCGCCGCCCGGGTTCACCGCCGACGCGAAGTTGAGC
>SECN01000216.1 GCA_004173515.1 Myxococcaceae bacterium | reverse complement strand
CGCGTAGGTGAGCCTCGCTTCCAGGGGACGGTTCGCCGCGGCCGACCGCCAGGGAAGGGGCGTTTCGCGCGACGCGCGCCCCGGACGCGGCCCCTGGCGCATCGCGGGGGGACTGACGCTGACGGTGGCGCTGGTGGTGGCGGTGGCCGCGAACTTCGCGGGGCGCGCGTCGCGCGAAACGCCCCTTCCCTGGCGGTCGGCCGCGGCGAACCGTCCCCTGGAAGCGAGGCTCACCTACGCGGCGGCGGGAGGCCATCGCCCCTTCGTCCCCTCCCGGGGAGCGCCCCTGGAGGTGACGCCGCTGCCGCTGCGCGAGCTGGTGGCGCTGGAGGACCGCGAGGACTGGCACGGACTGGCCACCGCGTACCTGCTCTCCGGCGACCCGAGGCAGGCGCTGACCTGGCTGCGGCGGGCCCAGGCGACGCCGGACCTGGACTCGGACCGCGCGGTGGCGGTGGGGCTGGGACGCGGGGCGGGTGGAGAGCAGGGCGCGCTGGATGAGGCGCTGCGGCTGCTGGAGGGCACGCTGCGCGCGCGGCCGGACCACCCGCAGGCGCTGTGGAACCGGGCGCTCCTCCTGAGGGACATGGACCTGCCCCTGCTGGCGGCGGAGTCCTTCGAGGCGGTAGCGAAGCAGGGCGAGCCGGGCTGGAGCACCGAGGCGGCGGCCCGGGCCCGCGAGCTGCGGGACACGACGCAGGCCCGGGGGCGCTTCTGGAAGCAGGCCCGCACGGCGACGCAGGCCCTGATGACGGACCCCCTGGCCCGGCTTCCCCTGGAGGAGGCCGCGAGGCTGCCGGGCATCGTCCGGCTCGGCTTCTACGACGCGGTCCGGGCGGCCCCCTCGCGCGAGGCCGTGCTGCGACTGCTGCCATTGGCGGAGGCGCTGGACGGGGCGTACGGCGGCACGGTGCTGCGCGGCCGCGTGGAGCGCGTCGCGGCGCGGGACTTCCAGCGGCGGGGGCCGCTGGCGAAGGACTACGTCCGCTTCGCGAACGACGAGCACCCCGCGCCGGAGGCCTTCCTGGAAGCGCTGCGGCACTCGGACGAGGACGACCTGTACGTGGGGGCGCTCGTGTACGAGATGAACCGGGGCAAGCCCGTGGACGTGGACGCCTTCGCCCTCGCCGCCGACGGCCTGGGTGACCCGTGGTTCCACCTGATGGCCGAACAGGCGCGGGCGAACCAGGAGGCCCGCGACGGCCAGTGGTGGAAGGCGGAGGCGCGGGCGCTGGAGACGCTGCGCACGTGCGAAACCCGGGGGCTGGCGTACCGGTGTGCCCAGTTCCAGCTGTGGCTGGCGCACATGTACCTGGAGGAGCTGCACCATCCGGCGGATGCCTGGGTGCACGCGGTGCGGGGCTGGACGCTCGCGAAGCAGCAGGAGGAATGGGGCCTGGAGCAGCAGTTCCTCCAGGAGCTGGGACAGGTGGCGCGCCTGGGCCACTCGCTGCCCACCGCGAGCGCGTACCTGCGCGAGTCGCTCGCGCGCGCGCCCGGGGACGCCGCCCAGCGCGGCTACGTGCACCGCAACCTGGCGAGCGTGGCGTGGCTGGGCTTCCGCATCGACGAGGCCCGCGACGAGTTGGAGCAGGCGATGGAAGCCGGCGCCCCGCTGAGGATGCCCGGGGCGCTGGTGCTGTCGGACCTGGCGCGCTTCGGGGCCATGGATGGGGCGACGAACGCCCTGCGCCAGGCCCTCGCCGGGCTGCGGCGCGGCCCCGCGCGGCCCGGTGAGCGCGCGCTGATGGACTTCATCGAAGGCCAGTTCGAGCTGGAGCGCGACCGCACCCTGGGGCGAGGCCTGCTCTGGAGCGCCATCACCCAGGCGGAGCAATGGCCCTCGGACGCGAACGCCCGCCGGGCCCGGGCGTATGCCCATGCGGCGCTCATCTCCGAAGCGGGGCGCACGGGCGCCTTCGCCGAGGCCCTGGAGCTGGTGGGACGGCAGTTGCGCGTGAGCGGCGTGCCGGAGAAGTGCGTGCTCGCGGTGTCGGTGCAGCACGAGCGCACGCTCGCGGTGGTGCGCGGGGCCTCCGGCGAGGTGATGGGGTCGCTGGATTCGGGAAGGAAGGCGCCCCTTGGAAAGGATGCCTCCGGGCTGGTGCCCGCCCCGCTCCAGCGGGCGCTGCGCGACTGCGACCACGTGGAGGTGCTGGCCCCGCCCCCGGTGAACGGGCTGCCGGGGCTGCTGCCCCCGGACGTCGCCTGGAGCTACCGGGTGGGCCGGGGGGCGACCGCGGGCCTGGGCCCCAAGGAGGGCACGCACCTGGTCGTCGCCGGGGTGGACGCGCCGCCCGCGCTGGGGCTGCCCCGGCTTTCGCCCATGGCCCGCCCGGAGCACCTGGACCCCTGGCGCGTGACGCTGGAGGGAGCACGGGCCACGCCGTCACGGGTGCTGGAGGCGCTCGCCACCGCCACCGAGGTGGAGATCCACACGCACGGGCTGTTCAGCCCGGAGGTGTCGGACGCCTCGCTGCTGGTGCTCTCCCCGGAGCCGGATGGCCGGTACGCGCTCACCGCGGATCAGGTGCGCGCACGCAAGCTCTCCGGCGCGCCGCTGGTGCTGCTCGCGGCCTGTGGCGCCGCGCACACGGCCCCCTTCCCGCACGAATCCTTCAGCCTGCCGGTGGCCTTCATCGAAGCGGGCGCGCGCGCGGTGCTGGCCGCCACGGTGGCCATCCCGGACACGGCGGGCCGCTTCTTCAACGCGGTCCGCGACCGCATCCGCACCGGCGTGCTGCCCAGCGTCGCCCTGCGCGACGAGCGCCGTCAGTGGCTCAGCGCCTCTCCCGACGCCACGTGGGTGCGTGACGTCCTGCTGTTCGAGTAAGGCGACCCCACCTGGGGGCTCTCCGAAAAGAACCCGACCTCGGACGTTGTATGGGTGAGGCCTCGCGCGGGGGCCTCCCAGCAGGAGGACGCACATGACGGTCTGCAAGAGCCAGTCGGAGCGCACGCCGCACAGGCGGGAAGCGGAGAAGGACCTTCCGGACAAGCCGCCCCCGGGGCCCGCGGGCGTGCAGGCGACGCCCCAGGTGAACGGGGCGCGAGGCCCCGAGCGCAAGCCGGAGAGCGACCTCCCCGACAAGCCGCCCCCGGGGCCCGCGGGCCTCGACCCCGTTTGAGACTCCACCGGGCGCCTCTCCGCCCGGAGCGCTGACACAAGGGCGGGCCCGCTTCAGACGGCGTGGCCCGCCGCCGCTTCCGAGGGGCCCCGCGCTTCAAGCTTCGGGGCCGGGAAGCCCTTCCAGCGCGTCAGCGCCACGCTCGCCAGGCCCAACACGACGGCGGCGACGATGGAGCCCTCCAGGCCATAGCGGCCACCCGTGAACCACTCCGGGCGGTCCTGGAAGACAGGCATCCAGAGGCCCTGCGAGTCATTGCCGCTCACGCCAAAACCCAGACACCCCAACATCCAGTTCCACCCCAGGTGCACGCCCACGGGCAGCGCGAGTTGGCCGGTGCGCAGGTAGCACAGGCCCAGCATCCACCCCGCGAGGAAGGTGGTGAGCATCGCGACGGCCCGCGTGCTCCCCTCCATGTCGGGGCTGAAGGGGTGGGCCAGGCAGAAGATGATGGAGAGCAGGACCTGCGCCCAACGCACGCCCAGGCCGTGGATGGCGCGCTGGAAGGCGTAGCCATGGAAGAGCACCTCCTCGAAGAGCGCCACGCCCAGCATCGTCCACGCGGCCTTCACCAGCACGGACGCGGACGCCTGCTCCGCGCGCACCAGGTGGAAGCCACCGGAGACTCCGACGAGGAAGGCCACCGCGCCCACCAGGAGCATGCCGCCCAGCACGCCCAGCCCCAGGTCGCGGCCCGCGCGGGCCCCGGGCATGAGGCCCAGGGACGCGAGCGACCGCCGTTCAAGGCGCAGACAGACGCGGCTTGCGAGGAGCACGGCCAGGAACAGGACGAAGGGCGCGGGCACGGCCTTGCGAAGCGCGGCCGGCAGCAGGCCGTGGAGCCAGAGGAAGCCGCCGCCCAGCACGACCGTCAACAGGACGAGGCCGAGCGCCTTCCAACCGTTTCGCCACTGCCCTTCGCCGTCACGGAACACGACCCGCATGGGAAATCCCTTCGAGGCCCGAAACGCACCAACCCCCGCGCACCCGGGAGGCCCGGGGCGCGAGGTGGGGACTCAAGCACTCCTTGCTCACGGACGGCGTGGGAAAGGATTGCGCGAAGGTGACGGTGGGGGCCGGAGCCCCCGGCGTCTCACTTCTCCAGGTCGCCGACGATCTTGTTGAAGGGCGACGGCTGGCCGGCCACCTTCTGGAAGAAGTTCCGGGTGTCGGTGCCTTCATCGTAGTTCTTGAAGGCGTCGTCGCCGCCGTGCTTCACGTCGGGCCGCAGGCCCGAGTAGTCCTGGCGGGACGGCAGGCCGTGCTCGGCGCGGATGGCGTTCTCCGACGGGGCCCAGTTGTTCTTGGTGTGCGGCGTGGGGCGCAGGCCGACGGTCTCGTACTCCTCCGTGAGGCGCAGGCGGTTGTCGACGGTGTCCTTCATGTTGGCCGAGTGCGCCGGGTGCTGCTTGAAGACGTCCGCGTTGCTGTGCTTGCTGGCGGCCAGGGGGCTCACCTGGAGGCCGTTGGACGCGCGCCACGCGTGGACCGACTCGTGGCCCAGGCTGTTGAAGCGCGGGCCGGAGGCGGTCTCGTCGTACTTGATGTTGCTGGGCGTGCCGGCGCCGGGCTGACCGTCGAAGCGGTACGCCGGGCGGATGGACGACAGGGTGCCGTCATTGCGGGGCGCATGCGCCATGGGCATCGCGGCGTTGCGGCCCGAGGAGATGTCCGCCGCCGTCAGCGGCTTGCGCAGCGTGCCCGTCGCGCCGGGGTTCACGGCCTGGGTGCGGCCGTTGAGCTCCGTCAGCATCTGGTTGCCGACCGGCTTGCTGGTCAGCTTGTTGGTGGAGTTGCGCACGTCCTGCGTGAAGTCCGCGAACTGCGCGCCGGACTGGCCGCTGTCACGGCGGGTCCGGATGCCCTGGAGCTTCGGGTCCACCACGCCGTAGTCCGCCGGCTTCAGGTTGTCCTTGCCCGTCTTCAGCTCCGAGGGCGACACCGGGGCCTTCGGCTTCGCGTTCTCAGGCTTCGCCGGCACGCTGTTGCTGCGGGGGCGGGAGCTGGAAGAAGACGACAACGACGAGGGCTTGGAGAACGAAGAGGAGCGGAGCTTCATGGGAGGCCTCGGGAGTGGAGTGCGGCGACGGACCACCCCTACTGCACCCCGCGTGCCCACCGTTTCGCGGCCCCCGGCGCCATCCGGCCTTCGTGATTCCAGGAGGTTGCGTCGGCGGGGGCGCCGTCCTGGGACCAGCGCCTGATGACGGGAGTCAGGGGCCTGATGTCTGGAGTCATCAGGGCCCGGCGGGCTCCAGGGGGACGGCCTCCGGCAGCTCCCAGTCGAAGTCGCGGGCCTGGACGCTCAGCCAGGGACGCCGTCCCACGACGCCGAGCGCGGCCAGGGGGCTGCTGGCGGGGATGATCCACTCCGCGGCGCGGAGCAGCGTGGGTGAGAACCGGAGGTGCGAAGGAAGGGTGTGCACCCGGCCGTGGAGCACCTGCAGGATGGGCAGCGTCCGTGGGAGGCGGGCGCGCCACCCGATGGAAGCGAGCGCCTGGAAGCGCGCGGAGGCCAGCTCCCCACCGTCAGGGTCCCAGCCCGCTCCAGCGAAGGCCGCGTCCCCGGGAGCGGGGTCGAAGGAGAAGCGCGCCAGCTCCTTGGGCATGCCCCACAGGGCCCGGCCCGCGAGGAGGGACGGCCTGCTGTCCACCCACATCCGGACGACGCTCATGCCACGGCGGCGGGAACCCCGGACCCTCACGCTGACGGCACCGAAGAGCTCGCGGTAGGTCAGCACGCTCCCGGCCTGGTAGTCCACGAAGCCGGTGACGACACAGGCGCGGCCCGCCACGGTGAGCAGCTCGAACGCGGGCTCCAAGGAGACCTGGAGGCGCTGGCGGGGCACCCACCATGCCGAGAGATGCATCTGGCCCTGGAGTCGCCAGGGGGCGGGCGGAAAGTCGTCGGGCATGGGGTCCATCGTAAAGATGGGGGGGCCGGCCAGGGAAGAGAGCCGCCCGCGAGTCGCACGCGTGGGGGCGGCTCATCCAGACATCGGGCAATGCCTCTCAAGGGTGGGCGGCGAAACCCTCACGGCTCAGGGCTGCGTCACCGTGAACTCGACCTCATCCCGGTCACCGCTGGACGACACGCTCGCGTGGGCCTCCCAGGTGAGCCGGATGACGCCGTCGGAGGGAGGCCCCTGCCGCTCGAACTCGAGCCGGTAGGTGACGTCGAACCGCTCGGCCTCGTCATCCCGTCCCGTCGAGTTCGCCAGGTGCGCATCCCGGACCGACCCATGCGCATCGAAGGCCACCACGTCCTCCCCCAGGATGTTCCCATCGGCTTCATCCACCAGCCTCACGCGCATCCACGGATGGACGGCCTCCGCGCCGCCCTCATCGGAGCGCGTCCAGAACCGCGAGACCGTGGCGCTGAGATAGGGCCAGGAAACCTTCGCGTGGGTTCCTGGCTTGCCGGCGGCCACCAGGCGGAGGCGGCGGATGACCACGGGTTCGTTCGCGCCCAACTCAATCAACTCGGTGGGCCGGCGCAGCTCCTCGAACGAGTTGAAGTCCTCACACGCCGGCAGCATCAGCACCAGCCCCGCCAGCAGCAGGAGGCGTCGCAGCAGCGGGAGGAGGAAGACGGTTCGCAGGGTCGGAATCATGGCGCGGACACGCTCACGGAGAAGCCGTCGGGAACGCTGCTGGTGTCCACCACGTGGACATGGGCCTGCGCCGTCCACTCCAGTTCGACCGTGCCGGGAACGGCGTTGGCCTGGACCTCGAAGTTCACGTTCGGGGTCCATTCACAGGAGGCCCCCATTTCACAGTCCGGGGACAGCGCGCCCCGTCCCTCCAGGGCCACGGGCGTCCCCGCCGTCAGGATGACGGACGTCGTCGAGGCCGCGCCGCCCGCCTCGTCGGTGATGATCAGCTTCAGCCAGGGGCTCACCGCCTGGGCGGGGTCGGCGGGGATCCACCGCGCCGTGGCCTGGACCGCCATGTCCCCCGCCACCCACTTGGAGACAGGCTTGGGGGCCGAGGCCCGGACGACGAGGGGACGCGTCACCCTGGGCGCATCGGTCGTGAGGCGCAGGGGCGCGCCCTCGAACTTTTCGGAGTCCACGTCCGGGGACGTGGCCTGCGACGTGGCCACCACGCTGGCGCAGGCCGTCAAGAGCACCAGGCGCGCCGCCCAGAAGCGCACGCGGGAGCCCGGGGGCGCGGGCCGAGGAGGGGCTTCATGGACGGGGGACGGGTTCGTTCGAGGCATGGTTGCCAAGCTCCAAGGTGACGACTCCCGGGTGTCCTGCACCACGCCGGGCAGCGGTGGGGGTCCTGCCACAAGGCCTGCGCAGGTCAGGAAAGCCGCGACGACGAAGTCATACCCGACTTGCGAGGTAGCCTTGCTTAGCAAGGTGGGTGCCATCCGGGTCCAGAGGGCGGAGGGGCCCGCGCGTCCCTCCGCCGGGTCCGTGGCGCGACACGCGCGTCATACATGTGACGCCAAGGCATGTGTCGCCCGCGTCCGCGCGTGAGCCCGCCTCCGGAGCCCTCAATCCCTCTCCGCGCGCGACACACGACGCGGCTCCCCCGGAGTGGAGTCCGCCAGGCTCGGGCGCAGTGTCACGAACGTGACACACCCTGAAACATGGAGGGAAGCCGGCGGAGAAGGCGAGTCTCCGATGACACACGGGGGGATTTCAGGTTCGCCGTGAAGGTGGCGTATGTTTCACGCGAAGCAGTTTTCCCCCAAGCTGCGGAGTCTCATTCCATGAACGTGTCGCCGGTTTCCCCCGAACCGCGTCGGAAGCGCTCGTCGAACAAGGTCCACCTCCACGAGACCAGGGCCCCGGGAGACCTGGGGCCCATCCAACTGGATGACGTGCTCTGGAATCCGGTCGACGCGGAGCAGGCGCTGGAGGGGTTGGAGAAGATCCTCGGCCGGCTGAACGAGCGCAATGACTCGCGCGCCATCTTCCTGGACATCTATGCCATCGTCACGCGGCGGGTCGTCCACCTGCTGGGTGCGCCGGGCGCGGGCGGATTCCTGGAGCCGCAGTGGCTCTCCCACCTGACGGGGCGCTTCGCGGAAGAGGCGCTGATCGCGGTGCGCGACTCGCTCAAGCAGTTGCCGCTGCCCACGGCCGCCTGGCGCTTCGCGACGCACTACCCCGCCGCGGGCCTCACGCGTCCCTTCCAGGATGCGCTGCTGGGCGTCAGCGCCCACATCAACCATGACCTCGGCATGGTGGTGTACGACAACATCGCGCACCAGACGCCCCCGGTGGACGCGCGGAAGCTGGCGCGCTACCGGCACGACTACTTCCACGTGAACGAGATCCTCCGCCAGTGCATCCCCGAATGCCTGGACCTGCTCGCGGAGCGCTACAACTGCGCCTCCACCCGGCTGGCGCTGCGCGTGCCGTTCAGCCGCCCGGTGATGGAGAAGGCCGTGATGCAGATGCTCATCGTGTGGCGCCAGCGGGTCTGGGAGAACGTGGTCGGGATGCTGGAGGCGCAGTCGCCCGAGGAACTCCAGGCCATCGTGGAGCGCGTGCGCACGACGTCGGGCCGCATCGCCCAGGTGCTGACCGCGGACAAGGCCGCCTGGCTCACGCTGCGCGGAGAAGCGCCCCCGTACAGCCTGACGCTGGCCCCCGAGTCCTGGCCCGACGTGAAGCTCCCGGAGCCGGTCGCGAAGGTCACGCCCCTGGCGGGGTGAGCCGGTCCGCTCCAGCCGTGAGCGCCGGGGGCCTGCATCCAGGCCCCCGACGCAGGGTGTTCCCGTCCCCGCTCAGTAGTTGAACTGGAGCTGGACGCGCGTCACGTGCCCCTGCTCCTGCTTGTAGGGGTAGCGCGAGGAGGTGCGGTCCGCGACGAGGTACGCGCCCGTCAGCTCCAGCGCCTTGAAGATCTGCCACTCCACGCCCAGCTCCACCTCGCGCACGTCGTAGCGGGGGGCGTTGGTCTCGAACTTCTTGCCGCCCTTGTAGAGCGTGCCGCGCAGGTACGGGATGAGCGTCGTTCCGGCCACGTCGTCCAGCTTGTACATGATCTGCGCGTAGCCGCCGTGCAGGTTGCGGCTGTCGATGAGCAGCCCATCGTCCGGGCCCGCTCCGAGCGACGGCCCACGGCCCAGGTTGTACTCGGCCATGAACCCCAGGGGCTGCGGGTACACCATCAGGCTGACGATGGCGCGGGCATCCACCATGTCGGGACCGCGCGCCACCGCGTAGGCCGCGTCGTCGCGCGGGGCGGCGGCGAGGTTGAAGCGGCCGTAGTAGCCGCCCACGCCCATCTCCACGAACTGCTGACCGAACTGGAAGGGATAGGTGACGCGCGCGACGGCGTGCGGCGTGTTGTTGCGCTCCGGCCGGTTGGCCGTCTGACCGTTGTAGACGCCCACGCCCACCACGCCGTAGTCGCCCGAGCCCTTCAGCCCGCTGTCCACCAGGTACTTGAAGCGCGCGCGGATCTCCGCGGGCGCCCAGTAGAAGAACACGCCGATGTCACGCTCGTCCTTCAGCGCGCTGTTGATGGCGTCGTTGCGATCCAACGCGAGGCGGTTCTGGCTGGACTGGAGGTTCTCGAAGCCGAACGGCACCTTGGACTGGCCCACGCGGAAGCGGAACTCCTTCTTCGAATCCACGGAGATGTCCGCGTACCAGTCCCGGATGATGGCCACGTGGTACTGGTCGCCGATGACGGAGGCGAAGTCCGGCTGCAGGTAGATGGCCACGTGCTCGTGGACGTCGCCGTAGAAGACGAGCCGCGCGCGGCGCAGGCCGAAGCCGTTGTCCTTGCCCAGGAAGCGGTCACCCTGGTCGTTGATGAGCGCGTCGTTCACCCGGAAGCTGGGCAGGCGGTTGTAGCGGACCTGCGTGTAGCCCCGCAGGTGGATGCGCTCGTACCAGGGCTTGTCCTTCTTCACCTCCGGGGGAGGCGGCGCCGCCGGGACCGCGGCGGGGGGCACGGGCGCCTTGGTGGGCTCAGCGGTGGGCTCGATGACGGGCTCGGCCGTGGGCGGGGTTTCCTGCGCCGGTTCGGACACGGGCGCCGCGGGCGCGGCCTCCGACTGCGCGTGGACGACGGGGGCCAGCAGCAGCGACGTGCCGGAGAGCAGGGCCTGGAGGACAGTGCGGTAGCGATGGGTGACGGTCATGAAGGCGTCGGGCCGATCGGGGGGAGCGGAGGCGCTCCCAGTCCCGGAGTTGCGCTTCCGTTACCGGACGGGTTCGAGTCCGACAACACACCCACCCGGGTTGTTGCCACACCGTTACAGGGCCCTCCGCCGTGTCACAGGACGGCCCGACTCTTGTCACACGGATGTGACATTCGGGCGGAGGGACGACGCGCCAGGCGGCGGTGCTCGTGGCCCTGCTCCACGGGCTGGTGCACGCGTCCGACGACGCCCATGGCACGCGGGCCAACGGCGAGAGGAGCGGCACGAACCACCGCGAGCCGTCCGCCTGGGGTCAACTGGCGCCGCGGCGCCGTGCCTTCGCTGCGCGGCGCCGCAGCTTCTTGCGCGACGGCGCCCTGGGGGCCGCGGGCGTCCGGGCGAGGTGGAGCATCTGGTAGAGGCTCAGCAGCATCGTCGTCACCGCGAGGGACGCGTCAGGGGCAGCGGCCACCTCGCCCGTCGCGTCCTTCGGGACATGGGGAAGCCAGGACTCCTCCAACCGGATCCGGAGGTGGAGGCGCTCCTCGCTGACGCGCAGCCGCTGGAGCTTCGCGCCGCGCGGAAGGCGCACGGCCTTCTGGGCCCGGTCCTGTGACAGCGTCGCGAGGTCGGGGTGCCGCTTCGCCTTCACGCGCAGCCGGGCGTCCAGAAACAGGGTGTCGTACTCCTTGACCCGCTTGCGACGCCGGGCTCCATCAGGGCCACGGTCGCTGACCTTGACCCTGCGGCGCTCCACCGCGCTCAGCCGCAGGTGCGCGCCATCCGCCAGCCGCGTCTCCAGCAGGAGCCACGGGTCCAGGATGTCCGGCACCGCCCGCCACCGGGTGAGCTTCATGTCGAAGTAGCTCGACCCTGGCCCCTCGGGACGGGGATCGGGGCGCAACCGCAGCCGCACGGGTGTGCCGGGCGCGAGGTCCGCCCTG
>SECN01000710.1 GCA_004173515.1 Myxococcaceae bacterium | reverse complement strand
GCCCCCATATTTCGCGAGGAACTCCTCGGGAGTGGCGAAGGGCAGCTTCACCACCAGCCCGACCGCCCCCCCTTGATTCAGATCCGCCAAGGTCCGGTCCCAGGTCGCATGTGTGTGTAGCCGGCCGTGAGTATCACCCGAAGTTCCTGGGCACGGCGGCAAAAAACCTTCTTCGTTGCGCGCCTGCCGCGTTACTCGTATGGAACCGCACCCGCCGGGCGCTGGTGCCCCGCGGGGCCTCCGGGAGCCCCCATGTTGAACCCCGATATCCGGCTGGCCCTCACGTTCGACGATGTGCTCCTGCTGCCCGGTGAGAGCGCCGTCACGCCCCGTGATGCCGACCTGACGACCCGCCTGACGCGCAACATCCGGCTCAACGTGCCGCTGCTTTCAGCAGCAATGGACACGGTGACCGAAGCGCGCACCGCCATCGCCATGGCCCAGGAGGGCGGCATCGGCGTCATCCACAAGAACATGACGCCCGAGCAGCAGGCCCTGGAGGTCCTCAAGGTCAAGAAGTTCGAGAGCGGCATGGTGGTGGACCCCGTCACCATCGAACCCAAGGCCCCGCTCGCCCGCGCCCTGGAGCTGATGAAGGTGCACGGCGTGTCCGGCGTGCCCGTCGTGCAGGGCAAGCGCCTGGTGGGCATCGTCACCAGCCGCGACGTGCGCTTCGAGAAGAACTTCACCCAGAAGGTCGAGGACGTGATGACGACGAAGCTCGTCACCGGCCGCGAGGGCATCACCCAGGAGGAGGCCCAGAAGCTCCTCCACGAGCACCGCATCGAGAAGCTGCTCGTCGTGAACGAGGCCTATGAGTTGAAGGGCCTCATCACCATCAAGGACATCGAGAAGCGCCGCACCCACCCGCACGCGGCCAAGGACGGCAAGGGCCGCCTGCTGTGCGCCGCCGCCGTGGGCGTGTCCTCGGACCGCGAGGCCCGCATCGACGCGCTGGTGAAGGCGGGCGTGGACGTCATCGTCGTGGACACCGCGCACGGGCACTCGCTGGGCGTGATTGAGGGCGTGCGCGACACGCGCAAGAACTTCCACGGGTTCGATCTCATCGCCGGCAACGTGGCCACCGCGGAGGGCACGCGCGCGCTCATCCTGGCGGGCGTGGACGCGGTGAAGGTGGGCATCGGGCCGGGCTCCATCTGCACCACCCGCGTGGTGGCCGGCGTGGGCGTGCCCCAGGTGACGGCGGTGGATGACTGCGCCCGCGAGGCGGACAAGCACGGCATCCCCATCATCTCCGACGGCGGCATCAAGTACTCGGGCGACATCGTCAAGGCGCTCGCCGCGGGGGCCAGCTCCGTGATGATCGGCTCGCTGTTCGCCGGCACCGAGGAGTCCCCCGGCGACGTCATCCTGTACCAGGGCCGCAGCTACAAGAGCTACCGGGGCATGGGCAGCCTGGGCGCGATGAAGCAGGGCGCCAAGGACCGCTACTTCCAGTCCGACGTGGACGCCGTGAAGCTGGTCCCCGAGGGCATCGAGGGCCGCGTCCCGTACAAGGGCACCCTGTCCATGAACGTGCACCAGATGCTGGGCGGCATCCGCAGCGGCATGGGCTACGTGGGGTGCGCCAATATCGAGGAGCTGCGCACGAAGGCCATGTTCACGCGCATCACGTCCGCCGGGCTCAAGGAGAGCCACGTGCACGACGTCATCATCACCGAGGAAGCGCCCAACTACCGGATGGAGTAGGGCGCTTCGACTCGCGGTGTCCCGAAGCCCCCGGGGAGTGCCACCGGGGGCGCACAGGGCAGGCGACTACTTGCCGCCGCGACGCTTGCCGCCCGCCGCCGTGTCCTCGGCCGCGGCCGGCACCGTGGCGACGCGCTTCTCCGCCGCGCCCACGCGCTGCATGAGCTGCTCGCGGTCGTCCGGGTCCAGCGTTTCAATGGCCTTGCGCAGGGTGGCGAAGTCCAGGCGGGCCACCGTGACGGTGTTGCCGCCCTTGATCTCCTGCACCGTGGGCACGTCCACCAGCTCGCGCAGGTAGGTTTCGAACTCCACCCGCACGTCGGCCGTCTGCTGGATGCAGGTGTCCTTGGCGGAGACCAGCGCCTGGCTGCCCTCGCGGTAGCTCAGGTCCGGATTCCGGGCCATCGCGTCCTCGAAGGTGTGGGTGCGATCCTTGAGGGACGCGTAGAGCTGGACGTAGTCCACCAGCCGGTCCGACTCCGGGCAGAAGCATGGCTGCTGCACTGGAAGCGGTCAGGCGGCGCATCCGAACCTCGAACAATTGACGGCCTTTCAGCGTTGATTTCCCGAAGTTTGTAGCGATAAGGGCCCCCACCCGTCAACGACGCCCCCTGGGAGAAATGCCGGTGGACCTGCACTCCGAGAAGATCCTCATCCTTGATTTCGGGAGCCAGTACACCCAGCTCATCGCCCGCCGGGTGCGTGAACTGGGCGTCTACTGCGAGATCCACCGCCCCGATCTCCCCGCGAACGACATCCGCCAGTACGCGCCCCGGGGCATCATCCTCTCCGGGGGGCCAGCGTCCGTGGAGGCCCCTGGCTCGCCGCGTTGCGACCCCTACGTCTTCGAGGCGGGCGTCCCCGTGCTGGGCATCTGCTACGGCCTCCAGCTCACCGCCAAGCTGCTGGGAGGCCGCATCGACCGGGGGGCGCACCGGGAGTTCGGCAGCGCGTCCGTGGAGGTCCTCACGGCCCGGGGCCCGTTCGCGGAGTTCCGGCCGGGCGACCAGGTCCAGGTCTGGATGAGCCACGGTGACCGGGTGGACGTGCTTCCGCCCGGTTTCGAGGCCATTGGCCGCAGCGGCAATTCGCCCTTCGCGGCGGCCGCCCACGCGACGAAGCCCTGGTACGGCCTCCAGTTCCACCCGGAGGTGGTCCACACCCCGCAGGGCAAGGCGATGCTGCGCGCCTTCCTCTTCAACGACTGCAAGGTGTCCGGCTCCTGGACGATGAAGGGCTTCATCGACGAGGCGGTGGAGACCATCCGCAAGCAGGTGGGTGAAGAGGGCCGGGTCATCTGCGGGCTCTCCGGCGGCGTGGACAGCTCCGTGGCGGCGCTGCTGCTGCACCGGGCCATCGGCCCGCGCCTGCAGTGCATCTTCGTGGACAACGGCGTCCTGCGGCAGAACGAGCGGGCGCAGGTGGAGGCGCTCTTCGTGGACCGCTTCCACGTGCCGCTGAAGACGGTGGACGCGCGCGAGCGCTTCCTGTCGAAGCTGGCCGGCGTGACGGATCCGGAGCAGAAGCGGAAGATCATCGGCCGGGAGTTCATCGCCGTGTTCGAGGAGGCCTCGCGCGACGTGCAGGACGCGGGCTTCCTGGCGCAGGGCACGCTGTACCCGGACGTCATCGAGTCCGTGTCGTGGAAGGGCCCCTCCGTCACCATCAAGAGCCACCACAACGTGGGCGGCCTCCCCGAGCACATGAAGCTCAAGCTGGTGGAGCCCCTGCGCGAGCT
>SECN01000215.1 GCA_004173515.1 Myxococcaceae bacterium | reverse complement strand
GACTGCACGGAGCCCTGCGCCGACGTGTCGACGCGCGAGTCGGCCGGCGTCGTGGCGGGCTTACCATTCTTCGCCTGCGGCGGCGCAGGGCTCCGTGCAGTCGAACTCGCGCAATGTGCTGAGCGGCCAGTCCAGCTACCAGGCGGGCGGCTCGCGCTCCGAGGTCAGCGGCACCGGCCCCGGCGGCATCCAGACCGACGCCTACGTCCAGGGCCCCACGTTCAGCGCGGATGCCTCCGTGGACGCGGACATCGGCCTGTCCGGCATCGACGTGAATGTGCAGGTGGACGTGTCCGCCAACCTGCTGGAAGCGGGCGCCAGCGCCACCAAGACGGTGGAGTTCGAGATCGCCGGTGAGCAGTACTCCGTCGAACTGGACCTCTCCGCGCTGGGCAAGATTGGCGCCGAGGGCAGCATCGACCTGGACCTACACGTCGGCACCGACGGCGAAATCTCCCTCAACGCCTCCGCGTCCGGCTTCGCCGGAGCGCAGGCCAGCCTCACGGGCTCCATCGAGCTGAAGCACGAGGGTGACTCCCTGGCCTCCGCCAGCATCACGGCCAGCGCCAGCGCCGGCGTGAGCGGCGACGCCCACGCGGACATCGGCCTGGACGGCGGCAACCTGGAGTTCGACGTCGGCGTGGAGGCCACGGCCGGCCTGGGCCTGGGCGTCGAGCTGGAAGGCTCCATCAACCCCGGCAACATCCTCAAGGCGGTCGGCGAGACGGCCGCCGCGGCCGGTGGCGAGATCCTGGAGAACGTGGCCGAGGGCGCCATCAACGCGGGCGGCGCGGTGCTGGACGCGGCCGGCGATGTGTTCTCCGGCGCGGTGGACGCGGCGGGCGACCTCATCGAAGGCGCCGGCAACGTGGTCGAGGACGTGGGCGGCGCGGCCAAGGACGCCTGGAACAGCGTCTTCGGGTGATGTTCGCGGAGTCCGCCCAACCCTTCCGGGGCTGGGCTATCCTCCATCCCCATGGCCGTCTCCAAACAGGCAACCTCCGCGGCGCGTCTGATGAAGCAGGGCCTGCTCAAGGATGCCGCGCTCGAATTCGAGCGCGCCCTCAAGCAGGACCCGAAGGACGCCGCCGCGATGCTCGGGCTCGCACGTCTGCGCCTCGCGCAGCATGACGAGCCCGCCGCGCGCGACATGCTCCAGCGGCTCGTCGCCCAGCACCCCACCCACCCCGAAGCGCTCAGCCACCTGGCCCGGCTCGATGCCGAAAAGGGTGATGCCCGGCAGCTCGCGGTGCTGGAGGCGCTCGCGGCCCAGCCGAAGGCGGGCTTCTTCGAGGTCGTCAACCACGGCCGGGGGCTGCTCGCCCACCACCAGTACTCCGCCGCGGTCCCCGTGCTTGAGAAGGCGCTCGCCCTCCAGCCGGGCAATCCCCAGACGCTGACGTACCTGGGCATGGCGCTCCAGGGCGACAAGCAGTTGGACCGCGCGCTGCGCCGCTACCAGGAGGCCGCGGAGGCCAGCCGCACGGAGCACCTGCCGCTCTTGCTCGCCGCGCGGGTGCAGGTCCTCCAGGGCCACGTGGGCGCCGCGCTGACGACGCTGCAACAGGCCATCCTGCGCAGCCCCCGCGAGCCGTCCCTGATCCGCGAGTTCGCCACGCTGTGTTTCTTCGCGGGCGCGCCCGAGCCGGCCATCCGCGCCGCCATCGACCTGCGCATGCAGCAGCCGGACAACGCGGACGCCATCTACCTGCACGGGCTGGCGTCCTTCGTGGCTGGCAAGAACGAGGACGCGGATCGCATCCTGCGCGAAGCGCTCGTCAAGGTGCCGGACAATGCCGCCGTGCGCATCGCGCTGGCCAAGGTCCGCCGCCGGCTGGGCGACGACGCGGAAGCCCAGAAGCTGCTGGAGGCCGCCATCGCCACCGACCCGTCCGAAGTGGGCGCGGCCAACGACCTCGCGGTGCTGCACCTGTCGCATCCCGGCGGCGCCACCGCCGCGCGCGCCGTGCTGACCCAGGCGCTGAAGACGCACCCGGACGATGTCGGCTTGCACCTCAACCTGGCCCTGGCCCTGGCGGACACCGACAAGGCCCAGGCCCGGACGCACGCGAAGAAGGCCCAGGCCAGCACCGACAAGCACATCCGCGAACAGGCGGACCGGCTCGTCGCAGCGCTCGGCGCGAAATAGTCGCGGCCCCGCGCCCTCAGTGGAGCGCTGGGTCGTCCCGGGGTGCCACCTTCCGGTCCAGGAAGTCATGCATCAGCGAGGCGATCCGCTCCCCGTTCGACTCCAGGGCGAAGTGCCCCGCATCCAGCAGGTGGAACTCCACGTCATGGAGCACCCGCCGGTAGGCCTCCGCTCCCGGTGGCGGGAAGAAGTCGTCGTTGCGTCCCCAGGTCACCAGCGCGGGGCGCTGATGGTTCCGCATGAACGCCTGCCAGAGCGGGTAGCACTCCAGGTTGTGGCGGTAGTCGAGCAGCAGATCCAACTGCACCTCCACGACGCCGGGCCGCTCCACGAGGGCCTTGTCGAGCATCCAGCACTCCGGCGCGATCCGTGACGGGTCGGGCTCTCCTCGCAGGTACTGGTCTCGCAGGCCCTCCTCGGTGAAGAGGCCCCGGAGCGCGTCACGGCGAGCGGGGCTCGGATCCGCCCAGTAGGCCCGCACGGGGGCCCAGGCAGGCCCAAGCCCTTCCAGGAAGGCATTGCCATTCTGGAGGATGAGCGCCGCCACGCGCTCCGGCCGGCGCTCGGCGAGTCGGAAGCCCACGGGCGCGCCGTAGTCGAAGAGGTAGAGCGCGAAGCGGCGCAGGCCCAGCACGTCCGTCAGGCGCTCCACGGTGTCGGCGAGCGCGTCGAACGTCACGGGCCGCTCCGCATTCCACGTGGGGACGTCCGTGAAGCCGAAGCCCGGGTAGTCGGGAGCCACCACGTGGTACCGGTCCGCCAGCGCGGGGATGAGGTGGCGGAACTGGAAGGACGACGTGGGAGCCCCGTGCAGCAGCAGGACCGTGGGGGCCTCGGGGTTGCCCGCCTCGCGCAGGAACACGCGGCTCCCATCGACGTCCACGAAGCGGTACCGCGTGGCGTGCGATTGCTGGACTGGGTCGTCGGAGGGTGACGTGAGGGCGGAGAGAGGCATCTCCTGGCCTGTCAGGTTGAGTTCACTCATGTCCAGGAACGCTGCGAAGCCTCCCCGTGCAGGGCAAGTCGGGGGGGCGTCATGCGCCTGGGACGCGGAGCCGCTGGCCTCCCGGCGGCCCTGCGCTAGGGTGCGCCCCCATGGCGACTGGCGGCCGGTACTGGTTGATCACGGACGGAGTGGACGGGCGTGCGCAACTTCGAGGCGCGCAACAACCTGCGGGCCATGACGCCCGGGGACCTGTGCCTCTACTACCACTCCAACGAGGACAAGGCCGTCGTGGGCGTGGCGCGCGTGCTCACCAAGCCGGGCCCCGACCCCACCGCCCCCGGTGAGGACTGGGCCTCCGTGGACGTGGGCCCCGTGGTCGCCTTCACCGCCCCCGTGACGCTGGCCACCATCAAGGCCACGCCCGCGCTCAAGGACTTCCCGCTGCTCACCCGCAGCCGCCTGAGCGTGACGCCCACACCCGTGGAGCACTTCGAGCTCGTGCTGAAGATGGGCCAGACGAAGCTGCCGAAGGCCCCCGCCTCCAAGCCGAAGCCCAAGGCAAAGGCGAAGTCCGGAGGAGCCCGGCCCTGAGCGCCGCGCGGGAAGTCCGCGCCGACTTCGACCGCGCGTCCATTGTGCTGTACCAGGCCTATCCGGACGCCATCGCGGACGTGGCCGTGAAGCAGCAGAAGTTCGGCCCGCCCTTCTCCGTGGGCCGCATGACGTGGATCAAACCCAGCTTCCTGTGGCTCATGCACCGCTCCAACTGGGGCCACAAGAGCGGCCAGGAGCGCACGCTCGCGGTGCGCATCAAGCGCTCCGGCTGGGAGGAGGCGCTGGGCGACGGCGTCCTCACCGCCTTCGAGCCGAAGGTGCACGGCACCCCGGACGCGTGGCGCAAGGCCTTCGAGTCCGCGCCCGTCCACATCCAGTGGGACCCCGAGCGCACCCTGCGCGGCGCGGGCCTGCCCCACGACAGCATCCAGGTGGGCTTGAGCCGCGCCGTCATCCAGCGCTTCGTGGACGACTGGACCGTCTCCATCACGGACCTGACGCCGTTGGTGCGCAAGCTGCGCAAGCACCTGGACGACGGCCGCGCGGATCAGGCCACCCGCCTGCTGCCGAAGGAGGCCGTCTACCCGGTGACTCCAGAGGTTGCCCGCCGGCTCGGGATGTAACCGGATGACCGTTCCCTGACGCGAGTTGTTATGTTCTCGCGATGGCGGACACTCCGGACCTGGACACCCTGCGAGCAGCCCTTGAACGCGTCGACGAGGACATCCTCGACGGGCTCCAGCGGCGCATGGCCCTGGCGGACGACGTGGCGCGCGCCAAGCTGGTGACGGCCTGGCCCTTCCGAGACCCGCAACGCGAGGACCTGCTCTTGCGCAAGCTGCGCGGGCGGGCGGCCGAACGCGGGCTGGATCCGCACGAGGTGGAGCGCCTCTATCGCGTCATCCTGGACATGTCCGTCGCGCGGCAGCAGGCGCTCGTCACGCGGCTGGACACCACGCCGCTGCGGGTGGGGTATCTGGGCGTCGAAGGCTCGTACAGCCACCTGGCCGCGCGCCAGCGCTACGGCCACCGTCCGGGCGGCGTGCTGCTCACGGGCTTCGACTCCGCCAGGCAGGCGGTGGACGCCCTGAAGAAGGGCGAACAGGACCTGCTGCTCATGCCCATCGAGAACACCACCGCGGGCACCATCAACGAGACCTACGATGTGCTCGCCGCGGGCGATGGCGTCATCACCGGCGAGCTGGTGAGCCAGGTGGATCACCGACTGTTGGGCGTGAAGGGCGCGAAGCTGGAGGACCTGCGCGAGGTGCTGTCGCATCCGCAGGCGCTGGCCCAGTGCGAGGACTACCTGCGCACGCACGTGCCGTGGGCCCGCGCGGTGCTGGGGCCGGACACCGCCGTCTCCGCGCGCACCGTGGCGGACCGCAACGACGTGACGGTGGCCGCCATCGCCAGTGAGTCCGCGGCCAGCCGCTTCGGCCTCGTGGTGCTCGCGAGCGACCTGCAACCCGGCGCGGACT
Organism: Myxococcaceae bacterium; assembly: GCA_004173515.1. Taxonomy (GTDB): domain Bacteria; phylum Myxococcota; class Myxococcia; order Myxococcales; family Myxococcaceae; genus Corallococcus. The sequence continues at coordinate 19,120 of SECN01000215.1, read as the reverse complement.
TCACGCGCTTCGTGGAGGTGGGGCGCCAGCCCACGCCGCTCGCGCCGGACGTGCCCTGCAAGACGTCGCTGCTGGTGGTGTTGGAACACCGCCCGGGCGCGCTCGGCCAGGTGCTGCAACGGCTCACGCAGCGCGGGGTGAACCTCACCAAGCTGGAGTCGCGCCCCATCCCCGGCGCGCCGTGGCAGTACCGCTTCTACCTGGACGTGGAGGGCCATGCCGCGTCCGCGTCCGTGACGGCGGCGCTGGAGGATCTGCGTCCGCTTACCTCGTCGCTGCGGGTGCTGGGCACGTACCCGCGCGCGGAGCCCATCGATGGATGACGCCGCCCCCCGCCGCATCGCCTTCCAGGGTGAGCGCGGCGCGTACGGCGACGAGGCCACGCGGGCCTTCTTCGGCCCGACGGTGGTGTTGGTCCCCTGCCCTTCCTTCCGCGCCGTCCTCGAAGCCGTGGCCGAGGGCCGCGTGGACGGCGGCGTCCTGCCCCTGGAGAGCGCGCTCGCGGGCCCCGTGGCGGAGGTGGTGGACCTGCTGTTGGAGTTCACCCCGCGCCTGTCCGGGGAGCTGCGCCTGCGCGTGCGCCACTGCCTGCTCGCGCCGCCGGGGCGTTCGCTCGCGAGCCTCACCCGCGCGCTGTCCCATCCGCAGGCGCTGGCGCAGTGCTCGGGCTGGCTGCGCAAGCACCACCTCCAGCCGGTGCCGGAGGTGAACACCGCGGTGGCCGCGAGGCGCGTGGGAGAAGAGGCCCCCACGGGCACGGCGGCCATCGCCAGCCGGGCGGCGGCGGACCTCTATGGTCTGGCCATCCTCGCGGAAGGCATCGAGGACTCCCCGGACAACGCCACCCGCTTCCTCGCGGTGGGCCCGGCCATCCCGCCCCACCTGGGCTCGCGGTGGAAGACGTCCGTGGTGCTCACCGTGAACGACGGGCCCGGAGCGCTCGCGGGCGTGCTGGGGGCCTTCGCCGCGCGAGGGGTGAACATCGCGCGGCTGGAGTCCCGGCCCGGTGGCGTCCGCGCCTGGGACTACCGCTGGTGCCTGGACGTGGACGGCCGCGAGGACGCGCCGGCCGTACGGTCCGCGTTGGACGAGGCCCGGAGCGCGTGCACGTCGCTCCAGGTCCTCGGCAGCTACGCGCTCAGCGACTGACCTGGGCGCTGACCCTGGCGGCCGTTCCGTCGCCGTTCTTCACGGCCTCCGTGTACGCGCCGCGCACGATGTTCGTGTAGCGCTGGAGCGCGCCCAACTGCTCCAGGCGCAGCGCCTGCGGTCCGTCGCACAGGGCGATCTCCGGGTGCGGGTGGAAGTCCACCAGCACCATGGACGCGCCCGCGATGAGGCCCTGGCCAATGGCGTGGAAGATGTCCGGCAGCCCGTCCGGCGGGGCCTCCGCGCGCCCGATGGCGTGCGAGGGGTCCACGCACACCGGCATGCGCGTCAGCCGGCGGACGACGGGCACGTGCGCGAAGTCCACCATGTTGCGGTGCGGGTCGCCCAGGTGCGTCTTCACGCCGCGCAGGCAGAAGACGATCTTCGGGTTGCCTTCGCTCGCCACGTACTCGCACGCGTTGAGGGACTCCTCCAGCGTGATGCCCATGCCGCGCTTGAAGAGCACCGGGAACGCGCGCTGCTGGCCAATGCTCTTGAGCAGCTCGAAGTTCTGCGCGTTGCGCGTGCCCACCTGGAGCATCACGCCCGTGGGATTGCCCGCCTGCTTGAGCGCGTCGTTGATCTCATCGATGTGGCGCGGGTTCGTCACCTCCATCGCGACCACCTTGATGCCGTGCTTGCCCGCGGACTCGAACACCCACGGCAGGCACCTGGCGCCCAGGCCCTGGAACTCGTAGGGGTTCGTGCGCGGCTTGTACGCGCCCATGCGCGTCGTCTGGATGCCGCAGCGCGCGAGCGCCGCCATCATCGAGTCCACGCTCTCCAGCGAATCCACCGCGCACAGGCCCGCGAAGACGTTCACCGAGCTGTCATCGAAGGAGACGCCGTTGTACTCGAAGCCCGCCGTGGTGCGCTGGCCGCCGTGCCGCCCGATGATCCGGTACTTCTGCGACACGCGCACCACCTGGCGCACGCCGGGCAGCTGCTGGAAGGGCTCCAGCGGGACCTGCGCGGTGGAGCCCAGCAGGTAGAGCTCCGTGATGGTGGACTCGGCACCCTGGACCACGTGCGCGCGGGGCGTGACGCCCTCGTACTGCGAAGCCAGGTGGAGGACGGCATTCACGACGGATTCCGGGGAATCCGGCTCGAGCATCACGATCATGCGAAGGGTTCTCCTGAAGAGGGGCGTCCAATCGGCATTCAACACCGACGGTGCGCCCTTTCCCTCCGCCTTTAAATGGAAAATTGAAGCAGGACGGCTCAGGGGGTAGCGGGGCGCAGGCGGCTCGCCAGCTGCGTGTAGTGCTCCTGCTGGGTAGGGTCACCCAGGTGCTCCCACACGTCCGCGAGGGCCTTGGCGGCCTCGACGTAGGCGGGGGACAGCTCCAGCGCCAGCTCGAAGACCTGCCGGGACAGCCGGTAGCGGGCCTTGTCCGGCCGGCGTCCCTGGGTCAGGAGCGCGTTACCCAGGTGGTAGACCTCCACGGCGGCGGCCTCCCGGTAGCCAGGGGTGGGGTTGAGCTGGACGGCGCGCTCCATGAGGAGGGCGGCGGCTTCCGGCTCGCCCAGCTCCAGTTGGCAGAGGGCGGCCTCGCGCAGGGGATCCGCGGCGGCGGGGTCCAGTTCGGCGGCGCGCAGGAAGCCCTTCAGGGCCTCCGCGGTGCGGCCCAACTGCTTGAGCGCGGACGCCTTGGCGGTGAGCGCGGGGAAGTGGCGCGGATCCACGGCGAGGACCTGGTCGAACGACTGGACCGCGGCCTCGTGGTTGCCGGCCATGGAACGGTGGACGCCCTCGTTGAACGCCGCGAACAACAACGACCTGGACATCGTTCCCCCAGGGAACAGGGTTGCGAGGGCCGCGCATCCGCTCGCGGCCCGAAAGCGCCAGCCTGTCACCGGGGGACGCCGCTCCGCAAAGCCGCGCCCCGTCCCCGGCTGATGGCACCCATGGGGTTGCGCTGATGACGCGCGCGCACCTCGTGGTGCCGGTGCATTGCGACGTCGGCGATTCGCCACTGTCCGGAACCGGTATTCCTGCGCTACGTCACCGGATTCCAGGCGACAGGTATTCCCTGGGAGGGCCTCCATGCTCGTGTTCGAGATCGTCATCGCGCTGCTGCTGGGCGGCGCGGGGCTCGCGGCGCTGTCGCGGCGCATTGGCACGCCGTACCCCGCGATGGTGGCGTTCGCGGGCGCGGTGCTGGCGCTCGTGCCGGGGACGCCGGAGCTGGTGTTGGATCCGGAGCTGGCGCTCACGCTCTTCGTCGCGCCGGTGCTGCTGGACGCGGCCTTCGACGCCTCGCCCCGCGACCTCAAGGCGAACTGGAGGCCGGTGCTGGGGCTGGCGCTGGGCGCGGTGGTGCTCACGGTCATCGCGGTGGCGCTCGCGGTCAAGTGGCTCGTGCCGGACATGCCCTGGGCCGCGGCCGTCGCGCTGGGCGCCATCGTCGCGCCTCCGGACGCGGCGGCGGCCACGGCGGTGTTGAAGCAGTTGAAGCCCCCGCACCGGCTGCTCGTCATCCTCGAGGGCGAGAGCCTCTTCAACGACGCGAGCGCGCTGCTCATCTACCGGCTCGCGCTGGGCGCGGTGGCGGCGGGGGGCGTGCTGGGCTGGAGCGCGCTGCCCATGCTGCTCGTCGTCACGGTGGGCAGCGTGGTGCTGGGCTCCGTGCTCGCGCGCGTCACCCTCGCCGTGAACCGGTACATCGAGGACGTGTCCACGGCGGTCATCGTGCAGTTCGGCAGCACGTTCGCGGTGTGGATCCTCGCCGAGCGACTGCACCTGTCCGGCATCCTCACGACGGTCGTCTACGCGATGACGGCGTCGCGGATCGCGGCCCTGGTGACGCCCGCGCGGATCCGCATCCCGGCGTACGCGGTGTGGGAGGTGGCCGTGTTCGTGTTGAACGTGCTCGCCTTCATCCTCGTGGGCTTCCAGCTCAAGTCCATTGTCGCGCGGCTCGACCGGCCCACGTGGCTGGAGTACGCGGAGATCGCGGCGGTCGTCACGGGGGTGGCCATCCTCGCGCGCATCGCCTGGGTGATGGGCGTGGCGGCGCTCGGGCGCTGGCGTCAGCGGAGGGCCCCCGCGAAGCCGGGTCGGTCCGACGCGGTCGCGCTCTCACCGCGCGCGGCCATGCTGGTGGGCTGGTGCGGGATGCGGGGCATCGTGACGCTGGCGGCGGCCCTGGCGCTGCCGACCGGTGGCGAGGGCGTCCCCCCGTTCCCCTACCGCGATCTGATCCTCTTCACGTCCTTCGGCGTGGTGCTGGGCACGCTCGTCCTCCAGGGGATGACGCTGCGGCCCCTGATGTCCCGCCTGAAGCTGGACGACGACGGCGCGGTCGACCACGAGGTGAGGGTCGCCCGGGTGCAGACGCTGCGCGCGGCGCTGGATGCGACCGAAGCATCCACGGGCACGGAGATGGTGACCCTCGTGCGGCGACGGTACGAGCTGCAACTCCAGCGGGCGAAGCAGGTGCTGGAGGGACGCGCGGACACGCGCGCCGAGGCCCGACCGGACGGAGTCTCCGCGCCCTGGGGGCCGCCCTCCGCCGACGCGGACATGGTGCGCACCGCGATGGCCGCGGAACGGCGCCGGCTGCTGGAGCTGCGCTCGAACGGGACCATCGGGGATGCCGCGTTCCAGCAGGTGGAGCAGGAGCTGGACTGGGCGGAGCTCGACCTGCAACAGATCCTCCGCGCGGAAGCGCCCGAGCACTGACCGCCGCGTCACCCCCGCGCTTCCTCCTCCATGGCGGCGACGAAGCCGGTCGTGAAGTCCGGGTAGCGGGGCGTCCAGCCCAGGGCCTCCAGCTTCGCGCCGCTGATGGCCCGGTCGCCGCGCAGGGATTCATGGAGCGACGCGAAGGGAACGCGGGGCGGCATGGGAAGGGACAGCCGTTGGCACAGCCAGGTGGCCGTCTCCTCCTGGGTCGCGGGGCGTCGGTCGGCCACGCAATACACGTCACCGGGAGTCCCGCGCTCGAGCACCACGCGAACCGCGTCCACGAGGTCGTCCACATGGACGCGGGACAGCCGTCCCCCGCCGGACTCCGGGATGCGCAGCGTGCCCGCCTTCAGCCGCCCGGAGGTGCCGCGCCCGGGGCCGTAGATGCCCGCGATGCGCATCACGCTCGCGCCCAGGGGAACAAAGCGCGCCTCCGCCTCCAACCGGGCCCGCGACACCAGCGAGGACGTGTCGACTGGCGTCGTCTCATCCACGTGTCCGCGAGCGGAGCCATACACGCCCGTGGACGACAGGTAGACGAGCCGGGAAGGACGCGACCGGGACAGCACGTCCGCGAAGTGCGCATCCAGTCCGGCCTCGGGAGGAACCGAGTCCACGACGTGAGCCCCCTCGGCGCGCGCCAGGGCTTCATCGGGTGACAGCACCCGCACGCCCGCGCCTTCCAGCACCGCCCGGCGAGGAGCATCCCGCGTGGTGGCCAGGACCTCCCGGCCGGAGCGGGCCTCCACCAAGGCGAACCGCGTGAGCGTGTAGCCACAACCGAGCAGGACGAGCGGAGCGGTCATGGCCTCCGCGATATCGGCCTCCACCCCTCATGCGCAAGAGGCCGTCCGAGCCTCCAAAGCGAACAGCCCTCCTTCCGTCATCCGGAAGAAGGGCCGTCGTTCACACCTCTCCGCCCGAGGACGCGGCGGGGGCGGCGCTAGAACTCGGCGCTCGCGCGAGGATCGATGATGCCGCACTCCTTGATCTTGTAGAGCAGCGCCTTGTAGCTGATCCGCAGCTTGCCGGCGGCGCGACGCTTGTTCCACGCGGTGCGCTGGAGCATGGCCAGTATGGCTTCGCGCTCTGCGAGCATCGCGGCGCGCTTGCCGATGTCCTTGAGCGACAGCTCCCCGGCCGGAGGCGGAGGAGGCGGAGGCTGGGGCGCATCGAACGGGTTGGCGTAGCGCTGGGGAGCGACGGCGTTGAACGGCGAAGCGTCCGACACCATCGCCACCGGCGCGGGCGTCATCGAACCACGCGCGGGCATCTCCAGCACCTGCACGCCCGAGGCGTTCGAGGACGCGACCTGGGACGGAGGGGCCGCGAAGACGCGGGCCGCCTCCTCGTAGTGGCGCGAAGGCGAAGGCGGAGGGCTGAAGTCCTCCCCACCGAAGGACGTGGGCAGCGACGGAGCGCTCGCCGGCGTCCGGCCACCGCCGCGAATCTCGTCCAGCACCAGCGTCGGGTCCTTCAGCACGCACAGGCGGCGAACCATGTTCTCCAGCTCGCGCACGTTGCCCGGCCACTCGTAGTCCGTGAAGGCGTGGAGCACCTCCGTCGGCAGTTCGGCGACGCCCGACATGAAGCCCTTGCCGTACTTCTTCAGGAAGTGGTCGGTGAGCGGCACCACGTCCTCGCGGCGCTCGCGAAGGGGCGGCAGGCGGATGGCCACGACGTTGAGGCGGTAGTAGAGGTCCTCGCGGAAGTTGCCGAGCGCGATCTCCTTCTCCAGGTCGCGGTTGGTCGCCACGACCACGCGGCTGTCCACGCGAACGCTCTTCTTGCCACCGACGCGGAAGAACTCCTCGTCCTGCAGCACCTGGAGCAGCTTCGCCTGGAGGCGGATGGCCATCTCGCCAATCTCGTCCAGGAAGATGGTGCCCTGATCCGCCAGCTCGAACTTGCCCGGCTTCTCCGCCGTGGCGCCCGTGAAGGCACCGCGCTCGTGGCCGAACAGCTCGCTCTCCAGCAGCTCGCCCGGCAGCGCCGCGCAGTTCACCTTGATGAAGGGACGACCGTGGCGCTGGCTGCGCGCGTGGATCTCCCGGGCAATGACCTCCTTGCCCGTGCCGGACTCACCCAGCAGCAGCACCGGCACGTCCGTGTCCGCGATGCGCTCCACCAGCGCGCGGGCCCGGCGCATGGCCGGCGACGTGGAGATGAGCACGCGCGCTTCCGCCGCGGCCTCCGCCGACGTCAGCATCACGCGGGGCGCGGGCACCGGCGCCGAAATCTGGCGCTCCGGCACGCGGGTCCCCAGGGCGCGCGCGAGCACGTCCTGCAGTTCGTCGTTGCCGAAGGGCTTCGCCAGATAGTCGGACGCGCCCATCTTCAGCGCCCGCACCGCGTCGTCCGCGCCGGACAGCGCGCTCAACACGATGACCGGGGCGTTGCCGCCGTTGCCCCGGTAGCGGCGCAGGACTTCCAGGCCGCTCATCTCCGGCATCACCACGTCCAGCAGCACCGCGTCGAACGAGCCACCCGAAAGCATCTCCAGCGCCTGGGAGCCACTCGACGCACACCGCACCTGGTAACCCGAGCTGCCCAACAGCTCGGACAGGAACGTGCGCACCGACTCTTCGTCATCCACCACCAGCACCGCGATCCGATCCATCCCCACGCCTCCGCTCGCCCTGTGCATCAAATCCTCAGTGAACTTCATACCGACAACAGCCGGGCCGGACCGGCCGCCCGCCGAATCTCGCGTGTACGCCTCAAGGTCTGCAGTGCCGCGCTCAGCAACTGGGTGGGCGCGCCCACCGTGTCCGGGAAGCTCACCGCCCCCAGCTCCATCGCCGTGCGCACCACGCGACCCTCCATCTGGAACCGCGCCGCCTCGAACCGGGCCTCCACCCTCGCCAGCACCTCCGGCACCGACTCCGCGGGCGTGCCCGGCAGCAGCATGGCGAACTCGCTGTCCCCCACCCGCGCCACCGCGTCCGCCTCGCGCACCGTCTGCCCCAGCACCACCGCGCTGTAGACGAGCAGCCGCTCCGCCATCGCCCGGCCGTGCTCCTTGCGAAGCGCGCTCCAGCCACTGACCTCCGCCGCCACCACGGAGAACGTGCCCCCGTAGCGCTCCGTCCTCCGGGCCTCCAGGCCGATGAGGGCCAGCAGGAAGGGCCGGTTGTAGAGCCCCGTCACCGGATCATGCAGCGCCAGCGCCGTGCCGGCCTCTTCACCGGCCGCCGCGCGCTCCACCGACTGCTTGAGCCGCATCTGCGCGTGCAGCTTCATGGACAGCTCCGCGCCATCCACCTCGCGCGGCACCACGTCCACGCACTGCCCCTTCTCCACGCAGAAGCGCCAGGCGTCCCGGTCGTGCGAATCCACCAGGTACAGCATCGGCACCGTGCCCTTGCTGACCTGCCGCAGGCGCCGCGCCGTCTGCACCGCCGAATAGTCCGGCGGCTGCGCGGCGAGCAGCACCGCGTCCGGGCGGATCACCTCGAAGAGCGGCACCGCCGCGTCGAAGCGCGTGAGCGGAACCACGCGGAAGCCCGCCTCGCCCAAGAGCGCCCGGGTGCGCTCCAGGTCCTCCGCCCGCGGCTCCACCAGCAACACCGTAGGAGGCTGCCCCGACTTTCCTGTCCGCTTGCGCTTCAGACCCACCGCCGTGCCCTCCCTTCCTGGAATTTCTGCCCCACCGCCCCTCCCGACCGCCCAGATTTACAGCCTCATCACTTTTGCGCCCTTCGTATCCCCCCGGATTTCTTGGAGAAGGGCACTTTGTTACCCATCCTGGTCCACGGTTTTAGCAATGGGTGTGCCATTCATCACCTCACGGAGGCGCGCTTCGAGGACCTCCGGTTCCACGCGGTATTTGAAGGCGGGGACGCCCTCGATGAGGACCACGGGGATGTCGTAACGCCAGGTCTCGAAGAGCTCCGGGCTCTGGAGGATGTCGGTGACGTAGAGCTCGAAGGGCAGGCGGGTCCTCACCTCCTCCACGACGAGGAGGGCCTTCTCACAGAGGGAACACCGGGGTTTCGAGTAGATATCGACACGCATGCGTTGCAGGATGGGCGCTCGATGCGCGGCGTGTCTGGTGATTTTTCGACGATGCCCCTCAAGGACCTGGTCGTCCACCTCGGGAATCGCCGGGCCACCGGCACCCTGAACGTGGAGCGGGGAGACGTGCGCAAGCAACTGCTCCTGCGCGAAGGGCACGTCATCACCGCCAGCTCCAACCAGCCGCGCGAATACTTCGGTCATGCTGCTGGACGCCTTCACCTGGGAGGAAGGCGGCTTCGACTTCCGGGCCACGGACGTCGCCCCGGAGTTGGAGGGCCTGGACGTCAGCGTGGACCTGCTGGACGTGCACCGCGAGGGCGAGTTCCGCGAGACGGCGTGGCAGGCCATCCGCGCGGTGTTCCCCTCCGGCGGCGTGCGGCTGGAGGTGGAGGCGAAGAAGCTCGCGAACCTCAAGGCGGGCAGCATGGATGACCGCATCATCCAGCTGGCGCGCGAGGGGCTGAGCATCGACGGCATCGCGCTGGCGCTGCACGCCACCGACTTCTTCCTCTACCAGCGCCTGTACGCGCTCTACCGCCAGGACGCGCTGCGGGTGTCCGACGAAGCGCCCCTGCCCGCCCCGGAGCGCAACACGCCCACCGTGGTGGTGGTGGAAGAGGACGACGACGACGACAACGGGGGCGTCATCGGCTCCGAGTCCTCGTCGGACGAGGTGCTCCAGGCCGCCCAGCTCTTCCTGGACGCGGGCAACCTGCGCGACGGCGAGGCGCTGGCCCGCAGGGCGCATGAGATCGCCCCGACCGAGCACACCCAGAGGCTGCTGCGCGACGCGGAGGCCCGCCTGCTCACGGAGCTGCGCAAGGCGCTGATGGAGCCCTCACGGGTGCCGACGCTGCGGGTGTCCGCGCCGCACCTGAAGACGATGCCCCTGTCGTCCCCGGAGCGCTACCTGCTGTCGCGCATCGACGGGAAGCGGGACGTGGCGGCCATCGTGCACGTCTCGCCGTTGCAGGAGCTGGAGGCCCTGAAGTTCTTCCAGGGCTTCGTGGACACGGAGCTCGTGAAGCTCACCCCGCGTCCGCTGTCCTAGTGCTTGCCGGCGGCGCCGGCCGGGGCCGTCACCTCCACAGGCGCGGGGATGCGCTCCAGCGCGAGCCGCAGGGCCTCGCGGCCCAGGTAGGAGCCGCGGATGCGCCACTTCGGATCATTCACGATGAGGGCCGCCACGGCCACGCGGGGATGGTCCTTGGGGGCGAAGCCGACGAACCACGAGTAGTCGCGGAAGGGCTCGCGGTCCGCGAGCGTGCCCGTCTTGCCCACGGCGTCCTTCACCTGGAAGCCACGCTCGCGGAAGACATGGCGCGCGGTGCCATGGGTGACGGTCTCCTCCAGCATGCGCGTGAGGGCATGCGCGGTGGTGGGCGTGAGCACGGGCTCCGGCTCCGGCAGGGGCATGAAGGGCTCCGGCTCCACCAGCACCGGATCCACCCAGCGGCCCTCGTTGGCGGCCACCGCGGCCAGCAGCGCGCCGTGCAGCGGTGACAGGTACACGTCCCCGAAGCCCGCGCCGGTGTTGGCCAGCGCGAAGCCTTCCTCCGGGATGTACGCCAGCGACACGTCCAGGGGCTGGGCGAAGGGAATCTCGCGGTTGAAGCGCATCCGCGCGGCCATCCGCTTGAGGGCGTCCGCGCTCAGGTGCTTGTTCGTCATCTTGGCGAAGATGACGTTGGCGCTCTTGCCCATGGCCAGCGCCAGCGAATAGCAGGCGCCATCGCGGTCGGTGTCCTCCAACTGCCGCTCGGACAGGCTGCGCTTGCCGCCGTGGAAGCACGACTCGGTCTCCGGCTCGACGCCGGCCTCCAGCAGCGCGCTGCCGGTGACGATCTTGAAGATGCTCGCGGCGGGGAACACCGCGCGGATGGGCAGCCCGCGCAGCTCGGGCTTCGCCTCGGAGTGCTCGGCCATCGCGAGGACGCGGCCGGTGGACGGATCCAACACCACCGCGGCGCCGTAGGGCACCTGGTAGTTTTGCATGATCTTCGTGAGCGACGCCTGGAGGCCCGGGTCGATGGTGAGCACCTGATCCGGCGCGCTCTTGCCACCCTTCACCACGAGCTTGTTGCCCTCCAGCTTCGCGCGCGCCACCAGGTCCTGGGCACGCGGCAGGCCCTGCATCTTGCCGAACGGCGGCGCCTTCTCCCGCGACGGCACCGGCGACGGCGGCACCATGCCGGGCTCGAAGGAGACGTCGCTCTTCGTGGCCAGCGCCTCCGCCAGCGCGCGAGCATCCACCGGGTGCGTGTCCAGGCCCTGGCCCGCGGGCGCCGCCGGCACGCCGGGCGACACGTCGGGCGGGGTGGCCGCGAGGGGGGCACCGGCGGCCCCCGCATCCGGAGCCTGGGCCAGCGGCGCACCGGCGTCCGGGGACAGCCCGACCGTCGCCGGGGAAGCCGGTGCGAGCCGGGCGGCCTCCACCTGCTGCACCAGGGCACGGGCGCCCACGGGGCCCGCGTCCGCGTCCAGCGCGCTCACCGCCGCGGCCAGCGTCTGGGCATCCGAAGGGGCGACGGCCGGAGACGGCGCGACGCCAGCGTCCGGGGCCGAGGCGCCCAGCAGCATCGTGAGGGGAAACAGCGGCAGGGCGGCGAGGAAGCGGCGAATCGTCATGCGTCGGGGCTCTCCTTGGGGGGCAGGGAGCAGGCCGCCGAATCGTAGTCGTTGAGGGCGCGCTGTCCACGGCTTGCTCCCTCGACTGCTTCGTTCGTCCGGGAGAAACCTGGGAAGGGGCCCGGAGGTCCAGTAGGGTCCTGTGCACCTTGGACGGACCTAAAGAGATGATGGTGATCTGGGCCGCGGAGCTGCGCCGGGCGGTGCGCAGTGGCCGCGCGCTCGTGCTGCTCGGGCTCTACAGCATGTTCTCCGCGCTGGTGCTGCTCGTCGTGGGCTTCGTGACCCGCGAGTTGCAGAACCAGGTGAACGAGAAGCTGATGGAGGCCGGCGCCGACACGGAGGCCACCTCCCGCGCCGCGGACCAGATGCAGCAGGGCGTGCTGGGCTTCCTCACCAGCAACGACACCGCGATGATGGAGGCGCTGTCGCAGGTGCCCATCGTCGTCCTCATCGTCTTCAAGATCACCCTCTTCTTCCTGCCGGCCTACATCGCGCTGATGGGCTTCGACCAGGTGAGCGGCGAGGTGGGCCCGCGCTCCATCCGCTACCTCACCGTGCGCGCGCGCCGCTCGTCGGTGCTGCTGGGCAAGTTCCTCTCCCAGGCCACGCTGCTGCTGGGGCTGGTGCTGGTCATCGACCTGGCCATCTTCGTCTACGCGCGCATCCTCAACCCGGACTTCGCCATCGGGGTGCTGGCGGCGAACCTGCTGAAGTTCTGGGGCGCGACGATCGTCTTCTCGCTGGCGTACGTGGCGCTCACCACCCTGTGCTCCAGCCTGTTCCGCAGCCCGGCCGTGAGCCTCGTCTTCAACTTCATCCTGCTGTTCGTCTTCTGGCTGATGGACTCCGTGGGGCGCGCCGTGGCGGACACCAGCCTGGTGCGCTTCGTGCGCTACCTGTCCCCGTCGTACTACTCGGGCAACCTGCTGCACCCGAAGCTCGCCGAGTTCGCCGGCAGCGGCGCGGCCTACGCCGCCTTCGCGGCCATCTTCCTGGTGGGCGCCTACGGCGTCCTGCGCGCGAGGGACCTGTGAGCGACCTGGCCATTGAACTGTCGGGTGTGTCCAAGCGCTTCGGCCCCAAGGTCGCCGTCAACGCGGTGAGCCTCACGGTGCGCCAGGGCGACGTGTTCGGCCTCATCGGGCCCAACGGCGCCGGCAAGACGACGACCTTCTCCATGATGTGCGGCTACCTCTACCCCTCCGAGGGCTCGCTCAAGGTGATGGGCGTGTCGCCCACCACGCCCGGCGCCCTCAAGGGCCGCGTGGGCGCGCTGCCCCAGGACGCGGTGCTGCCCCCGGGCTGGGAGGTGGGCGCGCTGCTCATGTACTGGGCGCGCCTGTCGGACCTGCCCCAGCCGGAGCACGAAGCGCGCGGCGCCCTGGAGAAGGTGGGCCTGATGGAGGCCTGGGCGGTGCAGACCCAAGCGCTCAGCCACGGCATGGCCAAGCGGGCCGCCATGGCCCAGGCCCTCATGGGCCGCCCTCCCCTCGTGCTCCTGGATGAGCCCACCGCCGGGTTGGATCCGCGCATCGCCGCCCAGGTCCGTCAGGTCATCAAGGACATGAAGGGCACGCAGACCGTCGTCGTCTCCAGCCACAACCTCCAGGAGCTGGAGGAGCTGTGCGACGCGGCCGCCATCCTCGACAAGGGCTCGCTCGCGCAGGCCGGCACCATGTCCGAGCTCACCGGACAGGGCGCCGAGTTCCGCGTCCAGATCGCCCGGGGCGACGTCATCATCCCGGAGATCGACGCCCTGCCCGGCGTCATCGGCGCGCGCATGGAAGGCGCCGACGTGCTCTGCGTCCGCTTCGATGGCCAGGCCCACAAGGCCGAGGAGGTCATCAGCCGCACCGTGGGCCACCTCGTCCAGCATCAGGTGCTCATCCTCGGCGTCAGCCGGGGCCGCCGCCTGGAGGACCGCGTCCTCCAGTTGCTGTAGGCCCGCGCCCCACGGCCGCTCACCCGGCCTTGCGCACCCAGCCCACATAGTGGGTGCCCCGCCGCTCCAGGCGGACGAGCGCGTTGCCGGTCGCCTCGCACCACGCGGGCAGGTCCGCCTCCAGCCCCCGGTCGGTGGACACCAGCTCCACCAGCGTCCCGGGCGCAAGGCGCCGCATCGCCTTCGCGATCTCCAGGATGGGCACCGGGCAGAAGGCTCCGGACGTATCCACGCGCACACCGGCTTCCATGGGCTCGCATCCTGTCATGGACCCGGAACGCACGCGGGCATGCAGTGAGAGGGAATTTTGATCCACCCCGCGTCGTTGTCCGCCCCTTCGGGACCCTCCGGATGTGGCGGACGCAGGCGGTCATCGCGGCTTGCGTGTCTGGAATTCCCTCTGTTAAGTACCCCGCCCTTTCCCTACCCAGACACCCGCTTGGGCCCCCCGGAGTCGGACCTATGGCGCAGGAGCATTCCCAACCCATGAAGCCCAATGTCATCGTGGCCCTGTTGGTGGGCCTGGTGCTCGGGTTCGTTGGCGGCCGTGCCGCCAGCGGCTCGAAAGCCACCACCACCCCTGGCAACTCGCCCACCGTCGCGCAGGCCGCCAAGCCCGGCGCGCGTCAGGTGGACCCCACCGTCTTCAAGGTGCCCATCGACGGCGCGCCGGTGAAGGGCAGCGTCAACGCGCTCGTCACCGTGGTGGAGTTCTCCGACTACGAGTGCCCGTTCTGCAGCCGCGCGCACAACACCGTCGTGCAGCTCCAGAAGGACTACGGCAGCAAGCTGCGCGTGGTGATGCGCCAGAACCCGCTGTCCTTCCACCCGCACGCCAAGCCCGCGGCCCTCGCGGCGCTCGCGGCCGGTGAGCAGGGCAAGTACTGGGACATGCACGACCTGCTCTTCGCCAACCAGAAGAAGCTGGATGGGGAGAGCCTGGAGAAGTACGCCCGGGAGATCGGCCTGGACGTCGCGAAGTGGAAGGAGGACATGACCGCCTCCCGTCTGTCCGACGTCATCTCCAAGGAGCAGGCCATGGCCTCGCAGCTGGGCGCCAACGGCACGCCGGCCTTCTTCATCAACGGCCGCTTCCTGTCGGGCGCGCAGCCCATCGAGAACTTCAAGAGCCTCATCGACGAGGAGCTCGCCAAGGCCGAAGGCCTGGTGAAGAGCGGCGTCGCCCCCGGCCAGGTCTACGCGCGCACCATCGAGAAGGGCGTCGAGCGCGCCCCGTCGCGTCCCCAGGGCAACGCGGAGCCCGCCGCCGCCGCCAAGAAGGTGGAAGTCCCCGCGGACGCGCCGTCGTTCGGCCCCACCACCGCGAAGGTCACCATCGTGGAGTGGTCCGACTTCGAGTGCCCGTTCTGCAGCCGCGCGGTGCCCACGCTGACCCGCATCAAGGAGACCTACGGCAAGGACGTGCGCGTGGTGTTCCGTCAGCAGCCGCTGCCCATGCACCCGAACGCGAAGATCGCCGCCCAGGCGTCGCTCGCCGCCCATGAGCAGGGCAAGTTCTGGGAGATGCACGACAAGATGTTCGCCAACCAGCGCGCGCTGGATCGCGCCTCCCTGGAGAAGTACGCCGAGGAGCTGAAGCTGGACATGGCGAAGTTCAAGTCCGCCCTGGACAGCGGCAAGTTCAACGCGAAGGTCGCGGCGGACTCCGAAGCCGGCACCTCGGTGGGCGCCAATGGCACCCCGGCCTTCTTCATCAACGGCCGCTTCCTGTCGGGCGCGCAGCCCTTCGAGGCCTTCAAGCCCCTCATCGACGAGGAGATCGCCAAGGCCGACAAGGCGCTCGCCGCCGGCACCAAGGCGGAGGACCTCTACGCCAAGCTGAACCAGGACAACGTGAACGCCGTCCCGGCCGCCCCCGCGGCGCCCGCCGAGCCGGCCGTGCAGAAGGTGGACGTGGGCAACGCGCCGGTGCGCGGTCCCGCCAAGGCCCCGGTGACCATCGTCGCCTGGTCCGACTTCGAGTGCCCCTTCTGCAGCCGCGCGGTGCCCACGCTCGAGCAGGTGGAGAAGGCCTACGAGGGCAAGGTGAAGATCGCCTTCAAGCACCAGCCGCTGCCCTTCCACCAGCACGCGAAGCTCGCCGCGCAGGCCTCCATGGCCGCGCACGAGCAGGGCAAGTTCTGGCAGATGCACGACCTGATGTTCGCCAACCAGCGCGCGTTGGATCGCGAGTCCCTGGAGAAGTACGCCAAGGAGCTGAAGCTGGACATGGCGAAGTTCAAGTCCGCCCTGGACAGCAACAAGTTCGACGCGCAGATCGAAGCGGACATGGCCGCCGGCTCCGCCCTGGGCGCGAACGGCACGCCCACCTTCTTCGTCAACGGCCGCACCCTCGTGGGCGCCCAGCCCTTCGACGCCTTCAAGCGCGTCATCGACGAGGAGCTGAAGAAGGCCGGCGTCGCGGTCGCGGCGGAAGCGAAGTAGTCCGCCGCCTCACCGAAGCCTGAAGCACCAAGGCCGTCGGCTCCCACAGCGGGAACCGACGGCCTTCGTGTTTCCAGCGTGGGAGCGCCCGACGTCAGGAGACGGCGATGGCGTCGATCTCCACCTTGGAGCCGCGAGGCAGCGCGGACACCTGCACGGTGGCGCGGGCCGGGGGCGCGCCGGTGAAGGCGCGGCCGTAGACCTCGTTCACCTTGGCGAAGTCGCCCAGGTCGGTGAGGAAGATGGTGCAGCGAACGACGTGGGAGAAGTCCAGGCCGCTGGCGGCGAGCACCGCCTTGAGGTTCTCCATCACGCGCTCGGCCTGCGCGACGACGTCGCCGGGGACGATCTCCATCGTCTTGGGGTCCAGGGGGATCTGCCCGGACAGGAACGTCAGCTTCCCGGCGTCCACCTGCACGGCCTGGGAGTAAGGGCCAATGGCCTTGGGGGCGTCGTCGGAGTGGATTGCCTTGCGCGCCATGCAGCACACCTCGCGTTGAGGCGGCCCCGAGAAAAGGACGTCAGGGGCCGCGGGTCCGCCGCGCGCTGTAGCACATCCGGGCCGGCGCTAGATTCGCTCGACGGAGTAGACGCCCGTCAAACGCTCGATGGAGCGCATCAGGTCCGTCAGCTGCTTGAGGTCGGAGATGGTGACCTCGAAGGTGTTCACCGCCCGGTCATCGCCGGTGGCCCGGCAGTTCGCCTGGGAGATGTTCACGCTCTTCTTCGAGAACGTGTGGGTGATGTCCGCCAGCAGGCCCGGCCGGTCCGCCGTCAGCACGCGCAGCGTCACGGGCCGCTTGAAGTCGCCCTTCACGTCCCAGGACACGTCCACGCGCCGCTCGGGGTCGGTGGCCAGGGCCTTCTCGCACCCCACCGTGTGCACCGTCACGCCCCGCCCCCGGGTGATGAACCCCGCGATGGGGTCCCCGGGAACAGGGTTGCAACAGCGTCCGAAGCGCACCAGCACGTCGTCCACGCCGCCAATCTGGACGCCGCTGCGGCTGTTGCGGCCCACCAGCCGCTTGGCCAGGTCCGTCATGCGGGACAGGCCCGGCAGCATGGACGTGTTGCCCGTCCCGTTGCCGTTGCCATTCCCGTTGCTGGCGTCCGGACGCGGGGGCGGCTCCGCCTGCGCCAGCTTGTCCTGCGGCACGATGCGCTGCACCAGTTGCTGCGGCGTCACCTTGCCGTAGCCGATGGCCACCAGCAGGTCGTCCTCGACGCGGAAGCCCAGCTCCTCGGCGACCTTCTTGAGCTCGCCGGACTTCATCTGCTTGTTGAAGTTGAGCTGGAAGCGCTTGAACTCGCGCTCCACCAGTTCGCGGCCCAGTTGCAGGCTCTTGTCCCGCTGCTGCTGCTTGATGAAGCCGCGGATGCGCTGCTGCGCGCGGCTCGTCTTGACGAAGGTGAGCCAGTCCTTGGACGGGTGCGCCTGCGGGCTGGTGAGCACCTCCACCGTGTCGCCGTTCTTCAGCTTGTAGCGCAGGGGGACGATCTTGCCGTTCACCTTGGCGCCCACGCACCGGCCGCCCACGTCCGAGTGGATGGCGTACGCGAAGTCCACCGGCGTCGCCCCGCGCGGCAGGCTGCGCACATCGCCCTTGGGCGTGAAGACGAAGACTTCGTCGGTGAAGAGGTCCACCTTCACCGTCTCGAGGAACTCCTTGGGGTCCTTGAGGTCCTGCTGCCACTCCATCAGCTGGCGCAGCCAGGCGAACTTCTCATCGTCCTTGGAGATGGGCGCGCGGCCCTCTTTGTAGGCCCAGTGCGCGGCGATGCCCTCTTCGGCGATCTTGTGCATCTCCGCGGTGCGGATCTGCACCTCCACGCGCTCGCTCAACGGACCAATCACCGTGGTGTGCAGGGACTGGTACATGTTGGGCTTCGGGATGGCGATGAAGTCCTTGAAGCGCCCCGGCACCGGCTTCCACATCTGGTGCACCATGCCCAGCGCCTCGTAGCAGGCGGGCACGGCGGGCGCGATGATGCGGAACGCGATGATGTCGTGGATCTGATCGAAGTCGATGCCCTGCGACTTGATCTTCTTCCAGATGCTGTAGACGTGCTTGAAGCGGCCGCTGACGTCGCCCTTGAGGCCGCGCTCCTGGAGCTTGGCGCGCATCAGGTCGCACGTGTCCTCGATGTACGCCTCGCGCTCCTTCTTGCGCTTGTTGAGCTGCTCCTCCAGCGCGAAGAACTCCTGGGGCTTCACGTAGCGGAAGGACAGGTCCTCCAGCTCCGTCTTGATCCAGGAGATGCCCAGGCGGTTGGCCAGGGGCGCGTAGATGTCCAGCGTCTCCTGTCCGATGCGCGCCTGCTTCTCCTCGGACATGTGATCCAGCGTCCGCATGTTGTGCGTGCGGTCCGCCAGCTTCACGAGGATGACGCGGATGTCCTGCGCCATCGCGATGATCATCTTGCGGAAGTTCTCCGCCTGCTTCTCCTCCTGGGAGAGCGTCGCGGACGCGGAGAACTTGGACAGCTTCGTCACGCCGTCCACGAGCTGGGCGACCTCCGGCCCAAACAGCTCCGTGAGCTCTTCCGCCGTGGCGAGCGTGTCCTCGATGGTGTCGTGGAGCAGGCCGGTGACGATGGACGCCTCGTCCAGCTTGAGCTCCGCGAGGATGCCCGCCACCTCCAGGGGATGAATCAGGTAGGGCTCGCCGGACTTCCGGAGCTGCCCCTGATGGACCTTGGCCGAGTAGACGTACGCCTTCTTGATGATGTCCAGGTCGGGGTCCGGGTGGTACGACGCAACCCGCTGCAGGATGTCGTTCAGGCGAATCATCGAGGCGGTGACAATCGTAACTGCCTCAAACAGCAGGGGCAACGTTCCCCTGGAACATCGTCGTTCCTTCACGGGCGTTGGAAGCCTGGAGCGCTGGTATCGGCAGCCTGCCGGCTTTCATTGACCCGACGTTTCAGGCCCCCCTAGATTGGCCCAAGCCCATGTCTCAGCTCCTGTTGTCCGCGCTCCCGGTGGTCTGCCCGAACTGTGACGGGTACAACCCGCCGCGCTCGGCCACCTGCGTGCTCTGCGGCCAGGCACTGGAAGAGGCCGCGCGCCCCCCCCGTCCGACGCCCGCTCCAGCGGTGATGCGGCCGGTGACGCCCCCTCCGGGCCGTCCCGCCGCGGTGGCCAGCTTCCCGCGCCCGGGCGAGCCCCCTCCTCCGGCGGCGCCGCCGCTGCACCCCAGCCAGGTGCCTCCCGGGCTCAAGCCCTCGGCGCGCACCCCGCC